>CAYJEO010000005.1:24923-48985 GCA_964369355.1 uncultured Muribaculaceae bacterium | reverse complement strand
CGGCAGATTGTGGTTCTGTTATTCGAGGGTTCGATCCCCTCTAGTCGCCCCATTAAAAAAATAAAGTTGATAGATTAATTTCTATCAACTTTTTATTTTATATTTTTAAACAATTCTTTAGTATTTTGTTTAATATCTAATGTTAATATCTTTTGATTTACTTTTTTAGTTTCAGTTACTGTTTCAAAATCATCCAAACAATTACCTATGACTAAACTATTATTATTTAAACCAACTTCAAAATCAGTATTTATATTGCGTAATGTTAATATCTTATTTTTGTTATTGTATAAAACGTATCTAAAATCAGTTAATTTATTTATTAAGTCAATTCCATTGGTATACGATTCAAATAACTCAGATAATAGTGATATAAAAAACTTTTCTCTTAAAAAAATCAAATCTGGTGTATATATCTCTTCTAGGTTTTCTAGTTTATTATTGGCAATACAATTTAAAAAGTAAGTTATTGCTTGTTTATCAATTGTTATTATTTTATTATTAACTGGACTAAAATGTTCAGTCCATTTGCCATCTTGCTTAGATATAGACAGTATTAATTTTTCATAAATTTTTTTATGTTGATAATATAATTTAAGATATAATTGATAGTCTACAAGTAAATCATTAAAAAATTCACCATAGTTATCAAACAAAAATATATTCTTAGTTGTATTAAAGATTCCGCTATCGTTGCAAATTATAGAAATATTATCTCCTAATTCATTTATGTCGGAGCAATAAGTTTTATCGCCAATTCCACTTGCTATTACTTTGTCAATATTTTCACCTATAATGCATAAAAAATTTTCATAAGTAAATTTTGTGTTGCTATTATCGAATAGTTCAAATATATCTAAATTATCCATAAATCACCCTCCATATATGATAGTATAAGAAATTATATAAAAAAGTTATGTCTGTCTTTAAGTGGTACAGATTTTTTAATTAATTTAATTTCTTCTTCATACTTAACTTCATTTCTATTAATAAAAGTATTATTATGTTCATAATAAAAATCATTAGTGTTTTCATCATATAATAATCTTTTTAATTTAACTATATCAAAATCCATTAATATATAATTAAAATAAGTTTCATAGATATTATTTTTAGTAGTTGTTATTGTTTTTTCTTTAGATGATTCTATTTTATCTAATCCTATATATAATACCAAAGTATCAACAACTATTTTTTTTATTACTTCATCTATATTATTAATATCTTCACTTACAAAAGGTATATAAGGAGATGTGTAATTTATATTATTAACATTAATGTTAAATGTACTTAATAAGTTTATTAATAATTGTTTTTTATCATTTGTTTTACTAAGTAAATAGTTAATTTTTTTATTAATTTGTTGTTTTGTTTGTTCAATACTTTTACAAAGCATTAAAGCATCCTTACTAAACATTAAATCGTTATCTTTTATTGTACTATAAATATGGAAATATTTATGAACATCTAATGGTTTTAATAAGTTATGATCATTAATTTTTAGTATTAAAGGTTTATCAATAGTTTGTATTTCATTTTCAAATAATGACTTTTTATTTTCTTCTTTGATGAAAAGTGATAATTTATTATTAGTGTAATAAAGGATATCGTTATCTGAATGATTATTCCCATCATAATAAATACTTCCACATTCATTAATATAAGATGGATTTAATATTCTCAATTCTTCTTTATAAGAGTCGTTAGAACATAAGTTAAATTGTTTATCTTTATTTAATATATTTTCATCGAATTTATAAGTCATTTTTTTCACCTGCGAATAGTATAACATATTATAAATAATAAAAAAACTCTAAAATTAATTAGAGTTTTACACTTTCCACAGGAAAAGTAATTAATCAGCAATTGAATATGATTTTTTAGTTGTAAATTCTGGAAATAAAACTTGAATAGCTTCATAATCAGAATGGTCTTTTAATAATTCTTTTAAATAACTTGTACCGATAATTTCATTTACATCTTCTTTAAAAATATTTAATTGACTTGTTAAATTTGTATCGTTTTCTAAGACTTCTGCTAAAGTTTTATTTTCTACTTTTTCAGAATTTGATATAAATTTACCTAGTTTATATATATCTAAATTTGAAATAGATGTTGAATCGTTTGAATTAACTGTATAATTAACTTTTCTATCAATAGATTTCCCATTTACTTTAATATAATCTTTAGAATAGTTAAAAATAGTAGAATCACCGTTATTAATTAATGTAGTAACTTCTATGATGTTACAAGTCTGATTATTAGTTATCGTGCTTAATTCCATATTTCCAAGTTCATCTATTATTATAGTTGAATTATTTAAGTCATCTTTTTCTATACTAAGTGATTGAATTTTATTACAATTTTCCACAGTATACCTCCTTCGTGTTGTTTTATTATACACCTTTCCACAGAAATGTCAAAGAAAATGTTTAAAGTATATTATTTTTTGTTTAAAATTACAAAATAACATTAAATTAACAATTTTATTTTAATTTTAAATGAATTGTTAAATATGTTATAATACATTTGAGTTGGTGATAACATGGCTAAAAGAAGAAAAAATGATAATACAGATGTAGCAAAAAAATTTGTGTCATTTTTAATTTTTGCAACAATTTCTGGAATAATAAATCTTTTTGTATTAACTTTTAATTTAATATTTAACCAAATAAATAAAAATGCTAAAAAAAAGAGCTATACTCACTTAAATAAATTAGAAAAGCAAGAAATAAAAAAAGGATTTTATAAAGACTATGACTTCGAAGAAGAAGTGGTTGACGAAGATGATTATTATTATGAAGATTAAAAGATATCAAAAATTGATATCTTTTTATAATCCATATTCATCACTGATATTTCCAAATATTTCTTCTAAAACATCTTCTAAAGCAATGATTCCTATATTAATATTATTTTCAGTTACTATTAATAAATGATTTTTATTTCTCTTCATTTTATTAAAAGCAGATATAATATATTCATCACCAGATATTTTTAATGGTTTATGCATTATATCCTTTATTAATAAAGAAGGATTGTTTAAATTTTTAATTAAATCTTTAGTATATAAAACACCTATAAATTCGTTATTTTCATATAAAGGAATTCTACTATATTTGTATCCATCTTTTTTTAATTTCTTTATAGTATCTTCTATAGTTAAATTTGAATTTAAAGTAAATACTTTATCTATTTTAATACAAACATCCTTAATTTTTATATCATTAAATTTTAATACATTTTTTAAAAGTCTTTGTTCATACTTTTTAATAGCACCTTTTTCTTCACCTTGATCTATAATCATTCTTATTTCTTCTTCTGTTATATGAGCATCTTCATAAGAACTTACTCCAAATAAATTAGACACACTATTAGTGATAGTTGTTAATAAATATACAAACGGTTTTGTAATATTATATATTACTCTAATGATGTTTACCGAAAAATAAGCAATTTTTTCATCATGTTTCATAGCAATTCGTTTAGGAATTAATTCCCCAAACAGTAACATAAAAAACGATAAAGTAATAGTTATTAATATAATAGAAATAGAGTTCCATGTATCAAGTGATAAAGGAATAAAGTCATTTAAGATAGGGGACAACTTTTCTGCAAATGTACTAGCAGCAAAAGCAGATGATAAAAATCCTGCTAATGTTATCCCTATTTGAATAGTTGCTAAAAATTGACTAGGTTTTTGTAATAAATCTAATATTTTTTTAGATTTTTTATTTCCCTTTTTTACCTGCTCTTTTATTTTAAAATCATTTAAAGAAACAAAAGCTATTTCTGTTGCTGCAAAAAAAGCATTTATAAATATTAAAATAATTAATAATAATATTTGTTGTATCATAAAATCACTCCTGTATATTAATATAATTATAACATAAATAGAATTATTTAATATGCTATAATATCAAAAGAGGTGTTTAAATGAATAAAAATATTGTTAATCTAGAACAAAATAATAATTGGAATAATTTATTTTTAGATATAAAAAAAGAATTAGAAATAATTTTTAAAGATGAATATATAAAAATTGAACACATAGGTTCTACCGCAATAAAAAATATAGTAGCCAAACCTATTATAGATATTTCCTTAACAGTTGATAATTTAAAAGAATGGACTTATTATAAAAAATTACTAAACAATAAAAAAGGATATATAATAAATGAAAATAAAGTATTGGATGAAGTACTCTTATGTATTGAAGAAAAAGATAAAACAACTCATTTAATACACATAATGGAAGACAAAAGCAAAAGATATAAAGATACTATATTTTTTAGAGATTGTTTAAATGAAAACGAATTAGTAAAATTAGAATATGAAGCCTTAAAAAAAGAATTAGCAATTAAATATAAAAATGACAGAAAATCATATACAGCAGGTAAAAATGAATTTATACAAAACATATTAAAATTATCTGATAGACAATAAATATATATGGTGCTATAATACAAAAACATTGGAGGTAATTATGATTGATACAAAAAATATATATCGAGTAATAGATAAAAATATAGTAGAACAAGGATATTGGCAGGCTGATATTGATGAAAAAAAAGAATTAGTAAATAAAGAATTAAAAAAATATACACTATATCAAATATCATTACTAAATATAACTTTAGAAAATAAAGAATATACTATAGAAGAATTAGTGCAAATATTAGTAGATAATATAGAAGAAAAAGATCACTATGAATTACTAGGTCATTTCATACATTATATATTACAAATTGCTTCAGATATGCAAAATTTTTACATATGTTGGTATGGAATAAAAGATGAATCACTAATTGAAAATCCAGAAGCAAAATTCGATGAATATGAAATATGGACAGAATTAAATATTGATGTAAAAACTAGTTTTATGACTACTTTTAAATTTGTAAATGATATATTTAATAATAAATTTAAAACTAAAAATAAACAAAAACAATTAGAGCAACTTAAATAGTTGTTTTATTTTATATATTTATGTATAATGATAGAAGAGGTGATATTATGAAGTATAACGAAGAATATGAATATAGTTTTAAAGTAGACAATATAGATAAATATATTAAATATTGTGAAGATAATAACTATAAAAAAATAAACCAAAATAGACAAATAAGAAAATTATATAAAAATGAAACAGATATAATGGCAAGAATAACTACTACTATAAAAGATGGTAAAGAAGAAATTATTTTTGATTTTAAAGCTAATAATGAAACAGAAGATATATTAAAGATAAGAAAAGAAACTTTACCATTAAAAGTAAAAAAAGAAGATTTAGAAAAAATAGAATCAATAATTGAGTTTTTAAATCTGAAACTATTAAAAACACTAGATAGAACTAGAACAGTATATGAAAAAGAAAATATTAAATTTGAGATAGATAAATATACATCGCCTGAAGTAATGAATGTAATAGGAATTGAAGGTAACAAAGAAGAAGTAGATAAAGTATATAAAAAAGTAAAATAAAAAGGCTAGATAAATTATCTAACCTTTTTTCATACTAATAGTTTTTCATTTGGTAAATGTAATTATTAACTTTACTAGCCCATTCAGGATCAGCTGCATATTTCGGATTCATTAAAGAAGCCGTTGTTAAGCCATATCTAACATAATTATGATAAATATTATAAACAAACGAATTAATACCTTCTTCTAAAGTATTAAATGCTTTATAAGAACCGCCATTACAACCAGGACCACCTTTTTGTCCACCAACGTTATTACACATAACAGTTAAGGAAGAACAATTCCAGTTACAACCAGTCTCATGCATACTAATAGCTACAGCTAAATAAGGATCTACGCCATATTTTAAAGATAAATCAGCATACATATAACCCATACCAGCTAAATGTCCTTTTAAAAAACTATCTAGTTTTAAAACTAATTCTTCATATATTAAACCATCATAAACTTCTATACGATTATTAGTAACAAAATATTGATCATCACTAACATAGTCTATTTCAGTATTATCAAATACATGAAAACTTTGTTTTTGCTCATTGAAATTATAAGCAATAGTTATTAAAAAAACAACTAATAAACTTCCAATGATATATTTAATTTTTAAATTCACTTTACACCTCTTGCTTTTTTCGTGAAGCCTAATAATATTATCAATTATTTGAAAATAAGTCAAATTATTGATATAATACCTAAAGAAAGTTGGAGATAAAATGATATATTTAGACTATGCCGCAACAACAAAAGCAGACGAAGAAGTAATAAAAAGTTTTACTAAAGTAGCACAAGAATATTATGCAAATCCAAACTCATTACATAGTTTAGGAAGTAAAACCAATAAGTTAATTAATGCTGCAACAGATCAAATAGCAAATATGTTAAAAGTTAAACCAGACGAAATAATATATACATCAGGAGCAAGCGAAGCAAATAATGCTGCTATTTTTGGAATTTTAAAATATAATAGAGGAAAACAAATAATAACAACTAAATTAGAACATTCATCTATTAATGAACCTTTAAACTATTTAGAAAAACAAGGATATAAAATAGATTATGTTAATTTAATAAATGGTAAAGTAGATATAGAGCATTTGAAAGAATTAATATCAGATGAAACTATTTTAGTTACGATAGCACATGTTAATAGTGAAGTGGGAATAATTCAAGATATAGAACAGATTGCTAAAATTGTAAAACAATATAAAAAATGTTATTTTCATTCTGATATTACACAATCATTAGGAAAGATAAAAATAGATTTAACAAATATAGATTTAGCTTCAGCATCAGCTCATAAAATATATGGTATAAAAGGAATTGGTTTTTTATATAAAAAACAAAATATAGATATTACTCCAATTATACATGGTGGTAAAAGTACTACCATATATAGAAGTGGAACACCATCAGCAGAATTAATAGTTTCACTAGCAAAAGCTTTACGATTAATGTTTGATAAGTTTGATGATAAACAAGAAAAAATAAAAATATTAAATGAAAAATTAATTAATGAATTAAAACAAATGGATATTCACATAAATAGTAATGAATTTAGTATAAAAAATATTATAAATATAAGTGTTAATGGAATAAAACCAGAATCACTATTACATTCATTAGAAGAAAAAAACATATTTATTTCAACAAAAACAGCATGTGCTACTAGTGCCGGAAGTGAAGCAGTGCTAGCAGTTACTAATAACTTAGACTATGCAAATACAAGTGTAAGAATAAGCTTATCACATCACACAACAGAAGAAGAAATAAATATATTTGTAAAAGAATTAAAAAACTCTATAAGTAATTTAAGATTAAATAAATAAAATATGATATAATTAAATAGCAATAAAAATAGGAGGTCAATATGTGCGGAATTACAGGATTTATCGATAATAAACCAAAACAAGAAAAAGATAACATAATAAGAGAAATGAGTAAAAAAATAATTCACAGAGGACCAAACAGTGAAGGATATTTTACAGACGACTTAGTAGCATTCGGATTTAGAAGACTAAGCATAATAGATTTAGAAGGTGGTTCACAACCAATATTTAACGATAATAACGATACAGTAATTATTTTTAATGGTGAGATATATAACTATTTAGAATTAAAAAAAGAACTATCAAAAAAATATAAATTCAAAACAAAAACAGATACAGAAGTAATCTTAAGAGGTTATGAAGAGTATGGTGTTAATATAGTAAAAAAACTTAGAGGAATGTTTTCATTTGCAATATATGATATGAAGAAAAAACAAGTATTTGGAGCAAGAGATCATTTCGGAATTAAACCATATTACTATACTAATCAAAATGGTACATTTATGTTTTCATCAGAAATCAAATCTTTTTTAGGACATCCAAATTTTAAAAAAGAATTAAATGAAAAAGCATTAAGACCATATTTAACATTCCAATTTTCAGGACTTAATGAAACATTTTTCAAAGGTGTTTATAAATTAAAACCAGGACACTACTATACTTATAAAAATGGTAAAATGAATATAGTAGAATACTATGATACTAAATATGAAACAACAGATAAAACAGAAGAAGAATATGTAAAACAAATAAAAGAAGTCATGGAAGATTCAGTTAAAAAACATAGAATTTCAGATGTAACTGTAGGAGCTTTCTTATCAGGTGGAGTAGATTCAAGTTATATAGTAAAAACATTAATGCCTACTAAAACATTTTCAGTAGGATTTGAAAGAAAAAACTTTGACGAAACTCAATTAGCAAAAGACTTATCAGGTATGTTGGAAATTGAAAACGAAAGTAAATTAATAACAGCAGATGAATTTTTTGACAGTTTAGAAGATGTAATGTATCATTCAGATGAACCACATGCAAACGCGTCAGCAGTACCATTATATTTCTTATCAAAAATGGCTGTACAAGATGTAACAGTAGTATTATCTGGAGAAGGTGCAGATGAATTATTCGCAGGATATGAAACTTATGCATTATCTGCAACTGATTTAAAATATAGAAAAATACCAAAATTTTTAAGATATCCAGTAGGCAAAATAGCATACAACTTACCAAGGTTTAAAGGTAGAAAATTCTTAATTAAAAATGGATTACCAGTAGAAGAATACTACACAGGTTCATCTTTAATATTTGAAGAAAAAGAAAAAAAAGGTATTTTAAATAAAAAATATATGGACTCATATAAATATAGAGAAATAACAAAACAATTTTTTGACAAAGTAAAAGATAAAGATGATATAACAAAAATGCAATATGTAGATATGCATTTATGGATGTTAGAAGACATATTACTTAAAGCAGATAAAATGACTATGGCTCATAGCTTAGAACTAAGAGTTCCATTCTTAGACAAAGACGTTATGGAAGTAGCAAGAAAAATACCTGTTAAACATAAAATAAAAAATAATACAACAAAACATATATTAAGAAAATGTGCAGAAGATATATTACCAGAAGAATGGGCAAAAAGACCAAAATGGGGATTCCCAGTACCTTTCCATCACTGGATTAGAGAAGAAAAATATTTTAACAAAGTAAAAGAACTTTTCAATGAAGATTTTGTAGAAGAATTCTTTAGTAAAAAAGGATTAAATAAATTATTAGATGATCACTTTAATAAAGGAAAAGAAAACGGAAGAAAAATATATACTATCTACATGTTCTTAATATGGTACAAAGTATATTTTATAAATAATAACTACTAAAAGAAATTAAAAAATTTCTTTTTTTAATGGTATAATATATATAGGAAATAGGTGAAATATGAAAACATTATTAATAACTTCTAATAAAGAATCACACATACTAAAAAATTCAAATAAATTACAAAATATTAAATATATGACATTTGAAGAACTATATAAAAAATTATATTTTGACTATAATAATAAAACTATATTTTATTTAATGACTAATTATAAAATAAAATATGATGTAGCAAAAACATACTTAGATGCCCTTTACAATATTCAAGATGTAAATGATGTAAAGATGGACAAATTAAAAGAAATAAAAGAATATTTAGATAAAAATAACCTATTAATCTATGATAATTTTTTTAAAAACTACTTAAAAAACACAAATGTAGTTATCGATGGATATTCTTACCTAAATAATAGACAAATTAATGCAATAAATTTATTAAAAACTATTACAAATGTTGAAATAATAGAAAAAAACATACAGGCAAGTAAACATAGTATCTATAAATTCAATAATGTTGAAGAAGAAGTTTTTTTTATAGCTAATCAAATTAGTGAGTTATTAGAAACTGTAAATATAAATGATATAAAATTAGTAAATGTATCAGATATATACTATAACGAAATAAAAATAATATTTAAATATTTTAATATTCCAATCACTATTGATAATGAAATTACTTTATATGAAACAACAATTGCATCATATTTTTTAAATAATATAGAAGATAAAGAAGTACTAGAAAATATATCTAAAAAATTTAAATTAGAAAATGAAGAATTAATTATATATAATAAAATTATAAATATAATAAATGAATTTTACTTCTTAGATGATTTAAGTGAAGCTAAAGAAATACTTACAAATATATTTAAAAATACTAAATTAAAACAAAAGCAATTAAAAAACAAAATAGAAATAACAACCTTAGATAAAATAAAAGATGAATATGTATTTTTAATAAACTTTAACCAAGGACAAATTCCAACAATAAAAAAAGATGAAAGATATTTTAGTGATGACTCAAATCTTAATTTTGACACATCAGTTAATTTAAATAAAATCGAAAAACAAAATACTATTGATTTAATAAATAAGATTAATAATTTAACTATTTCATATAAAATAAAAAATGGAAAAGATGAATTTTATATATCATCAATATCAGATGAACTAGATTTAGAATATATGAAATATGATAAAACATATACTACATATTCAAAACAATATAACGAATATTTATTAGCAAAAAAAATAGATAATTTAGTAAAATATGGGACAATAGAAAAAGATTTAGACTTACTATATAGTAATTACAAAATAGATTATAATACTTACGATAATAAATATACAAATGATATTAAAAATATAAATAAAAATATAAGACTATCATATTCATCAATGGATAATTTTTATAAATGTTCATATAGATATTATTTAAATAATATTTTAAAAATAGGAGATTTTAAACAAAGTTTTAGTGCTAAAATAGGAGATTTATTTCATTTATGTTTAGAAGATAATTTAAGTTTAGATAAATATGAAGAAAATAAAACATATGAAGATTCTAAACAATTATTTTTCTTAAATAAATTAAAAAAAGATTTAGAATTTATAATAGAAACTATAAAAAATCAAAATAAATTTATAGACTTAAAAAATGTATTAACAGAGCATAAAGTAGAAATAAAAAAACAAGACTTATCATTTATAGGATTTGTAGATAAAATAGTACACGATGATAATACTTTAGCTATAATAGATTATAAAACAGGAACACCTGATTTTAACTTTAATAATATAATACACGGACTTGATTTACAATTACCAGTTTATTTATATTTAGTTAAAAATTCAAATTTTAAAGATTATAAAATAGCAGGTTTTTACTTACAAAAAATATTACCAAAAGAAATAACTAGAGATATTAAGAAAAATTATTTAGAAGCTAAAAAAGATCAATTAAAACTACAAGGATATAGTAATTCTGATTTTGATATATTATCTAAATTTGATAATAGTTATATAGATTCTAATGTTATTAAATCAATGAAAGTAAGCAAAAATGGATTTTATTCATATTCAAAAGTATTAAATAATAATCAAATAGAAGAAATTATTAAATTAGTAGACAAACATATAGATAATGCTTATAAAAATATAATAGAAGCAAACTTTGATATAAATCCTAAAAAAATTGACAATGAAAATAAATCTTGTAAATTTTGTGAATTTAGTGATATATGCTATATGAATGAATCTAACTTAGTAAATTTAAAAAAACAAGAAGATTTATCATTTTTAGGAGGTGATGATATTGCCTAGTTGGACAAGTGAGCAAATGGATGCAATCCACTTAAGTGGAAAAAATATAATAGTATCAGCAGGAGCAGGTTCAGGTAAAACAGCGGTTTTAACAGAACGTGTAATAACAAAATTATTAAATGGAGATTCTATTAAAAACTTACTAATTTTAACATTTACAAATGCTGCAGCAGGAGAGATGAAAGATAGAATTAGATCAGCTATTAAAAAACAATCTTCATTAAAAGATCAACTTAATTATATAGATAATGCCTATATAACAACCTTTGATAGTTTTTCATTATCTATAGTTAAAAAATATCATTACTTACTTAATATTACTAGTTCTCCGAAAATAGTAGATTCAGCTTTATTATCAATAAAGAAAAAAGAAATATTAGATCAAACTTTTAATGAATTATATGAAAGTAATAATGAAGTATTTTTAAATTTAATTAACGATTTATGCACTAAAGATGATGAAGATGTTAAAAAATATGTAATGAATATTAATAATAAATTAGATTTACTAAGTGAAAAGCAAAAGTATTTAGATACTTATATAGATAAATATTTTAATGAAGAAAAAATTAATGATGATATATTAGAATATATTAAATTAATATTAATGAAAGTAGAAGAAGTAAAAGAACAAACTACTTTATTAGAACAATATACAACAGGAGAATATGCATACTCTATAGTAGATATGTTAGATAAGGTATTACAGTCTACTACATATGACGAAATAAAACAAAACTTAGATATAAAACTTCCTAGAATACCAAAAGATTCAGATGAAGAAGCAAAAATAATTAAAGATAATATAAAAAAAAGTATTGATAAAGTAATTAAAATATGTGAATATGAATCAACAGAAGAAATAAAAGAATCAATTTATAATTCTAAAAAATATGTTTTAGCTATTTTAGAAATAATAAATATATTTGATAAAAAATTAAAAAAATATAAATATGAAAATGATTTATTTGACTTTACTGATATAGCGATAATGGCTATTAATGTTATTAAAGAAAATAATAATGTAAGAGAAGAAATAAAAAACACTTTTAAGGAAATACTAGTAGATGAATATCAAGATACTTCTGATTTACAAGAAGAGTTTATATCTTTAATAAGTGAAAATAATGCTTACATGGTAGGAGATATTAAACAATCTATTTATAGATTTAGAAATGCTAATCCATATATTTTTAAAGAAAAATATGATACTTATTCTACTGGTGTAGGGATTAAAATAGATTTAACTAAAAACTTTAGATCAAGAGAAGAAGTATTATACAATATAAACGAAATGTTTAATGTAATGATGGATGATTATATAGGTGGGGCTGATTATAAAGAGTCACATCAAATGGTATTTGGTAATTCAACATATACTAAAAATAAAGCAGATCACGATGATAATATGGAAGTGTATGAATATGTTCATAGTGATAAATCGTATGATAAAAAAGAAGTAGAAGCTTTTATAATAGCAAAAGACATAACTGATAAAATAAATAATAAATATCAAGTTTATGATAAAAATATTGATTGCCTAAGAGATGCAAGACCATCTGATTTTACTGTTTTATTAGATAGATCAGATGCATTCTTAACTTATAAAAAAATATTTGAATATTATAAAATACCTCTTACTTTATATAAAACAGAAAAACTAACTACTGAACAAGATATAATAGTTTTAAAAAATATTTTATTACTTGCAATTAAAATATATAATAAACAATTAGATAGTGAATTTAAACATTATTATTTAAGTATAGCAAGAAGTTTTATACATAAATTAACAGATAATGAAATACATGAAATTATTACATCTAATAATTATAAAAATACTTATATATTCGAAAAAACTAAATTAATATCTAGTAAGTTAAATAAATTATCAATTAAAAAAATATTAGAACTTATTATAAATGAATTTGATTTTTATAATAAAATAATAAAATTAGGTAATGTAGAATCTAGTGTTGTTAGAATTTCTAAAATATTAGATATAGCATCTAATTTAAATTACAATCCAATAGAATTTGGATCTTATTTAGAAAATGTAGTTAAAAATAATGAAAAAATAGAGTTTGAAGCAAGTCAAACAGCATCAGATAGTGCTAAAATAATGACTATTCATAAATCTAAAGGATTAGAATTTAATGTTTGTTATTATGCTGGATTATATAAAAATTTTAATATGCAAGAAGCAAAAGATAGATTTATATATGATAATAAATATGGAATAATAGCACCTTATTTTAAAGAGGGAATAGGTTCTACTATTTATAAAGATTTATATATTAGTAATTATAATAAAGAAGAAATATCAGAAAAAATAAGATTATTTTATGTTGCTGTTACAAGAGCAAAAGAAAAAATGATTATTGTGCTACCTAAGTCAGAAGATGAACCCTTACAATATACTCCTTTATATAAAAAATTAAGATTTAAAAATTTTGCTGATTTTTTAAGTATGTGTAAGTATTATATAAATACTTATTATAAAGATGTTGAAGCTAATTTAACTAAAGATTATATAGTAAGTAATAATAATTATTTAACTAAGATTAAAAGTAATAATGAAGTAATTGAAAATAGAAAAATTGAAATAGAAAATCAAGAAGTAGAAGAATTAAGTTTTTCTAAAAAGATAAATACGCTACTAACCAAAGAAGATATTAATAATATTAATTTGGGGCTTGAGTTCCATAATATTTTAGAAACTCTAGATTTTAATAATATTAATACTAGTTTTATAGAAAATACTTTCTTAAAAAACAAAGTAAATAGTTTCTTAAAAAGTGAATTTATGTTAGATATTAAAAATAAAAAAATATATCAAGAATATGAGTTTATGTATGAAGATGATAATATGTATCATGGAATAATTGATTTATTAATTGAACATGATGATTATATTGATATTATAGATTATAAATTATCTAATATAGATGATGAATCTTATATTAAACAATTAGCAGGGTATAAAAATTATATAAATAAAATTACTAGTAAAGAAGTTAATTTATATTTATATTCAATATTAAAAGAAACTTATAAAAAAATATAAGGAGGTAACATGGAAAAACATATAATGCGTTTACATAAAGAACCATTTAATTTAATTAAAAGTGGAACTAAAACAATTGAAATGAGATTAAATGATGAAAAAAGACAAACTATAAAAGTAGGAGATATAATTACTTTTATAAGTAGAGAAAATGCAGAAGAACTAAATAAAGAAGTTATTAATTTATACTACTTTAAGGATTTTAAAGAAATGTATAATGCTTTTGATAAAGTATCAATTGGATATAATGATAATGATTTAGTAGATCCTAAAGATATGGAGCAATATTATAGTAATGAAGACATATTAAAATATGGTACAGTTGCTATAGAAATTAAGACTAATAATTAGTCTTTTTTTAATTATAAAAAAGAAAAAGTATTTTAATTTTAATAAACTAATGTTCGGTTTATGCTTGACTATGATTAATGATAAATATATAATTAACTTAACAGGAGGTTTAACTTATGGATAATAAATCTAATATAATAATTTTTAAATCAAGTGATGGTAAAATCAATATTGATTGTATTTTTGAAGAAGGTAATATTTGGTTATCTCAAAGTCAAATTGCTAAATTATATGACCGAAGCGCATCAACTATAAATGAGCATATAAAAAATATATTCAGTGAAGGTGAATTAGAAATAAATCGGGTTAGTAGTAAATTCGGAAATTCCGAATTTACTAAAAAACCTACTACTTACTATAATTTAGAGTTAATTTTAGCTGTAGGATATAGAGTTAAATCATTAATGGGAACGACATTTAGAGTGTGGGCTACTAATATATTAAAAGAATATTTAACAAAAGGTTTTGCTATGAATGACGATTATTTAAAAAATAATTCAAAGAGTATTTATTTCGATGAATTGTTACAACGAATAAGGGATATAAGAAGTAGTGAAAAACAATTTTGGAGAAAAATACTTGATATTTATGCAACTAGTATTGATTATAATAGTAAAGATCCTATCACTATTGAATTTTTTAAAACTGTTCAGAATAAAATGCATTATGCAACTCATGGAAGTACGGCGGCTGAAATTATATATAATAGAGTAGATAATAAAAAAGAAAATATCGGATTAATTACTTTTACAGGAAATTTCCCGACTAAACATGATATAGAAATAGCAAAAAATTATTTATCACTAGAAGAATTAGATGTGTTGAATAAAATTGTTTCTGCTTATATTGATGTAGCAGAAATACAGGCATTAACTTTGAAAACTATGACAATGAAAGAATGGGTAGAAGAGTTAGATGGTTTTTTAAAAATGACTAGAAGAGATATATTAAGTAATAAAGGAATCATATCACATAAACAAGCATTAGAAAAAGCACATAGAGAGTATGAAATATATTTGCAAAATAACTTAACACAGGCAGAAAAAGATTATTTAGATATAATACAAGGTAAAGTTGAATTAATAGATAAAAGTAATTAATTTGTATTGTTTTAAAGAAAATTTATGATAATGATTTAGTAGATTCTAAAGATATGGAGCAATATTATAGTAAGGAAGACATATTAAAATATGGTACAGTAGCTATAGAAATAAAAGGATAATATATCTTTTTATTTTGCAAAAAACTTACTTTATGGTATAATTTAATTAGGTGATATTATGGCTAAATATAATAAATTACAAGCAATTGATTTAATTAAAAAGAAATTAAATAAAGAAACTATTTATACATATAAAGAAATAGCTAGCATAACTGGATATCATGAAAAATATATATTAAAACTAAAAGAAGATGTTATGTTTAATGATTATAGTATTGAACATGGCAATAAGAATAAAAAACCTGCTAATGCACTAACAGAAGAAGAAGAATTAAAAATTGTTACTTTATATAAACGTAGTAATGTCTCTATAAGACGTTTTTATAAATTTTATGGTAAAAGAAGTTACTCTTGTATATATAATGTTTTAAAAAAACATAACTTAATTTAATCCCTTAAAGGGATTTTTTTATTCTAAAAATAAATTTACTTAATATAGTTTTATAGGAGGACAATCTATGGGACTAAATGAAAAAGAAGTAATTGAAAGTAGAAAAAAACATGGAAGTAATTCAATAATAATTAATAAAAAAGATAATTTATTAAAACTTTTTATAGAAAGTCTATCAGATCCTATAATAAAAATTTTATTAATAGCTTTAGTGATTAGAGTAATAGTTTTATTTAAACATTTTGATTGGTTTGAAACTATAGGAATAGTACTAGCTATATTAGTAGCGTCTTTAATATCAACTTTATCAGAATATGGAAGTAATAAAGCATTTGAAAAAATACAAGAAGAAGCTTCTAAAATAAAATGTAAAGTAATAAGAAACAATAAAAAATGTGAAATAAAACAAGAAGATGTAGTAGTAGGTGATTTAATTTATTTACAAGCCGGTGATAAAATACCTGCAGATGGTATTTTAGTAAAAGGTGAATTATCAGTAGATGAATCTTCTATAGATGGAGAGACAAAAGAAAAGTATAAATATAGTAACACGCAAAAAAATAAATTATATAAAGGGACAGTAGTATATTCAAAAGAAGGAACAATGTTAGTAGAAAGTGTTGGTATAAATACATTTTATGGCAAATTAGCTTTAGAACTACAGGAGAAACAACCAGATAGTCCTTTAAAAGTAAAATTACTAGGGTTAGCTAAAGTTATATCAAAAATAGGATATATAGGTGCTTTTTTAGTGTTTTTTTCATACTTATTTTCAATATTTATAATTCAAAATAATTTTATAATGGAAAATATTTTAATAGATATAAATAATATACCTTACTTATTAAATCATATTTTATATGCAACAACATTAGCAGTTACTATTATAGTAGTTGCCGTACCAGAAGGATTGCCTATGATGATTACTTTAGTATTATCTTCTAATATGAGAAGAATGTATAAAGAAAATGTTTTAGTAAGAAAAATGGTAGGTATAGAAACAGCAGGTTCTTTAAATATTTTATTTACTGATAAAACAGGTACTTTAACTAAAGGTAAATTAGAAGTAATTAATGTTATAGATAATGAGTTAAATAATTATAAATATGAAAATTTAACTAATAAATATGGAAAAATAGTTAAAGAATCTATTTTATATAATAATGCATCTTTTTATGATAATTGCAAAGTAGTAGGATCTAATTCAACAGATAGGGCACTATTATCTTTTTTACAGGATTTATCTAAAACATATCCAGTTATCAAAGAAACTCCATTTGATTCTAAGTTGAAATATTCTAAAGTAGTAATAGATAATGGAAGTAAAACAACATATTATAAAGGCGCACCAGAAGTAATACTAAAACAATGTAGTTTTTATTTAGATAGTAATGGATTTAAAAAAATATTTAATGATAAAAGAAGTATAGAAAATGAAATAAGTAAACATACCAAAAAAGGAATAAGAGTAATAGCGTTATCAATTGACAATACATTTATTGGGATAGTGTTAATAAAAGATGACGTAAGAAAAGAAGCGATTAAAGGATTAGAATTAGTAAAAAAAGCACATATTCAAACGGTAATGATAACTGGTGATAATAAACAAACAGCTTATTCTATAGCGGAGCAATTAAATATGCTAGATGATACTAGTATAGTAATTACTAGTGAAGAATTAAATGAAATGTCTGATGATAAAGTAATGAATATATTACCTAATTTAAAAATTGTTGCAAGAAGTAAACCAAGTGATAAATCAAGATTAGTAAAACTAGCTCAAAAATTAAACTTAGTTGTTGGTATGACAGGGGATGGGGTTAATGATGCCCCTGCTTTAAAAAAAGCAGATGTAGGATTTAGTATGGGAAGTGGAACTGAAGTATCTAAAGAAGCTAGTGACATTATAATATTAGATGATAATTTTTTATCCATATCAAAAGCTATTTTATATGGAAGAACTATTTATAAAAGTATAAGAAAATTTATAATTTTACAATTAACTATAAATTTGTGCGCTATAGTATTGTCAATTGTATCACCTTTTATAGGAATAGATACACCAGTTACAGTAATACAGATGTTATGGATTAATATGGTAATGGATACATTAGCAGGGTTGGCTTTTGCTTTTGAACCACCACTAGAAGAATATATGGAAGAACTACCTAAGAAAAAAGATGAATCTATTATAAATAAATATATGTTAGGAAGTATTTTGTTTACAGGTTTATATTCTTGTTTATTATGTATTTTCTTCTTAAAAAGTAATTTTATTGCAAATTTATATAGAAATGATGTAAATAATATATACTTAATGACAGCTTTCTTTGGTTTATTTATTTTTATAGATATATTTAACTGTTTTAATGCAAGAACACATAGAATTAATATATTAGCAAATATAAGAAAAAATAAAATATTTTTATTAATTATTTTATTTATAGTAATTGTTCAAATACTAATGATTTATTATGGTGGTAGTGTATTTAGAACTAATGGATTAACATTGAATGAATTTAATATAATGTTTTTATTAGCACTAACTGTAATACCTGTTGATATGTTTAGAAAATATATGCTTAGATTAAATAATAGATATGATTCAGTTTAACTAATGCTTTACATAAGAATTTTAATAAATATTGTTAGATTACAAGGAATGTAGTATTATTTAATTAAGTAGGTGAAGTATATGAATAAAAAACTAATTTGGCATATGGTCTTTAGAGCATTAATAGTAGTATCATCAATTGTATTACAAATATATATATTGTATTTGATTTTTAATGTATTTAATAATCCGTTAGTTTTATATGCTTTATTATTAATAGTATCAATAGCAACAACTTTATACATTATTTTGCAAGATATGAAACCAGACTTTAAATTATCATGGATAGTCTCTATTTGGTTTATGCCTTTCTTTGGAGGGTTAATTTATTTAATGTTTGGTAAAAGATATGTATCTAAAAAAGAAAAAGATTTATATAAGCAAATAGAAAATTTAAGAAGAGAAACTATTAATAATAGTAAGAGAACAAAAGTAAAGATACCAGAAGATATAAACTCTAAAAAACAAATGGAATATTTACTAGAAGCATCAAATTCTTACCCATATACTAATACCCAAACTAAATTTTATAATATAGGAGAAAAAGCTTTTAACTCCATGATAAAAGAATTAGAAAAAGCAGAAAAGTTTATCTTTTTAGAGTATTTTATAATTGAAGAAGGAATAATGTGGAATACTATAGTTGATATTTTAGAAAAAAAAGCATTAGAAGGTGTTGATGTACGAGTTATATATGATGATTTAGGGTGTATACCTTTTATGCCATTAGGATTTGCTAATAAATTAAGAAAAAAAGGAATTAAATGTATAACGTTTAATCCAGTAAAACATTTAGTAAATTCAAATTTTAATTATCGTGATCATCGAAAAATTTGTATAATTGATGGAAATGTAGGATTTACAGGTGGAATGAATATAGCTGATAATTACATCAATTTAAAAGATATTGATATGCACTGGAAAGATACTGCTATTCGTTTAAAAGGAGAAGCTGTTTATAGCTTAACTATGATGTTTTTATCTATGTGGACTTTAGTAACCGGAAAACTAGAAATATTTGAAAACTATGCTCCTACAAAAACGTATAAAGCAGACGGAATTATAGTTCCTTTTACTGATACTCCAATAGACTCAGAACCAATAGCAGAATCATTATACAAATTAATGATTAATTCTGCATCAGAAGAGATAAATATAATCTCACCTTATTTAGCGCCAGGACATGATATATTAACTGATTTAGAAATAGCGGCAAAAGCTGGAACTAGAATAAAATTAATATTACCTTCTATTACAGATAATAAATATATGCATTTTTTATCAAGAACTTATTATGAAAAATTACTTAAAAATGGTGTAGAGATTTATGAATATAAAAAAGGATTTACACATGCTAAAATGATGACATGTGATAACGATAAGGCAATAATAGGAACTATTAATTTAAATTTAAGAAGTTTTAATTTAAATTATGAATGTGCTGTATGGATGAAGGATTCTACTGCAGTATTAGATATTAAAAAAGATTTGGTTGATATATTAGAAGAATGTGAGCAAATTACATTTGATAACTTACCTAAAGTTAAAAATAAAATGATTAAAATGATAGGTTTTGCATTCATGAGAATATTTTCACCATTAATATAAAAGACTATTGTCTTTTTTTTATTATAATTATATACTTAATTAAGGTGATAATATGGAATTTATAAAAAAATATGATTTAACCAAATATGGAATATCTAATACTTCAATAGGTGTATATAATAATAAGACTCTGTATTATAATTTTAAAAAACATGAATTATTTGATATAGCATCAATGACTAAGTTATTTACTTTAGCATTAGTGTATACTTTAAGTAAAAAAGGTTTATTTGATTTAAATGACAAATATAATAAACATATTGACTGTGATATAGATATAACTATAAAAGATATGTTAAAGATGAAACATTATATTGAAATAGAAAAAAATCTTAGATTAACTAATTCTTATGAAGAATTTAAAAGTGTATTATTAAAAGGAAAAGTATTAGAAGAAAGACCTCATTATAATGATATAGGTTTTTGTCTATTGGGTGTTTTAGTAGAATATCTAACTAATAAATCATTACAAGAAAATTTTGAAGATTTATTTTTAAGGTTAGGACTTAATAATACTAAAATTAATCCTAAAGGATATGTATTATATGGAAATGCTAATTTAAATAGATTGCCACATGATTTTAAAACAAGAATTGCTGCTGGTATTACAGGAGCAGCAGGAATATTTTCTAATGTTGAAGATTTAATTAAATTTGGTAAATTAATAGTTGATTACAAGGTATTTGATGAAAGTTTCATAGATGGAATATTTGAATATAATTTTAAAGATGTTAATAATCGTAATATGACTTTTTCAGGATTGCATAAGTATACTGATATAGATATTTCTTATGTTAAAAGAAATAGAAAAGCTTTATCACATCAAGGTTTTACTGGAGTGTGGATGTCTTTTGATTTTGATAGTAAAAGTGTTTCAGTCTTATTAAATGAAAGTATTAGATTAGATAATTTTAAAAAACAAGATAATTTCTTTTCTGTTTTTCACGAAATGATTGAAGATATAACTAAAATTATGTATGAAGAACATACTTTAATTGAAAAATAAACATACAGTGTATGTTTTTTTGTGTAAATAAATGTATATAAACATATAAATATTAAAAAATTAATGATATAATTTAATTAAATAAACTAGATGCAGTACCTTAGTTTATGGAAGGAGTTTTTATAGTGGGGTTATTTAATAAAATAAAAGGCTGCAAAATAATTAAAGAAAGTAATTTACAAGAAGAAATAAAATATTTAGAATCATTAATACCAAATACATTAGAAGAAAAAGAAAAATTAGAAAAAGAAATCAAATTAAAAAAATTTGGACTTAATGGTGAAAATAAAGTTTTATTTGAATTGAAAAATAGTAATATGCCTATGTTAGTATTACATGATGTATATTATGAATTTGAAGATAAAACAGCACAAATAGATTTTTTAGTGGTGACAAGAGATAAAATATATATAATTGAATGTAAAAATATGTTAGGTGATATTTTAATTACACAAGATGGAAGTTTTATAAGAAATGTTAATAATGAAACAAAACAAATATATTCACCTTTAACACAATGTGAAAGACATCAACATGTATTATTTAGTTTATTAAGTAGTAGATTAAATAATAAAATTCACAAATTTATTTTTGAAAAACTAGGAGATACTGCTTACAAAACATTAGTAGTTATTACAAATCCAAATAGTAAAGTATCTAAAGAAAATGCACCTTCAATTATTAAAAATAGAGTAGTTGCTGCTGATCAATTAAATCGATATATATATGAACATCATAATAAAAAAAATCAATCTAGTGAAAAAGAAATGATATCACTAGCAAATTATTTATTAGAACTACAAAGTGTAAATCCTAAGAAATATTTAAATAAATTTAATAAAAAAATGATTTGTCCAAGATGTGGTTCAGATATGATTTTAAGAGAAGCAAAAAAAGGTAATAATAAAGGTAATAAGTTTTACGGGTGTAAAAGATATCCTTTATGCAGAACAATTGTAAATATTAAGAAGGAAAATAATTAATTTTTCTTTTTTTATGCTATAATTTATAAGAATAGGTTAGGTGTGTTACAGATGAGATTAAACAAAAAAGGATTTACACTAATTGAATTATTAGGGGTATTGGTAGTATTAGCTATAATTTTAGCAATAACTACTCCATTAATTATGGGTGTTATTTATAATTCTAAGGAAAGTGCTTATAACACTCAAATAGAAGTATTATTAGATAGTGCATATCATTATTCAGCTGAAAATGATTTAGGAATAGAGAATAATGTCTTAAAAAAACTTGAATTCCAAGATATAGTAGATGCAGGACTATTGGATAAAATACCTAACAATCCATTAACAGATAAAACTTTTGAAGGTTGTATTATTTATAAGTGGGACGAATCTATTAAACAGTATACTTTTGAATATAGTGAGACTTGCGAAGTGCCATCTTATGTTATGGTATCTGGCCCTGTATTCAATCAAATGATACAAGAACATATAAAACTGATTCGAATTATTGATTTTCATTCTACAATTAAACCTGAAGGATACCCAGATGCTATAGAAGTTTACGATTTTTCAGAAGCACAAAATAAATCAATAATGGGATACCTGGTTCCAGAAGATACATACTATCGCTTATACATTGAAAAAGATGGTATTATTGAAGCTAATGAAGATTGTAGTGAAATGTTTTTATATAATGATTTTTATACAGATATAAATGAAATTGGTATAAATCAAATATACTTTAATGGAGCATTTAATACCTCTAATGTTAAAGATATGGGATATATGTTTTCTACAACTTATTTAAATAAAGTTGACTTTATAAATCTAGATGTTAGTAGCGTTACAAATATGTCTCATATGTTTCATGTAGTGGAAGCGTTAAGTCATATTGATTTAACGGGATGGGATACATCGAATGTAACAAATATGAATTTAATGTTTTCAGGTTACTCTATAGAAAATATCATATTCGGAAATGATTTTGATACATCGAATGTAACAAATATGAGTCAAATGTTTATTATTACTTATAGATTAAATGAATTAGATATATCTTTTTTCGATTATTCAAGTATTGTTGATATGAGTTATATGTTCCAATACTCATCTTTAAGTACAATAGATATAAGTTCTTTAGATATATCTAAAAAAGATTTGATGACAGGTTTTTTCCATGAAGCAAAATATTTGTCAACAGTTTATGCAAAAGATCAAGAAATGGCTGATTTTTTAAATTCGATAGATGAAATAGATAAAATAGTAGCAATACCAAAACCTTAAATATAAAATAAGTTATAACATATAATTAAATAGGTGATTATATG
>CAYJEO010000005.1:22067-24823 GCA_964369355.1 uncultured Muribaculaceae bacterium | reverse complement strand
GCTACTGTTTATTTAACAAGAAGTGGTGACTATGACTTGGCTAGTCCAAATGCTAGTTATAGAAAACAAAGTGATTTATTAAATAGGAGCAAATTAGTAAATAATTCTAATTGTGATCTATATTTATCAATACACTTAAATTCAATTAGTTCATCTACTTGGTCAGGAGCACAAACTTTTTATGATGATATAAATGATTTAAATAAAATAATAGCTGAGTATATACAAGATAGTTTAATTAAAAACTTAAATACAAAAAGAACTAGTTCGAATATAGAAGATATGTATATGTATAAACATACAGAAAAACCAGGAGTTTTGATAGAAGCAGGATTTTTATCAAATTCAAATGATAGATATTTATTACAACAGGAAGATTATCAAATTGAGCTTAGTAAAGCCATTATAGAAGGGATAATCAACTATTTTTATCAATAATTTCATATTTTTGACAATACTTTACACGTTAAAGTGGTAAAAATAAAAAAATAAAAATTGGTTATGCTATAATTATAGTAGGTGATAGTATGCGAAATAAGGTATTTAAAACACTAGATGAGCAAATAGAAATTTTAAGAAGTAAAGGATTAACGATCCGTTCTGATTATGAAACTCAAAGAATTTTATTTAGAGAAAATTATTTTTTCTTAAATGGATATCGTTCAATGTTTATGCGCCCTAAGCACAATAGATTTATTGAAGGAACAACTTTTGAGGAGTTATATGCTGTTTTTTGTTTTGATCGAAGTATAAGAAATATAATGTTTAAAAATTTATTAATTGTTGAAAATAATTTCAAATCAATGTTAAGTTATTACTTATCTAAAAAATATGGTATAAAAGAAAAAGATTATTTATCTGCTAAAAATCTTACGTCTGAACCTTTAAAACAAAGACAGGTAAATGACATTATAAATAAAATGAAAAGACAAATTAGAAATAATATTAAACAACATACAGCAACAGAACACTACGCTACTAATTATGGATATATTCCATTATGGGTATTAGTAAAAGTTTTATCATTCGGAATAGTTTCAGAATTTTATAATGTTTTGAAATATGAGGATAAGCAATCAATGGCAAGAATATATGCTACTGATCCTGAAACTTTAGGCATATACTTAAATATTTTATCGAATTTTAGAAATCTATGTGCACACGAGGACATACTATATACACACCGTACACAACGTTCAATACCAGATCAATACTGTCATGAATATTTAAATATTGAAAAGAAAAATGATGAATATATTTATGGTAAAAATGATTTGTTTGCCGTTGTAATAATATTAAAACAAATGTTAGAAGAAAATCAATTCCAGGACTTCCTTGGAGAAATAGAATATGAAATTGGGTTGTTAGATGCTAAAGTGGATACTGTTCCTTTAACTAGTATATTAAATAAAATCGGATTTCCTGATAATTGGTTGGAAATGGAAAAAGACTTTTAAAAAAGTCCTTTTTTTATCCAAAAATACCAGCGATCATTTTGTTAACAGCAACATATATATAAGATATTTTATACCAAGTTTCCAAATCAATAATGCCTGTTTCATTTAAATTAAAAACATCTTGGAATTTTTTTACAGTAGTAGTAGTTTCACTATCATATATGCCATTGGGATTAGTAATTAATGGTATTCCTGGATAACTTTTATTAATACTATTTAACTCATTTTGCATTTTCTGTATTTCTTCACCACACATGCCTTCTGATAAATCATAACCTGGATACGAAACAGGATACCCAAATACTTCAATTGCTTTTTTATAATCTAAATAAGGACTATAATAATATTCTAAAATTTCTTTATAAGTGTAGCCTTCTTGAGCTAAAGTATAAGATCCCCATTGAGATAGCCAACCTATATTGTTAGTTTGAACACCATCATTATATTGTGCTAAAAAAGGTTGTTCTAAACCTGATAAAGAAATATAGTCTAAAAACATTTCATCTACCAAAGTATCAATAGTGTCATATATAGCCATATCATTTGAATACTTTTGATCATGAGAAGTAACTGATGTTATAGTAAAACCATATCCTTTAGAAGTATACCACTCTGTATATATTCTATTTAAAGTAAAAGAAATAATTGCAGTTATATTAGCTTTCAAACATTCTATCGGCCAGGTTGGATATATTTCACAGCAAGCAACTTTCTTGATATATTCTTTAAAAGGAACAGTATAATTGACTGCTTTAGTATCTGTTGGTATACCATCGTGAACTATAACATATTCTGGAACTAAAACAAGTGGTAAAACTATAGTGTTCACTAAAGATTTAACCGGATCCTCAACTATTTTAAAAGCATCATCACTAGTTAAAGTAATATTACCAGATTCATTTTCTAAATCGTTTTCAAAGTTTAAAAAAACATTTTGATAAGCTGTAATATCTGGAAATATTTTTACATCCTTGATAGTAGAAGAAAAACCATCTATAGAAACCTCAACATCATAAGTAGCATAAGGAACACTTCCTGGAACACTGGATAAATCTATGCTCGGTGTTGATAAATTAATTTTAATAGTTTTACCTGAAATATCTGTTAAATATGATTTACCATTAACTAAAACAGTAGCTCCTTTTAATGGTTGTGCGACATTATCTGCATAAGCATTAACGATTAAAAAACCTTCATTCATATAAAACCTCCTAAAATAATATATACAAAAATTTAAAAAATGGGAAAGAATTTATAATAAAAATATATAATATATAGAGGTGTAATATGTTTAATGAA
>CAYJEO010000005.1:12833-21967 GCA_964369355.1 uncultured Muribaculaceae bacterium | reverse complement strand
AAAGGAGATACATTATATTCAATAGCTAATAAATTCAATACAACAGTTGATGAAATAAAAAGGTTGAATAATTTAACAAGTAATGTTTTATCGGTAGGTCAAATATTAAAAATAGAAGAAGAAACTCAATCAAATGTTTATATAGTTAAATTAGGTGATACATTATATTCGATATCAAAACAATTTGGAATATCAGTAGATGAAATCAAAAAATTAAATAACTTAGCTACTAATGATATATATGTAAATCAACAATTAATTTTATCTGGTAATATTCCAGAAGAAAATACTTATCAAGTAGTTAAAGGTGATACACTGTATTCAATAGCAAAAAGATTTAATACAACAGTTTCGATAATAAGAGAAAAAAATAATTTAACAAGTGATAGTTTATCAATAGGTCAAATTTTAAAAATATAAATTGAATTAAATTAAAAAATAAATTATAATGGATATGTAAATAAAGGAGGAAATAAAATGAAATTTTATTTATGTAACCATTGTGGTAATATTGCTACAAAATTAACGGATAAAAATGTAGACTTATCTTGTTGTGGAAGTTTGATGGAACAAATGAGTGCAAATATAACAGATGCAGCAGTTGAAAAACACAAACCTGTTTATACAATAGAAAATGATGTAGTAGAAGTTATAGTAGGAAGTGCATTACATCCAATGACAGAAGAACACTTTATCGAATGGATTGTAGTAGAAACTAAGTCTAATACATATATTAAAAAATTAAATCCAAATGAAGAACCAAAAGCTATGTTTAATATAAAAGAAGAAATATTAAGCATTTATGCTTATTGTAATTTACATGGATTATGGAAATAAAACTATTTAATAGTTTTTTCTTTTGCATAAATGTTAACAAAAAGAAAATAATAAAAATGAGTTATTTTAAATAATTTACACATTTTAACACTTTTTTGTTACTTTTCTATTGAAATTTACTTTAAATTATTGTATATTTATATCGTAGCGTATAGTAAAGTAGCGCAGGAAAGATGTATAGGTGGAAGAATGAAATCAAACAAAATAGCAATAATTGCAATATTAATTACAATTTTAACAATAAGTGTAGCTTATGCTAGTTTGAGTACAACTCTAAATATACATGGAACATCAAATGTTAATGTTTCATCTTGGGATATATATTTTAGAAATATATCACCTGTAACTTTAAGTGATACTACATTAGCAAGAGAAAATACTACTCCAGCTTTAGTAAGTGGAAGTACTTCTATTAATAATATAGATATTACTTTCAATGGAGCAGCAACAGCATTTTATACTTTTGAAGTAGTAAATGATGGTAGTATTGATGCTAAAGTGTCAACTGTGTTAAAAAATAACTTTACATGTACTCCGGTAGATGTACCTACAGGAGAAGAAACAGCTGCAGCAACTTTCGCAACAACAGCATGTCCTAACTTTAATTTTGAAGTTACATATGCTGATGATACAGCTATAAACGTTGATGACGTATTATTAGCAGGTGAAAGTGCTAACTTAAAGGTTACTATTGGATATAATTCAAGTGACCCAATTGAGTACAAAGTACAAACAAGTGGATTAGATATAGATATAATCTACATTCAAAACTAGGATATATACCCATAGGGTTATATAAATCAATAAGGAGGATATTATGAAATCAGAAAGACAAGCAAAAGGTTTAGCAATCGTAGCAATAGTATTAGCAATTGGAGGATTATCAATTGGATTTGCAGCATTTTCACAAACATTAAACATTAACGGGGCAGCAACAGTAGAAGCTTCAAATTGGGACATTCATTTTGAAAACTTATCAGCTGTATCATTAAGTGGAACAGCAGTAGAAGTAACTGCACCTTCATTAGATGCATCAGCAACTACAATTAGTAATTATGACATTACTTTAACTACTCCAGGAGATTCAGCTACTTACACTTTTGATGTTGTAAATGATGGTACATTTGATGCATTAGTAACAAGTACTACTATTCCAACACCAACTTGTACAGCAGCAGGAGATGCAATTGATGCAACAAACGTGTGCAATCATTTAACTTATACATTAACATATGCTGATGATTCTGCTATTCAAGCTAATGATGCATTAGCAGCAGGAGCTACAGCAAACTTAAAATTAACGTTAACTTATGATAACACTATTACAGCTGCAGAATTACCAAACTCAGAAGTAACTATTTCAGGGTTAGCAACAGCTATTATCTACGGACAAGCGTAATATTTAATAATCTAGTACAAGAGGGTGAATTATGAAAAGTAGTCATATAAAATTATGCATTTTAAACATAATCCTTCTTGTCCTATCATTATTAAATATTTTGATATTTAATATAGATAATTTTTATGTTATTTCAGCAATACTTTTAGTATTTGTTTTTATAACTAAATTACTAGTGGGTTATGAAAAAACAAGAACAAGATTTTTAAGAGATATACTTATGGTAATATTTATATATATAATGGTTTATATATTATTAACATATTTATCAGGAATCTTTGTAGGTTTTTTAAGAACCGGATATAATTTATCAATTTTAGGAATACTAAAAAATATAATGCCTTTTATAATTGCAATAGCAGTTACAGAAGTATTAAGGTATATGATTGTTAAAAAAAGTACTGGTAATCTGTGGTTGATAGTACTTACTACAATTACACTAACGGCAGTAGATTTATTATTTATATATAACATTTACAATATAGTAGATGCTAAAGATATAGTGAATATAGTAGCACTAAGTATAGTTCCTACTATAAGTAAAAATATTTTATTAACTTATATAGCTTTAAATTTTGGATATGGACCAAATATTTTTTACAGATATTTACTTGAACTATATGTATTTATAGTTCCTATATTCCCAGATTTTAATGAATATATTCAGGCAGTATTGTTATTTATAGTACCAATAGTCATAATGGCTCTAATTGCAAAAACATACGGAGAAAAATTAAAGAAAAAGGAAAGTACTTTGAAAAAAAGACATTTTTCTAATATTGCTTCATTTGTTATTATAATTATAATGATATTAAATGTATGCTTAGTAAGTGGTATGTTTAGATATTATGCTTTATCAATAGGATCCGGTTCAATGGAACCAACTATTTATAAAGGTGATGTAGTAGTAGTTAGAAAATATGATCAAGAAGAAATGAAAGATATTAAAGTCGGTGACGTTTTAATATTTGAAATGTACAATAAAATAGTTGTACATAGAGTTGAAGAAATAAATAAAACAGGTGAAGAATATAGTTTTATCACTAAAGGTGATAATAATGATGAACTTGATAACTGGATCGTTTTAGAAGAAAATGTAATCGGAGTTGCTAAGTTTACTATTAAATATATAGGTCTTCCAACAATATGGTTAAACGAAATGATAGAATAGGAGGGGAACTATGTCTAAAAAAGTAAAATATGATGGTTATGATAAAACTTTTTATATACCAAAGAAAAAAGTGAGATTAAAAAAAGAAGCTAGGTTATTTATAAATACTTTATTATTTATAGTGTTTCTATCTTTAGGGTTAATTTTATTAAATAATTCTTATGATTTTGGTAATAGTACTAAAATAATTAGTTATGCAGAATCAGGGGATACAAGTTACAAAGTATATTTAAAAGAAAACAATGATTTTGATCAACCTTTCTTAGAAGAAGGTATGGGGTATATAGCAAGTATAATTAATTCAATAAATATTGATTTTGATTATCAAATTAATGTAGAAGAAGATATGAACTTTGATTATGAATATGATGTATTAGCTACGTTATATATAATGGAAGCTAGTAGTGGTTCAATACTTAAAAAAGAAGAAACAGTTTTATTAGAAAAACAAGAATTAGAAATTACTGATAATCATTTTATTATTGATATAGAACAAGATATCGATTATGATTATTATAATAATTATGTTAATCAGTTTAAAGCTGAATATAGTGTATCAATTGATTCTAAATTAGTTGTTACAATGAATGTAAAAGCTAAAGGAACTAATGAAACCGTATTAACAGAAATTAATAAGGATACAAACTTAAGTTTAGAAATTCCTTTAAGTGAACAAACTATAGAAATAAAATTTGCTTCTAATAAAATTAATAATTCAGAATTTTTATCAGATTTACAACCAGCAGGAATTAATGATTTACCTTTATTTATAATTTCTTGTATATTAAATGTAATTGCATTAGGTTATTTAATAGCTGCAATTAGAGTATTATATGCAATGATAAATAATAAAGATATTTATACAAAAACTATTAAAAAATATTTAAGAGAATATGATAGAGTTATAGTAACTAGTAGTCAACCTGATTTAAATGAAAGTTCATTTGACAACAAAATAAGAGTTATGTCTATTGAAGAATTAATAGATGCTCATGATGCTACTGGTAGTCCAATAATTTATTATGAAGTTATTCCTAATGAAAAAAGTTATTTTATAATTATTCAAGGTAAAACTTTATATAAATTAACTATATCACGTGCTTATTTAGAACAAGAGAAAAACGCTTAATGCGTTTTTTTTAATTTGTAAAAAAATCAATGTATTTAAAATTATCATATTATAGTTAGTCAATTTGTATTTTCTAAAACCTTATGTTATAATACTCAATGCAATTTATGTATTTTACATATAATCTATAACAAATATAAACATAAATTAATGGGGGAATATTTATGAAAAACAAAATTTATATTTTAATTTTTACTATGTTAATTTTAATGATAGTAACAGCTATTAATGCAATAGGTCCAAATCCTTATTATTTATCATTAGAATCAGTACTTGATAAGTCAACTGCCTTTTATTCGAATGGAATAGTAAATTATAATAATGATTCTGAAGGTAATGATTTAATATTGTTAGATAAAGATATGCAAGAAAAAAATTATGAAAACGCTATGTTATTATCTGATCGTACAGTTTTAACATATAACAATATAAAAGAATATGGTTATGTGTCTTTTGTAACTGATTTAGGAATTCATTATTTATCAAATGAAACTAATAATGCAACTTTTCAAATAATAGCAGATGGAACTGTTATATTAGATATTAAAGACATTTCAATAACAGATGCTTTAACTGAAGTAAATGTAGATATAAGTTCTTATTCAGTAATTCAAATAGTGACAACAGGTTCTAACTTAGTTTTAGGAAATCCACAGTTTGTTAAAAATGGTAATCACCCTAGTTTAGAAGTATATGATATTGAATTTAGTGATCATGATCAGATAACTGAACATACATTACTAAACTATGTTACATCGTTTGATGTAGATGGTACTGATATAAGCGATAGTGTTACATATACTACGAATTATAAAAAAGGTGTGGATGGAACTTATAATGTTGTTTATAAAACTATTGGTAAAAATGGTGATATATATCAAAGAACTGTTAATATCTTAGTAGTACAAACAGATAACACTAGAAGGTTAACTATTGAAGAATTAAAACAACCATGGGCGTCATATTTATACCATGGAAGAAATGTTTTAGATGAACAAGGACAAAAAGTATTTGATCTGATATTAGATACAACTTTAGATTTAGATGTTTCTAAATATGAATTAATTACGAGATGGAGTACATTAGTTTATTTAGTTCCTATAAATTTATTTGAAAATAATATTTATGTTGATAAAAATGAAATTGAAAATATATCAACACATATTCAAGATTCAGAAGGAAGAATGTATATTATTCCAGACTGGGGTTATGAATTTACAGAAAAAGACGGATTAGTCGAAACTGTTTATGTATGGGTTAGAAAAAATTTACAAGATAGCAGAGATGAAGATTTATTAAAAATAGAAAACAATACACAAAATTTAATGAGCAATATTAAATCAGATATGACTCAAGCACAAAAATTTGATTTAATTACTCAAGATTATGCTAACTGGATTGTATACACTGATGGTGGTTCTTTATTATCTTCTATGGGAAATGGTGTAGGAAAATGTAATGGTAATTCTAGAGGAGTTTCATACTTAGCACAAAGAGTAGGTATTAAGAGTATTTATGCTGAAGGATTAGTTGCATCCGTAACTGGTGGACATGCTTGGTCTTATCAATATATTCCTGATATGGGTAATTGGTATTTAACTGATAAATTATGGGGTAGAATATTAGCAGCTCCTTTAGAAAGATATGATAGTAACGGGAATCCTTATCATGAAGATTTATCTCCTTACTTTAAAGCAAGTTTTAGTAGAATGGATGAGTATTTTGAAATAGGAGAAAATGCTTATCCTAAAGAAAAATTCAGATATCCTTCTGTATGGATAGATTTATCTACTAATAAGTTGATTTTAGAAAAAAATAAAGAATATGATATTAAAGATATTATATTGGATGTTGGTAGTGTTTATAATGATATAGTAACTGTTGATAATATTGATTTTGATATTATAAATACTTCACATACTTTTGATTTATCACTTGGTTATATACCTACAATTGATTTATCAGGTGATGGTAGTAATTTATATAAAGGAACTTATCAAATTACTTTGACTTTAAATGTTAATGGATTTGAAATATCAGAAGTAGTTAATGTTGAAGTAATTGATTCAATTAATGAATTATTAGATGATAATTCAATAACTGGATCTATTAATACTGATAAAGTAGGACTTTATGATGGTAGTAAAGAAATTTATTATGATTTTGCTATATTACTTTCAGAAAAAGCAGAAGCTTCTTTAAATGTATCTAACATAGAAAATATTAAATATATAACTTTTGATTATGGAATTAAAGATAGTGTTAGATTAAATACTTCATATGGACATCATGCAAGCGTAGCCTTAGAAGTTTACGTAGATGATGTATTAGTTTATACAACATCTGATTTAGGATGGAAATCAATTTATGAAACTGTTACTATTGAAATACCGAAAGGTGCTTCTACTGTAAAATTTGTTCAACTAAATAAAGGTGCTGGAAATAATCATGCAGCTATAGCTAATATAAAAACATATACAACTGATAATAACTTAGAATATGGTGAAATATCAAGAGGGCCAGAAATTATTACTGAACCTACTGAAACCACTGTAGGAAAAGTTGAGGTTTATTGTTTGAATTCTGGTATTTTACTTGAACAAACAAATATTTATAGAATAACTTTCAAACAAGATGGTAAATATTTATCACATGTTGACTATAGAGAAGGTGATAGATTATTATTTACTTATCCTTCTATAGACCAAAAAGAAGGGCACACAGCTAATTTTGAAGAAATAGTAATGAATCAAAATCAAGTTGTAAATGTTATCTATACTAAAATAGAAGTAGAAACTCCAAATATTCCTAGTGTTGATAATGATTCTGTTGTAGAAGAAGATACTAGTGTTGATAATGATTTTATTATAGAAGAAGATACTAGTGTTGATGAAAGTGAAAATACTGATAATAACATAGATAATACTGATGAAGAAAAATCAGAGGAAAAAAATGAAGATAAAAACATGTTTGAAAAGATATATGACGAAATAGTTTTAGGTACTCCTAGTGATAGTACTATTATATTTGTAGTTATCATATTTTCATTATTAATAGCATTATTATCTACTAAAAGAAAATAAAACAACTTTTTAAGTTGTTTTTTTAATTTAAATATTTAATATTTGTAAAATCGCTATGGTCATAAATTACTAATTGTTTATTATCTAAATTATTTAATTTAACTGCTTGAATATTACTACTATTATATGTTTTAAAATAATATGTTAAGTTTTTTATATCACAACAAGAAGAATAAATAGTTATATCTAAATTATCATGTTCATCAATAACACTTCCTTTAACAAAAGCAACACTATTTAACATATGAAACATTTGTAATACGGATTCATAGTCAGTATTAGCAATTGAGTGATTTTTTAGGTAATATGCTTTAATAAATCTAGATTGAGAAGAATAATCACCTGGTAATCCTATTGTGCCTAAACCAGTACAAAAGTGAGTTATTTGATTTTCTTTTTTTAAGTTTTCTATTTTATTAATTGGGGTCACGTGATTATAATTATTTAAATTTTTAATATGTATATCATAACTAGGATTATTGGTTAATATACCTATATTATTTTCATATACTTTCATTTCATCTTTTTCACATTCTATTACTAGTGAAGTTGAATCATCAGATAATATAAAATGTAAAGAAGGAATTGGTAAATTACTATCTATAGTTTTATTTAAAATATTTGTTTTTTTGATTAGTGCTTTTGCTTCTTTTATATTTGAACACTGACTTAATATCCAAGGGATTAATTCATTTACAGAAATATTACTTTTGTCTTTTGAAAATTCATAATATTTTGTATTATTTGGATAATTTAATCCTGCTATATAAAGACCTTTTTCATTGAACGCTTCACAGTATAGTGGATAGTTATTTGTTATTTGAGCTGTTCCTATAATTGCATAGTGTTTTTTTATAGGCTTTTCTTCCATAAAATTTAAAATAAAATTTCTAGGGGTTATGACTATTTTTTTATCAAAGTCAAATCCTATATCCATATTTCTGCCAATAAAATTAGTGTTGTTTTTCCAAGTTATATTAGTACACATAAATACCTCCTATTATATATTTAGTATATCATATTTTATTATAAATATATATTAGGAAGTAGTTTATTATAATAATTATGTAATAATGTGTAAACTAGATGAAATTATTGTCTACTTCGTTGAAAATACAATGAAAAAATGCTAAAATATATTATGACTAAGGAGGTTTTTTATATGGAAAATAAAGAAAATAAAAGAAAAAAACGTATATTTATTATTTTATTTATCATAATTATTTTATTATTTTTATTATTAAAATTTTGTTGTAAAAAAGAAGATAATATTTTCTATGAAAACCTTCATTCTTATTTAATTGAAAATGGCTATTCAGCTCTTTCTGTAGAAAAACAATTTTTATTAGAAAAAGAATTATATGATGAAAATTTCACTTGTGAAGATATAAGTTTTGAAAACAATATTTTGTCATTATCTGACTGTACTATTAATGAAAATAATGAAGTTTTAGAAAATCAATATTGTACTTATGATGGTGATGATTTAAAATGTGTTAATGGTTCTACAGATGA
>CAYJEO010000005.1:3585-12733 GCA_964369355.1 uncultured Muribaculaceae bacterium | reverse complement strand
CCTCCTACTCCTGAAACAGAAGTTCCAAAACCAAATTATCAAAGTGAAATTAATTTTAATATGAGTCATACTGGAGCTACTTTAGAAAATGTAGAAGTAGTTGTTGAGTATGATCAAGTTGATGATTTAAATTATTGTATTACTACTGGAGCAAGTTGTAAGCCAAATACATTATTAAACTCTAAATTTTATTTTGAAGAAGAAGGCATTTATCGTGTGTGTGTAACTGAACCAACTGCTATTAATGCAAATGTTGTATGTAGCGATAAAGTTATAATTGATAGAACAGCTCCAGTTATAAATGACCCTATTATAAATGGGATGCTTGGAAATAATGGATGGTATACAACAGATGTTGAAATAATTGCAAATGGAGCAATTGATTTATCTGGATTACAAGATATAACTGTAGATATAGATTTAATGGATACCGATGCGGGAGATGAATCAATTATTATTGATTATGATACGGCAGGAGAAACCGTTACTATTACTGCGACGGATTTAGCGGGAAATACATCTACTAAAGAAATTACTATTAAAAGAGATACAGTAGCGCCTGAAATTGCTGATTTTACACTAACTGGTACATTAGGTTTAAATAGTTGGTTTGTAAGTGATGTTGCTATTAGTAATGTTTCAGCTACCGATGCTTTATCTGGTTTAGCAAGTGTAGATGCTAATTCAACTTTGTTTACTGTTGAAACTCTTGGTACAGATGTAATTGTTACTGCTTATGATAATGCTGGTAATATGGCTCAAAAAATTGAAAATATAAAAATAGATAAAACTGCTCCAGTTGTATCTAGTTATGATATAACAGAAAAAGAAGCAGATAATGAATGGCATAAAACTATTGTTATGATTGAAAATATTGTAGCAACAGATTCCTTTTCTGGGATTGATACAAGTACAATTGGTTCTTTAGAATACACTATCGATTATGAAACAATAGGTGAAAATATTGAAATTAGAATTCAAGATTTAGCAGGTAATGTATTTACTGAATTAATTGAAGTAAAAGTTGATTTAAATGCACCTACTGCTGGTCAAATTATTTTAGATGGAACTTTAGGGTTAGATGGATGGTATAATTCCGATGTTACTATAAGTACAACAGAAGGTAGTGATAATATTTCTGGAATTAAATCTTCTGAATTAAATGTACACATCCTTACAGGAGTAGCATTAGAAACTACAGTTTATTTAACCACTACTGATAATGCAGGGCATGAAACTTTAACAGAAAAAGATGTTAAAATTGATAAAATAGTTCCAGAAGTTGGAACAATTGTTGCGAATGGAACTTTAGGGTTAGATGGATGGTACACATCAGATGTTACTATTGGTAAAATAGATGGTAGTGACTCAGGTTCTGGACATGGTTCAACTACTGTTGATATATTAGAAATTACTGATAATACTGTTGGAACTATTGTAACAATTACTACAGAAGATAGATCTGGATTAACTGCATCTTATTCGCAAACTATTAAAATAGATAAAATAGTTCCTACTATCACTCAAAATGGTGACATTAGTATTGAATTAGGAACAAGTATTGATTTAACTTCTAAGTTTACTACTACTTTTGGAGTTTCAGAAGGAACTATAACATGTAGTATAACAGATACTTCTATATTAGAAATTGGGACATATGATTTAACTTGTACGGTTACATCTAATGCTGGGTTAACAAGTTCTGTTACTACTACAATTGAAGTAGTTGATACTTACGAAGAATTAGAATATATTGAAAGTTTTGGCGGACAATATATTAATACAGGTTTATTAAACACGGGAGATTATATATTTGAAGATGAATTTTTTATAACTTCTACAGATCTTACTAGTACTGGTTTTTGGTTAGTAGGAGGAAGAGTAAATCCTAATTATTCACTTGGAGTATTTGTTAATAGTAGTCAAATAATTGGAGCTTACGGTACTCTTACTCAAACAATGTACCCAAAAGTTTCAACAAATGTATGGACTACAATGTATTTTTCTAGATTTGAACTTAATATAGGTGGAACAAATTATAACCTTAAAGGACAAACTTTAATACCAGAAGAATATGAAGGTGAAATTGTTTTAGGCGGTAATCAAGTTGCTTATGATGGTGTTTCTAAGGATAATCGTAATATGATCGGTAAGAGAAAATACTTCAAAGTTACTGATGCTACAACTGGAGAACTAATAAGACATTATATTCCTGTTAGATTAAATCTTACTGGTGAAGTAGGTATGTGGGATTTAGTCGAAGGTAAATTTTATGGAAATGATGGAACTGGGGAATTTACTGGTTCTTAATAAAACATCTTTTATAGATGTTTTTTCTTGTTTTATTATTCATTTTCAAGTATTATTTAGATAGGTGAAGAATTATGATGGAAAAATCTTGTGGAGTAGTTGTAATAAAAGATGATAAAGTTTTATTAATTAGACAAAAAAATAATGTTGTTGGATTTCCTAAAGGCCATGTTGAATTAGGAGAAACAGAAATACAAACAGCAGTAAGAGAAGTTTTAGAAGAAACAGGTATTGTTGTAGAAGTCATTTCAAATAAAAGGTATACAATCGGATATATGATGAAAGATAACATAAGAAAAGAAGTTGTTTATTTTTTAGGGAAAGTAATAAATGATGATAATTTCAATTATGAAAATGATGAAGTAACTGAATGCTTTTGGGTTGCAATTGACGATGTAACTAAGTTTATAAAATATAACAATCTTAAAAAAATGTGGCTAACTATTAAAAATGATTTAAATTAAAAGTACCTATTAGGTACTTTTATAATGTATATTCTGCTATCATTTTTGATATTTCATTAATATCAGATGATGTAGAAAAATCAAATTTTATTTCACCAATACTTGAAACCCAAATTGCAATTTCACTATCTAAATCAAATGTTCCTGCAGATTCTACAGAAAAACTTTGAATTTTACTATATGGAATTGAAGTATAGTCTTTCTTTTTACCAGTAACGCCTTGTGAATTAATTGCGATTATTCTTTTATTAGTAAAAACCACACTATCTCTAATGCCTTTGTACGAATCAATTATTTCTTCTTTTGATACTAGCATTGCTTTCAATAATTTTTCATGATCACCAATTTTAGTTTTTTTAAGTTTACTGAAACTACTGCTTTTAAAATCTATCATATTGTACCTCCTTTCATTAAAAATATCAGTTTACAAGTGATAGTAAAAAGAATATGTTTTAAATGATTATTTTAATGTATGAAATATTGAAATCATAAAAAATTACTATAATTAAATACTATATAAATCAAATGTAAACACTATAAAAAATAGTGTTTTTTAATGGTAAAATATGCTATAATGATTACTGATAGAATAGAGGTGTAGAATGGAAGAAAATAAAGAAGAAAAAAAGAAAAAGAAAATAATATTTTTCATAATATTTATAATTATAATACTTATTTTATTATTACTATGTTTCTTTAGAAAACCATCATTTTACACGTATGGAGAAAACCTATTCGAAACACTTCAAAGTAGTAATGAAAGTTATGGAGAATTAGATAGTGATTATAATTTTTCAGATTATAGTTGTTCTACAATTATTTATAGTGAAGGATTATTAGAATTTTATGACTGTGAAGTAGAAAAAGATAAAGTAGAAGACTATTGTATTTACGACGGAAAAAACTTTGATTGTAGTAAAAACGATAAAATTTTAGATATAACTTTTAGTAAAGATAATAATGATAAATATTCTAATGAAAATATTAATATAACACTTGATTATGATAAAGATGATATTAAAGAATTACTGTATTGTAATACTACAGGTGATAAGTGTGTACCAGAAAAAGAATATGATGGAAATATAACACTTGATGAAAATAGTAACACAAATAAAGTATGTGTGAAAGCAATATATTCAGATGGATCTGAAAGTGAAATAATATGTAGTGAAAACTATATGATAGATAAAATACCACCTACTATAAATACTCCAATTATTTTAGGTGATATGGGTAACAATGGATATTATATTAGTGATGTAACAATTAAAGAAATAACTGCTGAAGATACTTTATCTGGAATAAAAGAAACAGATATAAATATTTCAGTTATTGATTATGATACAACAGGTGAAAAAATAATAATAAAAGCAGTGGATAATGCCGGAAACATAACAGAAGAAGAAATTATTATAAAAGTTGATAAAACAAAACCAACACCAGGTAAAATTATTTTAGAAGGTAACATAGGTTCAAACGGATGGTACACTAGTGATGTAAAAATTGATGTAGTAAATGGAACGGATAATATTTCTGGACATGACAAAACTTATGTTAATGTAAATTCAATAACGAATAGTACATCAGGAACTGAAATTATTTTAACTACAATAGATAAAGCAGGCAATAAATCAACAACTACTCAAACTATTAAAGTAGATAAAGATGCACCTACAATAACAGGACTAAGCGATATAAATATTTATGCTGGTGAAACTATTGATTTCTTGTCAGGTATAACTGCTACTGATAGTGTTTCTAAATTATCAGGTAATATAGTAGTAATAGAAAATGATTTTGATAAGGATTCAATCGGAACATATTATGTTACGTATAAGGCAGTAGATAATGCTTCAAATATAACTGAAGTAAAAAGAAAAGTGATTGTAAATTTAAGTCCTTTAACAGTGGATTTTCATAGTAATATTGCATCAAGCAATGGATGGTATAATGAAGATATATTTGTTGAATTTGATATAAAAGAAACAGTTACAGATATTAATTACTGTATAACATCAGAAACTGATTGTGTCCCAAGTATAAACTATATTAATAAAGTTGATATAACAAACGAAGGCAATAATAAAATATGTATGAGTGCAAAAATTAATGGATCTGAAAGTGAAGTAATTTGCAGTGATACATATAAATTAGATAAACAATTACCTTCTGTAACTAATATTAAAATAAATAATACTGACCCAAAAGAATGGTACAATGAAACTGCTATATTAACTTCTTATGAAGAAAGTGATTCTTTATCTGGAGTAAAAGAAGTAATCGTAACTAATAGAGAAATAGCTAATGAAACTAATGGTGAATATATTACGATTAAAGTTATAGATAATGCTTTAAATGAAAAAATTGAAACTGTTTTAATTAAGATAGATAAAACTAAACCAGTAATAAGTTATTCATTAAGTGGAAATACTGAAAATAATATATGGTATTTATCTGATGTTACAGTATCTAATGTAAAAGCAACTGATACTCAATCTGGTACTTTATCAGTAAATGCTAATAAAACTTTATTTAGTGATGAAACAACAGGTGAAAATCTTGTGATCACTGCAATAGATAAAGCAGGTAATGTAGCAGTTGAAACTGTAAGTATAAAAATTGATAAAACAGCACCAGTTATTAATAGTTATGATATTATAGGAACTTTAGAAAACGGATGGTATACAACAGCAGTTAGTATTGCTAATGTAGTTGCTAGTGATAACATATCTGGTATAGATGAAGAATTTTTAGCAAATGTAATTAATAATCTCAATATTAATTATGAAACTAAAGGTGAAAACATTGAATTCCAAGTTAAAGATAAAGCAGGACATACTACAACAGGAATTTTCAATGTAAAAATTGACTTAGTAAATCCTAACTCAGGAGAAATAATTTTATCTGGAGATGAAGGTACAAATGATTGGTATACAAGTGATGTATTAATCACTAACACTGAAGGTACTGATTCAATATCTGGAGTAAAAGAATCAGAGTTAAATATCGATATAGTAGTAGACGGAAGTACTGATACAACAGTAGAACTTACTACTGTAGATAAAGCAGGACACGATACTGTAACATCTGAAAATGTTAAAGTGGATTCTGAAATGCCTATCTTAGAGTCAATCGAAATATTTGGTACATTAGGAGATAATGGTTGGTATACATCAGATGTTAAGTTTGGACAAGTAACTGCTTATGATGAAGGTTCTGGTTATTTTGAATCTAAAATTGATATTTTAGACATAAACGAAAATACACCAGGCACAAAAGTTACTATAACAATAACAGATAATGCATCAAATACATTAACAACTTCTAAAACTATTAAAATAGATAAAAATATACCTACAATAACGTCAAAAGGTGTTATCAAAGTAGAAGAAGGACGTAGTGTAAATATAATGGATAATTTTGAATATAGTTTCGGAATATCTGAAGGTAGTGTTACTTGTACATTAGATGGAACAGCAGGAGAAATCAAAACAGAAGAGTTAGCGAAAGGTACTTATAATTTAGTATGTACTGCTAAATCAAACGCTGGACTTTCTAATAGTGCAGCAACTACTATTGTAGTAGATGATGAATATGAAATCCTAGATTACATTGAAAGTAACGGTGGTCAATATATCGATACTGGTATAATGAATACAGGAGATTATATATTTGAATCAGAATTTTTAGCTACAAATTTAGCTGCTAATAGTGGTTCTTGGCTTATTGGTGGAAGAATAGATTATGATTATTCTTTAGGTATCCATTTGACAACTAGAACGGTGTTTTCTGGCTATGGATTACAAACGAGATCGTATACGCCAGCCATAGCACAAAATACTTGGCACACTCTGTATTTTTCAAGATTTAAACTTGATATTAGTGGTAGAACATATCCAATACCAGGGCAAATTTTGATTTCAGAAGAACATGAAACTGATATCAGAATAGGTGGAAATCAAGTATTAAGTGGCGGTGGTGCAGATAATAGAAATTTCTATGGTTATATAAGATCATTTAAAATTACTGATGTAACTACTAATACACTTTTAAGAGATTATATTCCAGTTAAAATAAATGCAACAGATGAAGTTGGGCTATATGATTTAGTAGAAAATAAATTTTACAAAAGTATAGGTACAACTGAATATATTCCTCATTATAAGTAAAAAGTATTAAATTATATTAAAAAATAAGGAAATGAGTTTCATTTTCTTTTTTTATATAGCCATAAATAAAATATATGTTATAATTAATCAAAGGAGATGAATTATGAAAAAGAAAAAAATATTTACTATTATTCAAATAATTTTATTATTAATTTTAATCTTCTCTTTATATAAAATATATCAATGGTCACTTGATAATAAAAAGACCCAAAAGCAACTAGATATTATAGAAGAATATGTAGAAGAAGTTGAAGATGAAATAGAGGATGTTAAAATTAAAGTAGATTTTGAATCTTTAAAAACTATAAATTCTGATACTGTGGGATATTTAAAATTAAATAATACTAAAATAGAATATCCAGTAGTACAAACTACTAATAATGATTATTATTTATATAGAAGTTTTGATAAATCTTATACAGATGCTGGATGGATATTTGCAGATTATAAAAACAATATAGATGGTAATGATAAAAATTTAGTTATATACGGGCATGATAGATATGATGATAGTTTATTTGGAAGTTTAGATTACACATTATCTTCTGATTGGTATACAAATAAAGATAATCAAATCATTACTTTTATAACAGAAGATAGTTATTATTTATATGAAATATTTTCTATATATACTGTAAAAAATGAAGAATATTATATTAAAACTGATTTTTATAATAACGAATTTTCAATATTTATAGAAACTATAAAAAATAGAAGTATATATGATTTTGGAAATACTGTAAATAGTGAAGATAAAGTATTAACTCTATCTACTTGTTATAATGATGGATATGATAGAATGGTAGTGCATGCTAAATTAATTGATAATGTAATAGAGTAATTATTATATTTTTCAACTATATACTAAATTGTTAGATCAGCTTTTGCTGGTTTTTTTGTTGTATAAATGAATAGGTTAAAAAATTATTTAAAAATAAAATTTATTCATATCTTAATATAGGAGGTGATTTATGATAAATTTAAGTGAAGCACAAAGTTTTAATATTTACGTTTTAAATGATCATATACAATCTAGTGTTGATAGTGAAGGAAGAGTAGCTGTTACATCAAAAGCAGAATATGCAAATTATGGTATAGGTTCAGCCCTAGAATTATCAACAACTAGAAATGATTTAATTGTTGGGGGAACTATGAATATAACAAGTGGTAGTAATTTTAAAGGCAATAGTGCTATATCAGATAAAAACAATGTAATTAAATATACTATGACAAATAATAATGGAATAACTCCACAACCTATAGAGGATACTCCTTTAGATTTCAAAGTAATAAATGATTACCTTTTATGTGCCTCTTCTAACTGGTCAAAATCCATAGTAAATGGCAGTGTTGAAGTTAGGTATGGTGGTTTAACATTAACTGGATTAGATGAAAATTTAAATATATTTCATATTGATGGTACAAATATAGATGGATCAGGTATTGCTCTTAATAATTTGAATCAGATAAATATTGTGGCTCCGAATAATTCGACTATTTTAATAAATATAAGTGGAGAAAATTTAGGGTTTGGAAGCTATGGTATTTTTAGAAATGGTGTAACAGCAACTGGTAATGATGGAAAGTTTATATTATGGAATTTGTATGAAGCTACTATTATAAATCCGGGAACAACATCAGTAAAAGGTGTATTATTAGCACCTTTAGCAACTTTTAATTCTGGGTATACTAACATAGAAGGAAATTTAATCGTATATAATTTATATGGCAATATTGAAGCACATAATTATTTATTTGAAGGGAATTTACCACTAGTATGCCAAGAAGAAAAGATTTGTATTAGGCAGCAAGCAATAAATGATATAGTTCAATCTGTTGCGCTACAACAAACTGCATTAGCACATATAATAAATGCAAGTGCAGAAGAAATTTCTGCTCTCATTGAACATGAAGAAAATATAAATTATATATTAAAAATAAATAATTCAATAACAGAAATACTTAATTCTATTGAGAAATTAGAAATTGTTTTAAATTTGAAATTATCAATATTTGAAGATTGTAAAGGCTGCGGGAAATAAAAATTAAAAATTTCTATATTATATATAAACTCGTCCTCAAAATAGAAAGTATTTAATAATAGTTAAAATATTTTGATTTTATTAAACAAGATGAGTATATTTTTTAAATAAGTAAATAATAAATTTATATATTTAATATAAAATACAACAAGGAAGATAC
>CAYJEO010000005.1:0-3485 GCA_964369355.1 uncultured Muribaculaceae bacterium | reverse complement strand
GATACTTCACACGAAGTATCTTTTTTTTACAATAATTTATTGCTATTAATATTCTAAAAATGCTATAATTTATTAAGATAAAAAGGAGCTGATTATATGAAGGGTTTCACGTTAATAGAATTATTAGCAGTACTTGTTATTTTAGCAATTATAATGACAATAACAACACCAATAGTTTTAAATGTAATTGAGGAATCAAAAACTTCTGCTAATTTAACTCAAGCAGAAATGATATTAGATGCTTCGGAAAAATTTTATAATATAAATATAATTAATGATGAAAATATAGATAAATTTAATGGTAAAAGTAACGTATATGATTTAATAGTAACATCTGGTAATAAACCGGATGAGGGGATTGTAGTAATAAGTGAAGATGGTAAAATATCACTTACTCTATACATAGATGGAAAATGTTATGAAAAAAATTATTTGTCTAATTCTATAACTATATCAGATGTTTCCAAAGAAAAATGTGATGCTGGAAAAGAAATATCAGATCAAAATTTATTTTTAAATGGAGCAACTCCAAAGCTAACAGACGGATTATATCCTATTATGATAGAGCCAGAAGGAACAGTTGTTTTAGTAGATGAAGATTCTATTTGGTATGACTATGAAGATAAATTTTGGGCTAATGCTGTTGCTATCAAAGATAGTGTTAATCGTGAACTATATAGTCAGGCAGTAGCTGGAACTGTTATTGATGCTTCTCATATAGCAGCTTATTATGTTTGGATTCCCAGATATGAATATATGGTATGGGATATACCACAAACTTCACCTACTTGGGGTGAAGATAAAAATGAAATGCAAGAAATTAGTATAAAATTTGGTGGTAAAGATGAGATAAAAAAAACAACTACAGCAGTAGGAGATTGGTTTACTCATCCGGCATTTAGTTATTTTGATGGAATAACTACGACTGAAATAAATGGTTTTTGGGTAAATAAATTTGAATTAACTGGAGACGCTAGTAACCCAACATCACTACCATTGTCAACTCCTTTAAGAAATTTAAATTTATCTGATTATTTTGACACTATAAAAAGTTTTGAAGATTTATATTTTGATTCTAGTGATAGATTTGATTCACATTTAATCAAAAATAGTGAATGGGCTGCAATTGCATATTTATCTTCTTCTATATATGGTAAAAATTCAGAAGTTTTGCCAAATAATTATCAGAGTCAAAATACTGGTTGTGGCGCTAATGAAGATAATGTAAAAGGAGTAAGTACTTGTTTAAATGCATTCGGTACAGTTACTAATGATATATATAATTCAAGTACTACTGGCAATATATCTGGAGTATTTGATATGTCAGGAGGATTGTGGGAAAGAACAATGGGATTACAACTAAATTCTTCAGGACAAATAGATTTTGGTGCATCAGGATTTACTGAACTTAATTCTAAGTATTATGATGTTTATGAACATAGTACAGCAGGTAATCAATATGGAAATAGTGGTTATGGTCAAGCAATCAGTGAAACTGCTGGTTGGTACAATGATTATTCTAGCATACCAAATGGAAGTACGAATCACTGGACTTTAAGAAGTGGTGATCAAAATGGTGGAACATCATCAGGTGTATTTGGATTCATGACTTCTACAGGTACATCTTATTGGACTCATGGTACTAGAGGAACTCTTTGGGTGTATGAATAGATAATTAAATAATAATTAATAAATTAGATACTTTATATGAAGTATCTTTTTATTTGCAATAATTTATTGCTATTAATATTATAAAAATGGTATAATTTATTATGATAAGAAGGAGCTGATTATGTGAAAGGTTTTACATTAATAGAATTACTAGCAGTGCTTGTTATTTTAACAATTATAACAGCAATAACAACACCAATAGTTTTAAATGTAATTGAAGAATCAAAAGCTTCTGCTAATTTAACACAAGCAAAAATGGTATTAGATGCAGCAGATAACTTTTATAATATAAGTGTAATAAATGATGAAAATTTAGACAAATTCAATGGTAATTTAGATATATATGATCTTATAGAAACATCTGGAAATAAACCAAATGAAGGTTCAGTAGTTATAAGTCCAGATGGTAAAATAGCTCTTTCTATGTATATGGATGGAAAGTGTTATACTAAAGGTGTTTTGGACGATTTCATAACTGTATTAGATGTATCAAAAGAAGAATGTTCTGTAGAAAAAGAAATATCAGATCAATTTTTATTTTTAAATGGAACTAATCCTAATTTAATTGATGGTTTATATCCTGTTGTAATAGAATCAGATGGAACAATTGTTGTTGTTGATGAAAATTCTATTTGGTATGACTATGAAGAAAAAATTTGGGCCAATGCTATTATGTTAAAATCAGGAACGGCTGAAATTGGAGATACTTATAAACTTAATTCAGAAGGTGAATATGATGAAGTAGCTGCTATTTATGTTTGGATTCCTAGATATGAATACACAATATTTGATACTGATGTAGGAAATACTAACGACTTGGAAGATAAAGATGATATGAAATTAATAGTCGAACAAGGTGGTATTGATATTAACTTTACTTTATTAGGTGAAAAAATGCCAAGTGACTATTCAACTATACAATTAGGAGATACTTATGTTCATCCGGCATTTGAAGTAGATGGTAAGTTAATAGAAGGTTTTTGGACAGGAAAATTTGAACTAACGGGTGATAGTACAAATCCTACGGTATTACCTAATGTTACAGCTTTAAAAAATTTAAATGTTTCAAGCTTTTTTGAAACAACTACAAAAATTGATACGTTATATTTAAATAATGATGATTTAAATAAAGTAGATAGTCATATGATTAAAAATATGGAATGGGGAGCAATAGCTTATTTATCTTTTTCTACATTTGGTATAAATGAGGAAGTTTATATAAATAATAATTCATCTCATATTACCGGATGTGGTTCTAATACAACGAGTAGTGCTGCTACATCTTCTTGTTTAAATTCTTATGGTAGTAAAGATCCAGATGAGAAATATATGCAAAGTACTACTGGAAATATAAGTGGTATATTTGATATGGTTGGTGGTGCTGGTGAGTATGTTATGGCAAACCTATCGAATTCTGCTGGTAATTTTTATCCAGGTACATCAGGTTTTGTTACTGCTCCAGAAACAAGATATTATGACTCGTATGCATACGGAACTTCTCGTTTAGATTATACTAGAGGATATTATGGTGACGCTACTAGAGAAGTAATAGGTTGGAATGGTGATAGTGCTCATTTTATTAGTTCAACTTTTGCATGGACTCACCGTAGTGGAAATTCAACCAGCGGTTCTTATTCAGGAATGTTTCATTTTGGAAGATATTATGGTGCAGCAAGCACATTATATTCAACTAGATCTACTTTATGGGTATATAGATAAATTTATATTAATTATCAAATAAGTGATAAATAAAAAATTCAGACACCGTATAATTGGTGTCTTTTATTTTATGGTATAATGGAGAAGAAATGGAT
>CAYJEO010000004.1:39092-59321 GCA_964369355.1 uncultured Muribaculaceae bacterium | reverse complement strand
AAAAAAAGCAAGAAAACTTGCTTTTGAAATACTGAAATATATTATCTTTTTGAGAATTGAGGTGCACGTCTTGCAGCTTTAAGTCCTGGTTTTTTACGTTCTTTAGCTCTTGGATCACGAGTAACAAATCCAGCTCTTTTTAAAGTTGTTCTATAACTTGTTTCTTGACCTTCGTTTGCTTTGTCGTATTCCATTAATGCTCTAGTGATACCTAAACGGATAGCTCCAGTTTGACCTGTGAACCCTCCACCATTAACTTTAGCGTCGATATCAAATGCTTCTTCGTTGTTTGTTAAAACTAGTGGTTGCATTAAATCCATAACGTTAGTTTCATAAGGGAAAAATTCTCTTACATCTCTACCGTTGATAGTGATTTTACCTGTTCCAGCTGTCATTTTAACTTGTGCTACAGATGATTTTCTGCGACCTGTTCCAATAAATACTTTTGCCATTTAATATCCTCCTATTTATTTTCCATAACAACTGGTTTTTGTGCAGCATGTGGATGCTCACTTCCAGTGTATACGAATAATTTTCTATACATTTGACGACCTAATCTACCTTTTGGTAACATCCCTTTAATAGCTCTTTCAACCATTTCAGTTGGATATTTTTCGATCATAACTTTTGCAGTTCTTTCTCTTAATCCTCCAGTGTATCCACTGTGGTTGTAATAAATTTTAGTGTTTAATTTATTACCTGTTAATTTAACTTTTTCAGCATTTAAAACTATTACGAAATCTCCGCAATCAACATGAGGTGTAAAAGTTGGTTTATGTTTACCTCTTAATACGTGAGCTACTTTTGAAGCAACACGTCCTAAGCTTTGACCTTCAGCATCGATTACATACCAATTACGAACTAGTTCTTCTTTTTTTTGCATGTAACTATTTTTCATTTTTTATTTTCCTTCCTTATCATAAACAGACTCGCAGTCCCAATGCTCGCCCCTTATGGGATTTATAAAATGTACCAGATAAAATTATACTAAAAAAACATATATTTGTCAAATAAATATATGCATTTTATATAAGATTTATCTATATTTTTTAAAGTTTTAACTAATACTTTACATCTTCTAAATATAACCCCACTGAAGAGGCTGTAATTGGTGCTTTTGTTCTATCTTCTGATAGTAAAATTTCTTCAATTTTTTCTGGTTTTATTTTATCATTTCCTACTTCAATTAAAGCTCCTACCATGTTTCTTACCTGATATCTAAAAAATCCAGTTCCAATAAAAGTTATAAATAATTTTTCATTTTCTTCTTTTATAATTACATCTTTAATAGTTCTTACGTAATCAGTTATTTCTTCATTTACTTTTGCAAAGGCTTTAAAACTTTTTGTTCCTATAAAACATTTACTAGCTTTTTTCATATTATCAATATTTAATTGTTTATTATATTGATATACATAATCCTTTTCTAACGGATTAAATTCACCTAAGTTTATTTTATAAGTATATATCTTTTCTTCTACATTGAAACGTGCGTGAAAATCAGAAGAAACATTTTCCACAGTTTTAACATATATTTCTTTATTTAGTAAACTATTTAATGCTTTTTTTAAGTTTTCCACAGGAATGTTTATATCCGCATCAAAGTGTGCTTTTTGATTATACGCATGAACTCCTCTATCAGTTCTTCCAGATGCATGAATTTTGATATCTTGTTTAGTTATATTGTGTAAAACTTTTTCAATTTCACCTTGTACTGTTTTACCTTCTAATTGTTTTTGATAACCTAAAAATTTAGAACCATCATAACTAAATGTTATTAAATATCTCATAAAATCACTCCTACTATAAATATCATTATTGTAATTAAAATAACTAATAAATCAATTGTATTTATTTTATTAACATTGTAAGTTCTTTTAGCATTTATATCATATAATCTAACTTCCATAACATCCGATAAATCGTTTGCTTTTTTTAACGAAACATTAATAAGAGGAAATATCATTGAATTTATTATTACTAATTTACCTTTTAATTTTGCATTGTTATAATCTATTCCTCTACTTGCTTGAGACTTTAATATTTTATTTGATTGTTCTATTAAAGTTGGTATAAAACGAATTGCTAAGGTTACTGATAAAGCTAATTCATTAACTGGAACTTTAAATAATTTAAGTGGTGAAAAAAACATTTCTAATCCATGTGTTAAGTTAGATGTTTGAGTTGTATATGTTAATAGAGACGATAAATTAACTATAATTATTAATCTTAGTACTGCATTAATAATTTTTTCTATATCTATACTAAATATTATATTAACAATTAATAATGATAATATAATTATTTTTAAACTATATATTGCTTTAAAATAGTGTTTTAATTTAATGTTACTTAGTATTAATAAAATAATTACTATCATTAATAATACTATATTTATATATACATTTGCTATTAATGATAATAAAGTAGCTAATATTAACATGATTATTTTTACTAATGGATGAAGATTATGTATTATTGATTTAGTATTATAATATCTTCCTATATTAATATTATTTAACATATCTATATATATCCTTTATTAAATCATTTACATCTTCTCTATACGGTAATTTTACATTTTTTCTATTTTTAACTATATCTTTGAATAACATTACTTTTGGTACGTCTATATTATATTGTTTTAAAATATCTACATTAGTAAATACTTCTTTTTTTGTACCATTTAATACTATTTTACCTTCATTAATCACTGTTACAGTGTCAACTAGTTTAAGTAAAAATTCAATATCATGACTTACTATTATAATTGTTTTATTATATCTAGTTTTTAGTTTTTTAATTAATAAAATTAAGTTTTTCTTACTTATGTTATCTAAACCTACTGTTGGTTCATCAAATATTAATACTTTAGGATTATAAGCTAAAATAGAAGCAATTGCTACTTTTCTAATTTCACCACTACTTATTTCATATGGATCTAATTTTTTATAAGTATCATTAAGTCCTACCATTAATAAAGCATCACTTATATGCTTATCTATTATGTTTGTTTTAAAGTTGAAATGATGCAAACTAAATGCTATTTCTTTTTCCACAGTTGAATTAAATACTTGTTCTTCTGGAAATTGAAATACTATTCCTATATCTTTTCTTAAATCATTGATATTTTTAATTTTTACATTATTTTCTATTTTATAATTACCTACTTTAATGGTTCCTTCAGAAGGTTTTTTAAGTCCATTTATAAGTTCTATTAATGTTGATTTACCTGCACCTGATGGGCCTATTATTGCATTAATAGTCCCTGATTTAATATTTAAATTTATGTTTTCTAATATAACTTTATCTGAATTATTATATCTATATGATACATTATTAAATTTTATTTCCATAGTTTATTCACCAACTTAACTGTATCTGTGTAATTTTTATCTATTAATTCATAACTTTGTAATTTACTTGATAAAGAAATGATAAAAGGAAGTTCTAAACCTAATTTTTTTAAAGTTTTTTCTTCTTTATAAACTGTTTCATTTTTTCCATTTAATATTATTTTTTCTTTATCTATTACTACTATGTAATCTGAATATAAAGTTTCTTCCATATCATGAGTTACATTAATAATAGTCATTTTTTTTAATTTAGATATATCTTTTATTTTATTTAATATTTTTTCTTTAGTAATTGTATCTATCATTGCAAATGCTTCATCTAGTATTAATACTTTAGGTTCTATTACTAAAGCTGATGCTAATGCTATAAGTTGTTTTTCTCCACCTGATAATTGGTGAGGTGATAAATTTTTAAATTTATCAAGTTCTAGTAATTCAATTATTTCATTTACTTTTTTATTTATTTTATTTTGTTCAATATTCATATTTTGTAGTGCAAATGATATTTCTTCTAATACGGTGTCTGCTACAAATTGAGTATCTGGGTTACTAAATACAACACTAGTAATTCCTCTTATTTCTCTTTTTGTCTCTTCTGACAATATAATATTTTCTACTTTAATATGTCCTGATTCACTTTTTAATAGCCCTACTATTAGTTTTATTAATGTAGACTTACCAGAACCATTTGAGCCTACTATTGTAGTCCATTTATTTTTTTTAATTTTTAAATTGAAGTCAGTAAAAATGACTTTTTTATTATGTGAAAAGTTTAAGTTTGTTATCTCTATTGAATTCATATTACCACTTCCAAATATATTTATTATATTATAAAAAAACCTTAATTACAAGGTTTTGTGTTTTTATTTTCTTTTTTGATTTTGTGCTATATAAGTTATTTTTAATAAAGTTTTTAATGGTAGAAATCTACTTAAAAACATTGATACTTTCATAGATATAGTAGGTACTATTACAAGTTTTTTCTTAAACATTTTTTTAATAGCGTATTTAGCAGTATATTCAGCAGTTACCGGTTTAATTGAAAATTGCGCTCCTGCTACTTTATTAAAGTTTGTGTCTACTGCTCCTGGGTTTAAGGTACCTATATAAACATTGCTTTTTTCTTCTTTTATTTCTTGATACAAAGCATTAGTTAATGAGACTACATAGTTTTTAGTTCCATAATATGTACTCATTAGAGGACCGCCTTTTAAAAGCCCTGCAGCTGACGCTACATTTAATATATATCCGCTATTTCTTTTTTTCATGTCTTTTAAAAATAATTTTGTTAATATATGAACAGCTTTTATATTTAAATCTATCATATCTAATTCTTTTTCTAGTGAAGTTGTTGTAAATTCTCCATGTAATCCGAATCCTGCGTTATTGATTAAAATATCTATATTTTCTTTTTTTACTTTTTCATATAATTTATTACAGTTAAAGCTACTTGCTAAATCTAATGCAATAGTTTTTGGTTTATCATCTAATAGTTTTTTAATTTTTTCTAAGTTAGTTTTATCTTTTGATACTAAAATTAATTCATATCCTAATTTGTGAAATTCTTTTGCAAAAGCAGCTCCTATACCACTACTTGCTCCTGTTATTAATACTTTCATTTTACCACCCTATAATAATTATAACATATTTTCTTATAAAAAAAGATGCTTAATTAGCATCTCCTTCTACTAATTCTAAAACAACGATTAACGCGTCGTCTCCTCTACGTTCTGTTAATTTTAAAATTCTAGTGTATCCACCGTTTCTTTTAGCAAATCTTGGTGCTAAAACGTCGAATACTTTTTTAACTGTTTCTTTATCATTTTGTAAGAAAGCTAAAGCTTTTCTTCTAGATACTAAATCACCTTTTTTACCGTAAGTAATCATTTTGTCAACGAATTTACGAACTTCTTTAGCTCTTGTTTCAGTTGTTTTGATACTTTCGTTATTGATAAGGTCTTTAGTTAAGTTAGCTAGCATACTTCTTCTATGTTTTGAAGTACGTCCTAATTTTCTGTACATAATTATCCTCCTAACTATTAATCTTCTTCACGGAATTTAAGTCCCATATCTTTAATTTTCTCGATAACTTCTTTTAAAGATTTTTTTCCTAAATTACGGATTTTCATCATTTCTAATTCAGATTTTTCTGTTAAATCACCTAATGTATTAACACCAGCTCTTTTTAAGCAGTTATAAGCTCTTACAGAGAAGTCTAAATCTTCTATTGAAGTTTCTAATTTCTTAATCTTAGAATCTTCTTGTTTAGCGTTCATAATTCCTGTTGTGTCAGCAATTTCGCTTAAATTAGTAATAATATTTAAATGTTCAATTAAGATTTTTGAACCTAAAGCCATAGCTTCTTCTGGTTTAATTGATCCGTTTGTGTTAACATTCATAATTAATTTATCATAATTAGCATCTTGCCCTACACGAGCGCTTTCTACTTCATAACTGATTCTTTCAATTGGTGAATATAAAGCATCAATAGGAATAAATCCAACTTTTGCATTTTCAACATATTGTTTGTTTTCATTTGAAGGAACATATCCTCTACCATTGGCAATTATTAGTTCCATTTCAAGTTTACCACCTTTAGCTATTGTTGCAATAACTTGGTCTTTATTTACAACTTCGATATCAGAATTTTCTTCGATATCAGCAGCTGTAACTACTCTTTCTTCTTTAACTGATAATTTTACAATTTGTGTTTCTTCAGAGTGGTTTTTAACTACTACATTTTTTAAATTTAAAACGATTGTAGTTACATCTTCAACTATACCTTCTAAAGTTTGGAATTCATGCATAGCACCTTCAATTTTTACAGCTACTATAGCACTTCCTGGCATACTTGATAACATTACTCTTCTAAGTGCATTTCCGATAGTTGTTCCAAAACCTCTTTCTAAAGGTTCTAATTCAAATTTCCCATAATGATTACCTTCTTTATAGTCAGTAATTTTATATATTGGTTTTTCAAAATTTAGCATATTAACACTCCTTTTCTTTTATCCGCGAGGACGTTTAGGTGGACGACATCCGTTATGAGGTATTGGAGTAACGTCAGTGATTGTAGTGATTTCAAGTCCAGCAGTTTGTAATGAACGAATTGCTGTTTCTCTTCCTGATCCTAATCCTTTAACTGATACTTCAACTTTTCTCATACCCATATCAAAAGCCGCTTTACCAGCTGCTTCAGCTGACATACCAGCTGCGAATGGAGTTGATTTTTTACTTCCTTTAAATCCTAATGTTCCAGCAGAAGCCCAACTTATAACATTTCCTTCAACATCCGTTAATGTAACGATAGTGTTGTTGAAAGTTGAATGAATAAATGCTTTTCCTACTGGTACATTCTTTTTAACTTTACGTTTTCTTGGTTTATAAGCCATATATATAACCTCCTTTAATTACGATTATTTTTTCTTATTAGCTACAGTTTTACCTTTACCTTTACGAGTACGTGCATTTCTGCTTGTTCTTTGTCCTCTTACTGGTAAACCTCTTTTGTGACGAACACCTTCATAACAGTTGATTTCCATCTTAGTTTTAATATTCATGTTAACTTCACGACGTAAATCTCCTTCAGTAGTATAGTTATTAACTACGTCACGGATAGCTGTTAATTCATCATTTGTTAAATCTTTAGCTCTTGTATTTTTATTAACTTTTGCTTCTTCTAATATTTTAGTTGAAAGACTTCTTCCAATACCATAAATATATGTTAAAGCGATTTCGATTCTTTTATTATTTGGTATATCTACACCTTTAATACGTGCCATTAAAACACCTCCTATTAACCTTGTCTTTGTTTATGTTTTGGGTTAGCACATATAACATATACTTTCCCTTTACGTCTAATAACTTTGCATTTATCGCACATTGGTTTAACTGATGGTTTTATTTTCATATAAATCCCTCCTACTTTCTATAGGTTATGCGCCCACGTGTTAAGTCATATGGTGACAATTCTATCGTTACTGTATCACCTGGTAAGATACGAATGTGATTCATACGCATTTTACCAGAAACGTGAGCTATTACAGTATGTTTATTTTCTAGTTCTACTTTAAAAATACCACCTGGCATTACCTCTAATACTTTACCTTCTACTTCGATTGTATTATCTTTAGCCATAATATCACCTCTTCGTTAAAATTTCATAGCCATCTTTTGTCACTAGAACTGTATGTTCAAAGTGAGCTGATGGAGATCCATCTTCTGTTACAATTGTCCAGTCATCATCTAGTATTGCTACATTAGCTGTTCCTAAATTTAACATAGGTTCAATTGCTAGTACCATACCTTCTTTTAAAAGCGGGCCGGTATTTTTAGAACCAAAATTCGGTATATCAGGTTCTTCATGTAGTTTGGAACCAATTCCATGTCCTACAAGTTCCTTAACAACACCTAATTTATGTTCTTTTGCATAACTTTCTATTGCATAACTTATATCTCCTATTTTATTTCCTTGTTTAACTTGTTCAAGTCCTTTAAATAGAGATATTTCAGTATGTTTAAGTAAATGTTTAATATCACTAGATACTTCTCCAACTTCATAAGTCCAAGCAGAATCTCCGTGATAACCTTTATAACAAACGCCTATGTCAATAGATATTATATCTCCCTTTCTCAGGATAGTCTTTGAAGGAATTCCATGAACAACTTCATCATTTATAGATGTACATATTGATTTTGGAAATCCTCCATATCCTTTAAAAGAGGGTGTCGAGCTACGACTAAGAATATAGTCATAAGCTAGATCATCTAATTGTTGAGTAGATATTCCAGGCTTTATAAATTGTTTTAAATAATTATGTGTATCGCCTGTTATTTCTCCTGCAATTCTTAATAATTCTATTTCTCTAGGTGATTTAATATTTATCATATTACTTCACCCTTTCTAATATATTACTAATTTGTTCAAAAGTAGTTTTAGAATCTTTATTACCTTCAACTTCAAAAAGAATATTTTTTTCTTTATAAAAGTTTATTAAAGGTTCTGTTTCTTTGTGGTATGTATTAATTCTATTAGTAAAAGTTTCCAAGTTATCATCATTTCTTTTAGATAAAGTGTTACCACATTTATCACAAATGCCTGGTACTTTTGGTTTTGATTCTTCTATTAATTCATTATATACTGCTTCACAATGTTGACAAGACAATCTTCCTAATATTCTGTTTTTTAATATTTCTTCAGCTACATTGATTAAAATTACTACACCATAATCATAATTAATTGTGGTAAGTAATTGTTCATACAATTCAGCTTGATTTATATTTCTAGGAAAACCATCTAGTATATATCCTTTTTTACAATCTTGTTCAATGATTCTATGTTCTAGTAATGATAAAATAATTTTATCATCAACTAATAAACCTTCTTCTATTGTTGATATTATTCTTTTTCCAATTAAACTTCCACTATTTATTTCTTTTCTAAGTAAATCTCCAGTTGATATATGTGGAATATTATATTTTTCACAGATTAATTCAGATTGAGTTCCTTTTCCTCCTGCTGGAGGTCCGATAAGTATAATACTTGTCATTATTTTCTTCTTCTTCTTCCTTTTGAATATTCTCTAGTTGAAAGTTCACTTTCTAATAGTCTGTATGTTTCTAATGCAACACCAACTACGATAAGTAATCCTGTTCCTCCTAAAGTTATTTCAGTTAAGCCTGTCATTGCACCAAATACAACTGGAATTCCAGCTAATGCTGCTATGAATAAAGCTCCAACTAAGGTAATTCTTGAAATTATATCACTAATATGTTTTTCAGTAGCTTCCCCCGGTCTAACACCTGGAATAAATCCACCGTTTTTTTGTAAATTATCCGCTATGTCATGTGGTTTTAATTGCATGAATGCATAGAAATATGCAAACCCAATTATTAAAATTGTATACAATATAAATCCAGTAACACTTGTGTAATTTATCCAATTATTTACAAAATTTGCTAAACCTTCGTTTTTTGTAAATTCTGCAATAATACTTGGAATACTTATTAATGATGATGCAAATATTACAGGTACAACTCCTGCAGAGTTGATTTTAAATGGAATATAAGATTTATTTCCACCAACTGTTCCTGTTGTTTTATTTGCATATTGTACTTGAATTCTGCGTTCTGCAGTTTCTTCAAATATTATACCTATAACAATTGCTACATAAGCGATAACAAATAATATAAATGAAATTATCCCCATTGTTTGAGAAACATTAATATTATTAGCTAAACTGTCATAAGCAGTTATAAACATGGTTGGAAGGGTTGATATTATCCCTGCCATAATTATTAAAGATATACCATTTCCAAGACCTTTAGCAGTAATTTGATCTCCTAACCAAAGTAAGAAAGCTGTTCCTGCTGTTAGTACTAATGAAAATTGTAATAATTCCATTACAGATCCATTTGGAACAAATGTAAATGAAATCATATATCCTTGGATAAATGCTAATGCAATCCCTACCCATCTTGTTATTGAATTAAGTTTGTTTCTTCCTGTTGCCCCTTGCTTCGCTAATTCAGATAAATATGGAACTATATCCATTTGTAATAATTGCATGATGATAGAAGCAGTTATGTAAGGCATTACACCTAACGCGAAAATTGAAAAACTTTCTAACGCTCCTCCACCCATGATATTTATTAAATCAAGAAATCCTAGGTTTCCTAGACCACTTTGGTCATAACCTGGAACAACTATTGTAGTTCCTAGTTTAAATATGAACAAAGCAGCAAAAGTAAATAGAATTTTATTTAATAAATCTCTATTTTTGGGATTAAATATTTGCTTTAAATTTGCAAACATATTAGATCACCTCTACTTTTCCACCTAATTTTTCTATTTGTTCTTTTGCAACAGTTGAAAATTTATTTGCTTTAACTGTTATTTTTTTCTCTAAAGTACCATTTCCTAATACTTTAACACCATCTAATTGATGTTTTAAAATTCCCATTTCTTTTAGCAATTCTGGAGTGATGATTGCACCATCTTCAAATTTGTTTAAATCACTTAAATTAATTACAGCATACTCAGTTTTAAATCTTGCATTTGAGAATCCACGTTTAGGGATTCTTTTGAATAAAGGAAGTTGTCCTCCTTCAAAACCAGGTTTACGGCTATATCCGCTTCTTGATTTTTGTCCGTCTTGACCACGTCCACTAGTTTTACCTAGTCCTGAACCTGCTCCACGTCCAACTCTTTTTCTTGTTTTTGTAGATCCTTCGTTAGGTCTCATAGTATGTAATTTCATATTATATTAAGTCCTCAACTTTCATTCCACGTAACTCTGCAACTTGCTCGATTGTTCTTTGAGATTTTAATGCTTCTAATGTAGCATTTGCCATATTAATTTTTGTGCTTGAACCAAGTGATTTTGATAAGATGTTTTTAACACCAGCTAATTCTAATACAGAACGTACTGGTCCACCAGCTTTAACTCCTGTACCAGCTGATGCAGGTTTAAGCATAACTCTGCTTGCTCCTTTTACTCCGATTGCTTCATGTGGGATTGTTCCATCAACGATAGATACTCTAACTACATTCTTAGTAGCAGCTTGAACGGCTTTTTTAATTGCATCTGGTACTTCATTTGCTTTACCAGTTCCAATTCCTACTTGCCCTTTTCTGTCTCCTACAGCAACTGTAGCCGAAAAACGGAAATGACGACCACCTTTAGTTACCTTTGTAACTCTACCAACATTGATAACTTCTTCTTCAAATTGTTTTGGGCGTGGTTCTCTTCTAGTTTTTTCCATTATTTACCCTCCTCTTAGAATTCTAGTCCATTTTCGCGTGCAGTTTCAGCTAATGCTTTTACACGACCGTGATAAAGGTATCCACCTCTATCAAATGTAACTTTCTTAATTTTTGCTTCTTTTGCTCTTTTTGCAAGTAATTCTCCAACTTTGATTGCAGCTTCGATATTACTACCATTCTCTAATTTTAAATCTTTATCAATTGAAGAAGCACTAACTAAAGTAACACCATTTTCATCATCGATAATTTGAGCAAAAATGTTTTTGTTTGATCTAAACACGTTTAATCTTGGAACTAATGTAGTACCAGAAATTTTACTTCTTACACGAGCGTGTCTTGCAAGACGTGTTTCGTTACGAGATACTTTTTTAATCATATCTATTCTCCTTTACTTTAATTATTTACCAGCTTTCTTACCAACTTTACGGATAATTACTTCACCAGCATAACGAATACCTTTACCTTTATATGGTTCTGGTTTTCTTATTTTTCTAACATTTGCTGCGAATTCACCAACTTGACATTTATCAGCACCTTTAACAACTAATTCAGTGTTTGAAGGTGACTCTAAAGTAAGTCCTGCAGGTGTTTGCATTTCTATTGGATGTGAGTATCCAGCAGTTACTACTAAAGTATCACCTTTAATAGCAAAACGGTAACCTACACCAACAGCTTCTAATTTTTTTTCAAATCCAGTAGTAACACCAATAATCATGTTAGTGATATTAGCGTTTGCAGTTCCGTGGAATTTTTTGAAAGAATCATTTTTTCTTTCTAATTTTAATTCACTTCCTGTAATAACTACTGTAATATTTGCATTGATTTCAGTAGAAAGTTCTCCTTTTGGACCTTTAACTGAAACCGTAGTACCATTAACATTAACTGTAACGTTTTCTGGTATTGTAATTATTCTATTACCTATACGACTCATTATAAATCCTTCTTTCTACCAAATGTAAGCTAACACTTCTCCACCAAGTGAGTTTGCTCTAGCTTCTTTATCTGTCATAACACCTTTTGATGTTGACACAATAGCAATTCCAAGTCCATTTAATACTTTTGGAACTTCTGTTGCTTTTACATAAACACGTAATCCTGGTTTAGAAATTCTTTTTAAACCTGTGATAACACGTTCTTTTGTTGCACTATATTTTAAACCTAGTACAATCATATCTGTAACAGGACCTTTAACAGTTTTATATTCACTGATAAATCCTTGTTCTTTTAATATTCTAGCTACTTCTAATTTAAGTTTTGAAGCGGGTACTTCAACTTCTTTGTATCGCATTTGATTTGCATTACGAATTCTTGTAAGCATATCTGCAATTGGATCAGTAACGTTCATATATATCCTCCCTTCACTACCAGCTTGATTTTTTCATTCCTGGTATTTGTCCTTTGTAAGCTAATTCTCTAAAACATATACGGCAAATACCGTATTTTCTAAGTACTGCGTGAGGTCTACCACATTTTTGACAACGAGTATATTCACGTACTTTGAATTTAGGTTTACGACTAGCTTTAACTTTCATGCTTGTTTTAGCCATAGTTTCCTCCTATTTTTTGAATGGCATACCGAAACCTTTTAAAAGATCGTACGCTTCATCATTAGTTTCTGCAGTTGTAACAAAAACAATATCCATCCCACGTACTTTAACTACGTTATCGTATTCAATTTCCGAGAAAATCAATTGTTCTGTTAATCCTAAAGTATAATTTCCTCTACCATCAAATGATTTAGGTGAAATACCTCTAAAGTCTCTTACACGAGGTAGAGTAACACTTACTAATTTATCTAAGAAATTGTACATGTTTTCTCCACGTAATGTAACTTTACATCCGATTGCTTGACCTTCTCTTAATTTAAATCCAGCGATCGCTTTTTTTGCTTTAGTAGGAATAGCTTTTTGCCCTGTAATAGCTTCTAAATCTGCAATTGCTGCATCGATTAATTTAGAGTTATTAGTAGCATCACCTACACCAATATTAATAACTATTTTGTCTAGTTTTGGAACTTCCATTACACTTTTATAAGAATATTTTTCTCTTAATGCAGGTGTAATCTCATTGTTATATTTTACTTTTAGGCGGTTCATAATAATACCCTCCTTCTTTCCTAATTAAGGATTTCGTTAGATTTTTTTGTAACTCTAACTTTTTTACCTTTTTTATCTGTAGTGTGTCCTATTCTAGTAGGCTTTTTAGTTTTTGGATCTTCGATCATAACATTAGATGCATGAATTGGAGCTTCAAGAGTAACTTTTGTTCCAGCTTGACCACCGTTTGGCTTAACGTGTTTTGTAATAACGTTAATTCCACTTACGATAACTCTATTTTCATCTCTTAAAACTTTAGTTATGTTTCCAGATTTTCCTTTGTCCTTACCAGCAATAACAACTACTTTATCTCCTATTTTAAAGTTCATGTTTTCGCATCCTTTCGATTATAACACTTCTTTAGCAAGTGATACAATTTTCATATATTCACGGTCACGTAATTCACGTGCCACTGGTCCAAATACACGAGTTCCAACTGGACTTTTGTCATCTTTAATAATAACGCAAGCGTTGTCATCAAATTTGATATATGATCCGTCTTCTCTCTTTAGACCTTGTTTACTTCTAACGATAACAGCTTTTACAACTTTACCAGCCTTAACTGTTCCGTTTGGAAGTGATTTTTTTACAGTTACTACAACTGTGTCACCAATATTTCCTGTTCTTACTTTACTTCCACCTAGTACACGGATAACCATTACTTCACGAGCACCAGAATTGTCAGCAACTTTTAACATGGATTGTTGTTGAACCATTTTTTAATCCTCCTTTTTCGAGTACAATTATAGAATAATTGCTTTTTCCACGATGTCAACTAAACGGTATCTTTTCATTTTTGATAATGGTCTTGTTTCTACAATACGCACTTTATCTCCAACTTTTGATTCGTTTTTTTCGTCGTGAGCTGTATATTTTTTAGAACTTTTAACACGTTTTCCATATAAAGAATCTTTTTTGTAAGACTCAACTAATACTGTGATAGTTTTGTCATTTTTGTCGCTTACAACACGACCAATTAATTCACGATTATTTTTTTCCATAGTATCCTCCTATTGATTTAATTCTCTTTCACGGATGATGGTTTTCATACGCGCAACTAATTTTCTTAATTCTTTGATTCGTGCAGGTTTTTCTAATGAACCTGTTGCTGCACTGAAACGTAAGTTAAATAATTCTTCTTTATATTCTTCGATTTTGGCTAGTAATTCTTCAGTTTTTAATTCTCTAATCTCATTATTTTTCACTAGCTTCACCACTTTCTTTTTTTACAAATTTACATTTGATTGGTAACTTGTGCATTGCAAGTCTTAACGCTTCACGAGCGATTTCTTCTGATACACCAGCTACTTCAAACATAACTTTACCTTGTTTTACAACAGCAACCCAAACTTCAGGTTGACCTTTACCTTTACCCATACGAGTTTCTAAAGGAATTTTAGTTAATGAAAGGTGAGGGAATATATTAATCCATACTTTACCTCCACGTTTCATATAACGTGTCATAGCAACACGAGCAGCTTCGATTTGTTGTTGTGTAATCCAAGCTCCTTCCATTGCCATTAAACCATATTCTCCGAAATTTACTTTTGTATTTCCTCTTGCTTTACCTTCATAAGATAAACGGTGAGGTCTACGATATTTAGTTCTTTTTGGTATTACGGCCATCTGTATTACCTCCCTTGTTTTTTCTTACAGGAAGGATTTCTCCTTTATAGATCCATACTTTAACACCGATTTTACCATAAGTTGTATCAGCTTCTTTGTGAGCATAATCAATATCTGCTCTTAAAGTATGAAGTGGAATAGTTCCTTCAGTATATCCTTCACCACGAGCGATGTCAGCACCACCTAGACGTCCAGATACTAAAGTTTTAATTCCTTTTGCTCCTGCTTTCATAGTGTTTCTGATAGCTCTTTTTTGAGCGATTCTGAATGAAACACGATTTTCAATTTGATGTGCAATATTTTCAGCAACTAAAGCTGCATCTAAGTCTGGAGTTTTGATTTCCATTATAGAAATTTGAACATCTTCTTTTACTAATTTTGATAATTGTTTTCTTAATTTTTCAATATCATCTCCACCATGTCCGATAACCACACCTGGTTTAGCTGTATTAATAATTACATCAGTCTTCTTAGCAGTTCTTTCAATAATAATGCTTGAAACAGATGCATCTTTTAATTTTTCAGTTAAAAATTTACGAATTTTAACGTCATTATTTAAAAATTTAGCAAAATCTTTATTATCTGCATACCATCTTGATTCCCAAGTTTTATTGATACCTATTCTAAGACCGACTGGACTAACTTTTTGTCCCATTAGTATACCTCCTTCGCTTATTTATTTTCACTAACAACTACTGTTATGTGACTAGTTCTTTTTTTAATTGGATCTACGTGTCCACGAGAACCAAATTTCATTCTTTTCATTACTTGACCTTCATTAATATATGCTTCTTTAACTACTAATTTAGTTTTATCTAAACTTAAGTTATTTTCAGCATTTGCTACTGCAGATACTAATACCTTACGAATTAATCTTGCAGCTTCTTTATTTAAGTTTGCTAAAATCTTATCGGCTTCAGCAACGTTTTTTCCACGTATTAAATCTATAACTAAACGGGCTTTACGAGGTGCAATTCTTACTGTTTTTGCAATCGCTTTTGCTTCCATTTTAGTCCTCCTTCCTGGTAATTATTATTTCTTTTTACCTTTGTCGTCACCATGTCCACCAAATTTACGTGTTGGAACAAATTCACCTAACTTATGACCAACCATATCCTCAGTAACATAAACAGGAATATGTTCTTTCCCGTTATGTACTGCGAAAGTTAATCCTATAAAGTTAGGGAAAATTGTTGAACGGCGAGACCAAGTCTTAATTACTTCTTTTTTTTCTGATGCATTAACCTTTTCTACTTTTTTCATTAAATGATGTTGTACATAAGGTCCTTTTTTTAAACTTCTAGCCATTTAAAATCTTCCTTTCACTATTTAGTTTTACGACGACGTACAATTAACTTGTTCGAAGCTTTTTTCTTGTCACGTGTCTTATAACCCAATGCAGGTTTCCCCCAAGGAGTAACAGGTCCTTTACGTCCAATTGGCGTACGTCCTTCTCCCCCACCATGTGGATGGTCATTAGGGTTCATTACAGAACCACGAACTGTCGGTTTGATACCCATGTGTCTTTTACGACCAGCTTTACCAATACTTACTAATTCATGATCAGCGTTTCCTACTTCACCAATAGTAGCACGACAAGTACTTAATACTTTACGTACCTCACCACTAGCTAATCTTAATAATGTATGTCTTCCTTCACGTCCTAATATTTGAACTTTAGAACCTGCAGTACGAGCCATTTTTCCACCTTGACCTGGAACTAATTCCACGTTGTGAACAGTTGTACCTTCAGGAATGTTTTCAAGTGGTAATGAGTTACCAACTACGATATCTGCATTAGCACCATTTTCAATTTTTTGTCCTACTTTTAATCCTTTTGGAGCTAGGATATAAGTTTTTACCCCATCTACATATTTGATTAAAGCAATATTTGCTGTTCTATTTGGATCGTATTCGATAGTAGCTACAGTACCTACAACACCATCTTTATTTCTTTTGAAATCGATGATACGGTATTTTCTTTTAGCTCCACCACCACGGTGTCTAACTGTTATTTTACCTTGGTTATTACGTCCGCCTTTTTTCTTTAATGTTACAAGAAGTGATTTTTCTGGAGTTGTACTTGTGATTTCATCATTAATTAATGTTGACATTCCGCGAGTACCATTAGTCATTGCTTTATAAGTTTTAATAGCCATAATTTACCTCCTTAGTTAAGTTCAATTGAACTTCCTTCTTTTAATTTAACGATAGCTTTTTTCACTCTCGCTGTTTTACCAACATAACGTCCTACTCTTTTTTTCTTAGCACGAACATTAATTGTGTTAACACTTTCTACTTTTACATTAAAGATTTTTTCAACAGCTTGTTTAATTTGTGTCTTATTTGCTTTTACATCAACACTGAATGTAATTGTGTTATGATTTTGTGCTAAATCAGCACTTTTTTCTGTTATGATTGGCGCTTTAATAACGTCTCTATAATTACTCATCATTACACAAGCACCTCCTCAATAGCTTTGATTGCAGCTTTTGTAACGATCATTTTGTGAGCAGCAACGATATCTAATACATTAATTTCGCTTGCTTCTTGTAAAATGATATTGCTTATGTTACGTGTAGCTAAAATCATATTTTCAGTTAATTCGTCAACAACTATTAATGTGACTTTGTTGTTAACACCTAAATTATTTAAAATATTTATCATATCTTTTGTTTTTGAAGTTTCTACATTGAATGAATCGATTACAACTAACTCATTTGAAATTGCTTTATAAGCTAAAGCAGATTTTAAAGCTAATCTTCTTTCTTTTCTGTTCATTGAAGTTGCATAACTTCTTGGGTGTGGTCCGAAAACTACTCCCCCTGTACGCCAGTGTGGAGCTCTTGTAGAACCCTGTCTAGCACGTCCAGTTCCTTTTTGTTTCCATGGTTTTCTTCCTCCACCACGAACTTCATCACGTGTTTTTGTGTCATGTGTACCTTGTCTTTGTGCGTTTCTAGATAATCTTAATGCATCATATAATACAGCATCATTTGGTTCGATTGCCCATAAAGATGCATTTAAAGTGATATCACTAACTTTTTTACCAGTTAAATCTAATACAGTTTGTTTACTCATTATATTTTACCTCCTAGTTAGTTGCTTCAACAGTTTCTTCAACAGTTTCTACTGTTGCTTCTACTGGAGCTACTTCTTCCTTATTGTATGATACTAATTCATAAGCAGCGTTTACAACTCCTGGGTTTTTAACAGCTGTTTTAACAACTACTAATCCACCTTTTGGACCTGGAACGTTACCTTTCACTAAAATCGCATTGTTTTCAAGATCAACTGCAACTATTTCTAAGTTTTGAACAGTTACTGTTAATGTACCCATATGACCTGGTAATTTTTTACCTTTAAATACACGCATCGGTCTCATTGTTCCCATTGAACCTGGTCCTCTATGATAGTGTGAACCATGACTCATAGGTCCTCTTGATTGACCATGACGTTTGATAACACCTTGGAACCCTTTACCTTTAGTAGTTCCTGTTACGTCTACAACTTCACCAGATTCGAAGATACCTACTGTAACTTCTTGCCCTAAAGTGTAAGCGTTAGTGTCTACGCCTCTAAATTCTTTAAAGAAGCGCTTAGGTGTAGTACCAGCTTTATTAGTGTGACCAATAGAAGCTTTAGTTACTACTTTTTCTCTTTTAGTATGAAAACCTAATTGTACGGCTTCATAACCATCGTTTTCCATAGTCTTAATTTGTGTTACAACATTTGGTTCCACTGAAATAACAGTAACAGGTACTAATTTAGTTCCAGCGAAAACTTGTGTCATACCAACTTTACGACCTAAGATTCCTTTTTTCATAATTTCCTCCTATAATTTAATTTGAATATCAACACCACTTGGAATATCAATACGTTTTAACGCATCAATAGTTTCATTTGTAGGATTGATGATATCAATTAATCTTTTGTGTGTTCTTTTTTCAAATTGTTCACGAGAATCTTTATACTTGTGAACCGCTCTTAAAATTGTAACTTTTTCGATTTCTGTAGGTAATGGAATTGGTCCACTAATTGTTCCTCCAGCTCTTTTTACAGTTTCAACAATTTTCGCGCAAGCATTATCTAAACTTTTGTGTTCAAATGCTTTTAATTTAATACGAACTTTTGTGTTTGCCATAATTGTATCTCCTTTCGCCTATATCTTCGTATAGACTTGCTCCGTGTGAAAACTTGATTCTTAGATTAATTTGTTTTACAACTTAACCTGGTGTATCAACAACCTCGCACATCAACGCATGTCACACATTCAAAATTATACATTAAAATACTATGAAATGCAAGCATTTTATTGCATAATTTGATATTTATTTTTCAATTAAAAAAGATTGTTCCACAATCTTTACTTAGTTATTTTTAATATAGTTGTATTCGGATCATTTATAATAGTATCTAGATCATATTCTTTTGCTAACTCCGAAGTCTGAATTTCATCTAATATTGAATATCTTTCATATATGATTGGAGCAAGAGTTGTTACATTCATTTTAAAAGTTTCTACTTCGCTTGGATATAACCCTTCTATCACATTAACTAATGTTTCATAAGTTAACTCAGTTATTTCATTTGTTTGTGCCACTAATATAGTTATTTCATCGTTATTATAATGAACATTTAAATATAGTTGATCACTAAATGCATTAAATACTCCAGACCATTCAGTTTTGTTTACTATATTGTTTATATCTTCTTCTGTAATGTTTAATTGTTCAAAAGTAATAGGACCTACGTTGTTAGTAGATAATTCTTTTGTTAAATCCATTTTATATTCAACATAGCTTTCGGTTTGAATCACTTCGATATTTTCTGTTGCTGTGGACGTAATTAAATAATTAGCTAATTTAGATTCTTCATTACCTAATGCTACTGACGCTGCATCAAATATGTAAGCTGTTACGAAAGCGCATGTGAAAGCGTCTTCTGATTCCATCCTAATATTTATAGATAATATATTTTCATTTAAGTTAAAATTACAAGCCCTTACTATATTTGTTTCTTTTTCTTCTAATTTAACAACTAAATCAGTTTCTTCTATAGAAAATGTTATATTTGATGCTTCACTTAAGATTTCATAGTTGCTAGAATTTTCAAAATTATCTTTTATAGTTGTTAGTGATATAAGATTATTATCTTCTTTATTATTTTCCTTATTTTTTTCATACTCACCAGAATAAATTGTTAATGCTATTGTTCCTCCTATTATAAGGAAAAGCAAAAAGAAAATTACTATAGTTAGCGTTTTATACGGTTTCATTGCTTCTTTATTCATTTTTATACCCCTATTCTCAATATAAATTATATAATAAATTTTTTTTCAAAAGTTTATTTTCTATTAATTAAAATTAATAATGACATACCCAAT
>CAYJEO010000004.1:14006-38992 GCA_964369355.1 uncultured Muribaculaceae bacterium | reverse complement strand
TTTTTTTTCAAAAGTTTATTTTCTATTAATTAAAATTAATAATGACATACCCAATAATACTAAACCTAGTCCTGTTAATTTTAAACTTGTTTCATTTAATAAGAATATTGAAACGATAAATAATATAATACTAATCAATACAGCTGATTTTATAAATATGTTTCTTTTATCTTCTACTGTTGGTTCATCGCTTTTTAAATTTAAGTCAACTGTGTGTTTTGGTATTCTTTTTTCTTCAGGATATAAATCAACCATTTCACCATTTATTTCTTGTTTCATACATTTTGGCCCATACCATTTAGTAACTACAGCAGGAATATTATTATATGAATAATATTTTCTTCCTTCAAAATCATATTCCTTGAATGGAAATATATCTTTTTTTAAGAATATCGGTTCTTTCAAAAATTTTTCCCAAGGCATACAAATAGTTTGTGTGCAGTATTTACTATCTTTATATTTGTCAGAGTATTTTCCACACCATTTCACTATATGAGACTTAAGTGGTTTAAAATCTATTTTTAAATTATCTAACAATACAGTTATAGGCATTAAAAATCTAATCCAGTTTCTATAAAATTGATCTTGAATAGTTTTCTCTGCTGCATTACCAAACCAAATTACATCTACAAATATTCCATCTCCAGATTTACATCTATTTTTTAATAAAGTGTTTGTTTCTTTTATGTATGTGTTTTTCTTTCTTATTTTCATGCTGTTAATTAAAACATTGTATCTTTTATCTGTTTCATAACATTGAAAGTAAAAATCATCTTTTAAATCTTTTTGTAATGCTTTTATTAATTTAGGGTAATCTTCCTTTTTCACTATTACATCAATATCATCATCCCACGGAATAAATCCTTGATAATTTACAACACCTAACGCAGATCCAGCATGTAGTGCATATTTAATTTTATTTTTTCTACATACTCTATCTAATTCATCCATTATTGTTAAAACTTCGTTTTGCAAATCTCTTACTGTAATTTTTTCGTTTTCTGTTTCTTTTATTATATATTCCATAATACACCTCTATTAAAAATTATAACAAAAAAAAAGACTTTTTAAAAGTCTTATTTTACGAATGGTATAATTGCCATAAATCTTGCTTTTTTAACTTCACCAGCGATATGTCTTTGGTGCTTAGCACAAGCTCCAGTAACTCTTCTTGGTAAAATTTTACCTTTATCAGCACTTACGTACTTTTTGATAATTTCAGCATTTTTATAATCTACATCTTTACCTGCACACATTTGACAGATTTTTTTTCTTTTTTTGTAAAATTCAGCCATTTGAATTCCTCCTTCTAATCTAAGAAGTTATCATCGATTGAAACGCTATCTCCAAAATCAGCAAATGGATCATTATCAACACTTACATTGTTTGATGAACCATATGATTGATCTTGGTAGTCGTATGGACTTGCGCTACTATCTCTTGTTTGACTTTGTGATTTTGATTCTAAAAATTGTACATTATCAGCTTGAACATCTAATGTATATCTTTTGTTTCCATCTTTATCGTCGTAACTTCCACTTTGTAAACGTCCTTCAACAGCAACTTGACTTCCTTTATTTAAGAAATTACAAACATTTTCAGCTTGTTTTCTCCATGCTACTACATTAATAAAGTCTGTTTCTCTTTGCCCTTGTTGGTTTGAATAAGTTCTATTTATCGCAACTGAAAATCTAGTGTACGGTAAGTTTGAACTTGTATATCTTAATTCTGGTTTTGTAGTTATTCTACCTATTAACATAACTTTGTTCATACGAACACCTGCCTTCTAGTCTTCTAATTTTGTGATTAAATGACGTATAACATCTTGGCTAATTAAAGCTAAACGGTCAAATTCTTTTAACGCTTTATCATCATTTGCTTCCACTGTTAATAAAAAATAGTGTCCACTTTTGAATTTTTTGATTTCATAAGCTAATTCTTTTTGACCCATGTCAGTAGCTTCTACTACTTTTGAACCGTTATTATTGATAATGTTTTCGAAGTTTTTAGCTACCTTTGTAGTTTCTTCTTCTCCTAATGTTGGTTTAACGATAAACATGATTTCATATTTTTTCATTTTCTACACCTCCTTATGGTCTTCCGGCTTAAAATAAGCAAGGAGTAATTTAATACTCGCTTAAGATTATAACAAATTATATTATAAAAAACAATAGTTAATCATGATATTTAATTTATATTATCATTTTACTTAATTATACATTAAATCTAAATGTGACAATATCTCCATCTTGCATTACGTATTCTTTACCTTCTAAACGCATACGGCCTGCTTCTTTTACTTTTAACTCTGTTCCATGAGTTAATAAATCGTCATAACTCATAGTTTCTGCTTTAATAAATCCTCTTTCAAAGTCTGTATGAATTATTCCAGCACATTGTGGTGCTTTCATTCCTTTTTTAAAAGTCCATGCTCTACATTCTTTTACACCTGCTGTAAAATATGTTGCTAGTCCTAACAAATCATATGTTGCATAGATTAATTTATCTAATCCACTATTACTTATTCCTAAATCTTCTAAAAATGCTTTTTTGTCCTCATCATTTAATTCACTTAATTCAGATTCTATTTTAGCGCATACTGTAATTACGGATGCACCTTCTAGGGATGCATAGTGTCTTACTTCATCTACATATTTGTTTCCATCACTTAGCAAGTCTTCTTCATTAATATTAGCCATATATATAATAGGTTTATGAGTTAAAAAATTGAATGCTTTTACTAATTTTTCTTCTTCTTCATTAAAAGATAATTTTCTAATTGGTTCATTCTTTTCTAAATGTTCTTTAATTAAAGTTAGTATTTCTACTTCTTTTAATGCCTCTTTATCTTTTGATGCTTGGGCTTTTTTACCAATTCTTCCTAATCTATTTTCAACTACTTCTAAATCTGCTAACATTAATTCTACATTTATTATTTCGATATCTCTAATTGGGTTAACATCGTTTTCTACATGTATTATATTTTTATCTTCAAAACATCTTACTACTTCTACTATCGCATCAACTTCTCTTATGTGAGATAAAAATTTATTTCCTAAACCTTCTCCTGAAGCGGCTCCTTTTACTAACCCTGCAATATCTGTAAATTCATACGTTGTTGGTACTGTGTTTTCAGTTTGATATAAATCTTGTAAAAATTCTAATCTTTTATCCGGTACAGTTACTATTCCTACATTTGGATCAATTGTGGCAAATGGATAATTTGCTGCTAATATATTTTTTTTAGTTATGGCATTAAATAATGTCGATTTTCCTACATTTGGTAAACCTACTATTCCCGCTGTTAAACTCATAAAATCACTCCTTTAAACTAATTGATTATATCATGTTTTTTTCTTTTAGTAAATAAATAAAAAACCAAGTTTCCTTGGTTAAATTGTAGGGTATACTCCAACTCCGATTGGGAATCCAACTATATACCATGCTAATATAATAATTAGCCATAAAAGTCCAAACATTAAAACTGCTGGATAAATCATTTTAATTGTCCCAAATATTGTTATTTCTTCTTCTCTTGAATCATATTTATCTATTAAAGCTATAACTATAATTAAATAGACAAATATTGGAGATAAAGTTTTACCAACACCATCTGCTGCTTTATATATAAAAGTTGCGAAGTTTGGTGTTATATTTGAACGCATTAATAACGGTACAACTAATGGTGACATTAATTGCCATTTTTCTAATGTTCCAGGAATGATTATACTTAATAAAATAGTAACTACAAATAAAACTAATATTAATATAAACCCAGAAATTGGCATTATACTTAAAAAGTCAATTATATTTACAGCTATAACTGTATTCAAATTTGTATATTCTAGTACAGTTGTCATTATTGTAAAAAACACTAGTAACACCAATGGGTAACTTAATTTGTCAAATGTTTTTGTAACTGCTTTATTAAAATCGTATGTACTATTAATATTTTTTGTATACTTTCCATATATTAATGATAATGTTAATACTATAAACATAAATACAATTGCAAACGATTGAACAAAAGGTGATTCTGGAGCAAATAATTTTGCTACATACTCCTCTTGTGTATTATCTAATAATATTCCTGAATAAGGTAATCCTGGAATTAGCATATATATAACAATTAAAGAAACTATAATAAATAAACCACCTATTAACATTGAACCTTTTTTAGATATTTTATATTCTTCTAATTCTGGTTTTTTATATTTTGGAATTCGTGGTATTAATACTTTTTCAATTATTACACTTCCCACTGCAGATAATAAAATTGTTGCAGCTATCATTATGAAATAGTTAGATAATAGATCGTAACTAAAGTTTTTATCTATATCAATAATAGCAGCTGCTTCTGTTAATAGACCTAAAGCATAATCATTATATCCAAGTAAAAATCCTGTTCCATATCCTATACTTATTCCTAAAAATGAAGTTATAATCCCTATAACAGGATTTCTTCCAATATGTTTGTATAAAATAGCAAATAACGGTATCATGAATATATAAGCATAATCTCCGACTACAGACGATAATATAGAAATAAATAAAGTCATAAATGTTATAAAAGGAAATGGTTTTTTCTTCAAAGGAATAGCTATCGAACTTGCCAAGCCGCTAGCTTCAAAAACACTCAGCGTAATAAACGATATTATTAATAAAGTTACCGGTTCTAACATTTTGAAGTTCATTAAAAAGTTTTCTAACACATATTTTATTCCGTTGAAGGAAATGATATTTTGTACAGCTATTAAAGATGTTTCTAAAGTTCCTGATACTATTTCTGTTTGACTTCCTTGAATTCCAAATAGTTCTCCAAAAAAACTTAAAACAGCTATTATAGTTGTTATAAATAACATTATAGTTATCGGACTAAATTTTCGTTCTTTTTTCTTTTTTCTCATACTTCCTCCTATAATGAAATAACTTTTTTTATTTTTTTATTAAAATCAATTCTTGGCATCATTATACTTCTTCCACATGCTAAACATTTTATTTTTATATCAGCACCTAATCTAATTATTTGCCATTCATTGCTACCGCAAGGATGCTCTTTTTTCATGGTAACAATACTGTTTAATTTATATTCTTTAAGCATTATGAATCACCACCTGATTAAATGGTATTTCAATATTGTTTTTTGCTAGTCTTAAAACTAATTCTTGTTTGATTATTCTTTGTATTGCAAAATGTTCCATAGCTTTAGTTACAGCTGTGATTCTATAAGTAAGTGATGAATCGCCTAAGTTATCTAACCCTAAAAAATTAATATCTCCTACTATTGTTGGATGTTCTTCTTTTAAATCTATTATCAATTTATTTATTACTTTTTCTAATTTTTTAACATCAGTATTGTAAGCAACCCCAAAGTCTACTATAGCTAACGAATCTTCAATGCTATGATTAATTACTTCTAATATATTTCTATTTGATATTATTTTAACTTCACCAGTATAAGCTCTTAGTTTAGTTGTTTTAACACCTAATTCAGTAACTTCACCTCTAAAGTCACCTATTGTTACATTATCGCCTATAGAATATTGGTTTTCAATAATTATAAACATTCCAGCTATCCAGTCTTTTAAAATATCTTGTACAGCTAACCCTAGAACTAATCCCAATACTCCAAGGGATGCAATTATACTTGCTGTATCTATTCCATAAACATCTAGTATCATTAATAATGCTACGACCATTATGAAATATCTTAATATATTAATTGCTATTGAAATAATTGTTTTATTTTTCTTATTTGTTTTTTTTGTTTTAAAAAACTTTAGAATAACCCTCTTTAATATTCTATAAGTAACAAAAGCACCAATAATTATTAATATTGGTGAAATTATTTCAGGAGTTAATAGTTTATCTAACATAATATCATTCCTTTATATCTAAAATTTCTAATATACGGTTTAAATCAGCTACATTTGTAAAAGTAATTTCTATTTTTTTATCTTTGATTTTTACTTTCGTATCTAATTTTTCTCTCATTATATTTTCTACATATTTAAAACTTTGGTCTTTTTCTCTTTTTTCTTGGCCTTGTTTTGGTTCTTTAATGTCGCTTGTTAATTCTTCAACATTTCTAACATTAATTTTTTCATTTACTATTTTATTAGCCATTTCAATTATTTGATTTTCGTCTTCTAATTTACTTAAAGCTCTTGCATGACCCATTGTCAATAAATTTTGATTTATCATTTGTTGTACTGATGTAGGTAGTCTTAATATTCCTAATACATTAGTTATATGACTTCTACTTTTACCTACTTTTTTTGACAATTGTTCTTGCGTTAACATTAACTTATCTATCATCGATTTATAGGCAGTTGCTTCTTCTATTGCATTTAAATTTTCTCTTTGTAAATTTTCTAGTAAAGCTATTTCCATCATTTGTTCATCAGTAAATTGACGAATAATTGCCGGTATAGTTGTTTTTCCAGCTAATTTTGATGCTCTATATCTTCTTTCTCCTGCTATTATTTCATATCCTTTAATACTTTTTTTAACGATTATAGGTTGAAATACACCATGCTCTTTTATTGATGAAGCTAATTCTTCTAATGCCTCTTCTGTAAATACTTTTCTCGGTTGGTATGGATTTGGTCTTAATTCTTCTAATGATAATTCAATAATTTCTTCATTCGTTGATGTTTCATATATTTTATTTTCAATTGACGCCATATCTAAATTATCGTTATTAAATAAAGATTCTAATCCTCTACCTAATGCTCTTTTTTTAGTTTCCATTTCGTTCAATCACTTCCTTAGCTAATTTAAGATACGCTTCCGTTCCTTTGCTGTGTGGATCATATGCTATAATTGGTTTTCCGTGTGATGGAGATTCTGATAATCGTACTAATCTAGGTATTATAGTGTCATATACTCTTTCTTTAAAATAACTTTTTATATCTTCTACTACTTCTATCCCTAAATTTGTTCTACTATCTAACATAGTTAATAAAACTCCTTCAATTTCTAATCTTGGATTTAAACTTTTTTGAGCCATCATTATTGTATTTAATAATTGCATAATACCTTCTAGTGCAAAGAATTCACATTGAACTGGAATTATTACTGAATCTGCTGCTGTTAATGCATTCGTTGTAAGTATTCCTAAAGATGGAGGACAATCAATTATTACATAGTCAAACATTTCTTTTGCTATATCTAAATATTTTTTTAGTTGATCTCCTTTTGCAAATCCTGGTTCTGTTCTACTTTTTTCCATTAATTCAATATCTGCTCCTGCTAATTGTATTGTTGCAGGAATAACATATAAATTTTTAAAGTTTGTTTTTATAATTACATCTTTTAATTCTAATTTATCTATTAAAAGATCATATATACTTCCCTCTATATCGGCTTTATTTACACCAATCCCAGTTGTCGCATTACCTTGTGGATCTAAATCTACAAGTAAAACTTTTCTCTTTAACACACCAAGAGATGCTGCTAAATTTATACTAGATGTTGTTTTACCAACACCACCTTTTTGATTTACTAACGCTATTACTTTTCCCATGTTACCACCATTTTCTAACTAAATATAATTTTATCAAATTTATTACTTTTTTTCAATGAAAAAGTAGATATAAATCTACTTTTATAAATTATCTTTTATTTTTTATTTATATTAAATGTAACTTGATAGATATTTTCTAAATCTATTTCATCAACATCTATTGTGAAACCATATTTTTCAATTGTTTCTGCACAATTTCTAATTGTATTTATAACTGTTTTCATATCTACTACTGCTTTTGATACAGTTTGAGTTTGAATTGGTTTTATTTCTATTTCTTCTGTATCTCTTAAAGCGTAGTTGTTATAAGGAATTTCTTCAGTTTTTGTTTCTATAGGCGTTTCTACTATATCTTCTAAAGGTTCATAAAATTTAGAATAGTCTATTTCTTTTTCAACTTTTGTTTCTGTTTGTGCAAATTGTTCTACTGGTGATGCTTCAAGTGGTGTTATTATTTCTTCTAAGTTTGGCATTGCTGGCATTACTTGTTCTATAGGTTGAACTACAGTTGGTTCTATGATTTGTACAGGTTCTATTGTTGGTTGAACAACAGGAGTTTCTGTTTTAACTGCAAATAAATCGTCGAAATTCGGCATTTGAATACTATTATTTACATCTGCAGTAATAGCTTCTTCCATTTTAATTGATGCTTCAAAAATGTTATCTTCTTCTTTTGTTGTTTCTGTTTCTTCTTCGTTTCCTAATATATTGAAAAATTTCCCTGTTTTAAAAGCAAATTCTTCAGGTTGTTCTATTACTGTTGGTTTTATTTCTACTACTTCTTCAGTAACAACAGGTGTAGAATTTAATAAAGAACTTAAATCCGCTAATGGTTTTTCTTCATAAATGTTTTGTGCAGTGTTTTCAATATTTTCTACATTTACAAAACCTGGATTTACTATTGGTTGTACAGGTTCTAAACTAACTTCTTCTATATTTACATTTTCTATTTCTGTTGGTTTAATGTCGTTATTAATATTAACTACTTCTGGAATGAAATCATTATCCATTTTTGTTTCCTCCTCTAAATCAACAGTTTCAAAATCTGCAAAAGAAATTGTTTTTTGTTCTGTTGGTTTTGCTTCCTCTTTTAGTATTTGTTGTATTAAATCATCTGTTTTTCTTACAGTTAATCTTTCGTTTATAATTTTTTCTAAAACTTCAATTTGCTTGTTTTTGTCTTTTATTTTTAACAATGATCTAGCATGTCTTTCTGATATTTCGATATCAAGTAATGCTTCTTGAACCTCATCTGCAAGTTCTAACAATCTTAGTTTATTTGCTACTGTCGATTGATTTTTACCTAATTTAACAGCTAGTTCTTGTTGTGTTAAATAATTCATATCTAATATTTTTTTGTAAGATATAGCTTCTTCTATAGGTGTTAAGTCTTCTCTTTGTACATTTTCTATTAAAGCTACTTCACTACTTGCTCTATCATTCATATCTGTTATTATAGCTGGTATTTTTGTTATTCCGGCTAAAACTGTTGCTTTATATCTTCTTTCCCCTGCTATTATTTCATATTTATCTCCTAGTTTTCTTACAACTATCGGTTCAATTACCCCATGCTCTTGAATTGATGTTGAAAGTTCATTTAAACTAGTTTCATTAAATTTAATACGAGGTTGAAATCTATTAGGTAAAATTTCGTCTATATCTAATTCTTGAAACGTTTTATTATTCATAACTTACACTCCCTTTTTATTCTTCTAAAATATATATTACTATACTTTGGGAAATAAATCAATTAAGTTTGGGAAATAATTTCAAAATATTTCCCGGGAAATAAAAAACCCTATAAAGGGTTCTTTTTGATTTCTTTATTTTCTCTTGGAAATAAAGGATTATCTTTTGTTTTTTTAAATTTTATTAAAGTTCTATTGCTATTTTCAAATGGTAATAAAAATTGTATTTTTTCTTCAATTATTACATTTAATTTTTTCATGGCGCTTTTTGATATATCCAACTCTTCTTCTATATTAGCTTTCATTGGAATAAAATATTTGTCTTCCTTTACTAGTGGCACACAATATTCTAATAAGATATTTAAAGGAGCTACTGCTCTTGCTGTTACTATATCAAATTTACATCTATTGTTTTTTGCATAATCTTCTGCTCTAGAATGTATACATTCAATATTTTTTAAATCTAATTTATTAATTACATCATTTAAAAAGTTTAATCTTTTATTTAATGAATCAACTAGTGTTACTTTTAAATTAGGAAATACTATTTTTAATACCATACCTGGAAATCCTGCTCCAGTTCCTACATCACAAATTGTTAATTCATCATACAAATTAATACTTTGGTGTAATGTTAAACTATCATAAAAGTGCTTTAAATAAACCTGTTCTTTTTCTGTTATTCCTGTTAGGTTCATAACTTTATTATATTCAACCAACATTTCAAAATAAGTGTTTAGTTGTTCTAATTGTGTTTCTGTTACATTAATATTTATTTTACTTGTATATGAAAGGAATTGTTCTATATTCATTAATTATTTTTCCTTTTTAAGTAAACCATTAATATTGATATGTCACTTGGGTTTACACCGCTAATTCTTAGTGCTTGTCCAATTGATGTTGGTTTAACTTCTTTTAATTTTTGTCTTGCTTCTGATGCTATATTTTTAATTAAGTCGTAATCAATATTTTCTGGTATTTTTTTGGCATCTAATTCTACCATTTTTTCAGCATCTTTTATTGCTTTTGCTATATATCCTTCATATTTATTATTAATGTATACTTGTTCAATTACTTCTTCTTCAAAATCTATTTCAATAAAATTTTTGATATGCTCTATTTTTATCTCTGGTCTTTTTAAAAAATTATATAAACTTATACCATCTTTTAATGGCGTTGTTGGAATAGTTTCTAAATAATCTAGTGTTGTTTTAGTTGGAGTTATCTTATTTTCTTTTAATAAATTCGTAAGTTCTTCTATTTTTTGTTCTTTTTTAATTAGTGTTTGATATTTTTCTTCATTTATTAAACCTATTTCATAACCGTATTTTCTTAATCTTAAGTCTGCATTATCGTGTCTTAATAATAATCTATATTCAGCTCTTGAGGTTAATAATCTATAAGGATCTATTACTCCTTTTGTTACTAAATCATCTATTAGAACTCCTATATAACCTTCGTTTCTTTTTATTATTAAAGGTTTTTTATTATTAATTTTTGCTGATGCGTTTATGCCCGCTATTAAGCCTTGGCAAGCTGCTTCTTCATATCCACTTGTTCCATTTATTTGTCCGGCAGTAAATAAGTTTTCTAATATTTTTGTTTCCAATGTTTGTTTTAATTGAGTTGGATATATTGCATCATATTCAATTGCATAACCATATCTCAATATTTTTGCATCTTTTAATCCTGGAAGACTTCTTACCATTTCATCTTGTATATATTCAGGCATGCTAGTTGAAAACCCTTGAATATATATAGAATTACCGTATTCTTCATCTGTATCTATTTTGGTTTCAGGTTCTAAGAATAATTGGTGTTTTTCTTTTTCACTAAATCTTACTATTTTATCTTCTATTGATGGACAATATCTAGGACCTATTCCTCTAATATCATCTAAACCACCATACATACTTGATTTATTTAAATTATTATTTATAATATCGTGAGTTTCTGGTGTTGTATAAATTAAGTGACAAGGAATTTGTTTTTCTACATCATAGAAAACATTATTTTCGTGTGAAAAAGTATGAACTTTATCATCTCCTGGTTCAACTCTAGTTTGTGTGTAATCTATTGTTCTTGCATCTATTCTTTGCGGCGTTCCAGTTTTTAATCTTATTATTCTAAATCCATATTCTTCTAGTTTTTCACTTAAGAAATTACTTGGTTTTTCTCCATGAGGACCTTCTCTTCTTCTTTTGTCACCTATTAAAATATCAGCTTTTAAGTATGTTCCGGTTGTAAGTATAACTGCATTTGATTTTATTTTTGTATTATCTTCTAATATTACACCTGTAACTTTATTGTTTTCTACTATTAAATCTTCTACTATACTTTCTTTTATTTCTAAATTTTTTGTTTCTGTTAATACTTTTAACATTTCTTTTGGATATAAAACTTTATCTCCTTGTGCTCTTAGTGCTTGCACTGCTGGGCCTTTACTACTATTTAACATCTTTATTTGTATTAATGTTTTGTCAGCGCTTAAGCCCATTTGCCCACCTAAAGCATCTATTTCGCGAACCACTATCCCTTTTGCTGAACCACCAATTGATGGATTACAAGGCATATCTGCTATATTTTTTATATTTCCTGTAACTAGTAGTGTTTTATTTCCTAATCTTGCTGATGCTAATGCTGCTTCACACCCTGCATGTCCTCCACCTACTACTATTATTTCATAATTCATTTTATCACCTATTTTCCTAAACAAAATCTACTAAATAACTGATCAACTAACTCATCTTCATAAGTTTCTCCTGTTATTGTACCTAAAGCTTGCCAGATTTCTTTTATATCTATTTCCAGCATATCTATAGGCATATTAGCTTCAATTCCTTTTTCTACTTCTTCAATTAACAATGAAGCTTTTTTTAAGATTGCTAAACTTCTAGCATTTGTTAAATATGTTAAATCTTGTTGTTCTAATTGTCCTAGATTGAATAATTCTTTTATTTTTTCTTTTAATTGGTCTATTCCTATATTTTTTAAAGCACTTATCTTAATAGTATTTTCATTATCTATATTCAATTTGTTTTCTAAATCTATTTTATTAATTACTATTATATGTTTTTTATTTTTTATTTTTTCTAATAATTGTAATTCATCACCATTTAATTCCTCATTATTATTTAACATAAATAAAACTAAATCTGCTTCCTCTAAAGTTTCTATGCTTTTTTTGATTCCGATAGATTCTACTACATCATTTGATTGTCTAATACCCGCTGTATCAATTATGTTTAATACTATACCATCAACAACGATTGTACCTTCCACTATATCCCTTGTAGTTCCTGCTATATCTGTAACAATAGCTTTTTCATATTCTAATAAATTGTTCAATAAGCTACTTTTCCCTGCATTTGGACGTCCTATAATAGCCGTTTTTATACCTTCTTTTATTATTTTTCCAGATTCACTTTCTTTTATTATTTTTGCTATTTGTGCTTTTATACTACTTACCTTAGGTTTTATTTCATCGTTTGTAATTTCATGAATATCTAAATATTCTGGATAATCTATATTTACTTCAATATTTGCTATTATACTTATTAATTGTTCTCTTAAATCAGATATTAAATTAGATACTTTACCACTTATTTCATTTAGGGCTAATTTTCTTGCATTATCTGTTTTAGCATTTATTAAATCCATTATACCTTCTGCTTTTATTAAATCTATTCTTCCGTTTAAATAAGCTCGTTTTGTAAATTCTCCTGGTTCTGCTTGTCTCACACCAGATAAAAGTAATGTTTCTAATACTTTTTTTGTTGTTATAATTCCACCATGACAGTTTATTTCAACTGTATCTTCTGTTGTAAATGTTTTTGGCGCTCTCATAACTGACACTAATACTTCATCTATAATTTCTTCTTTATATATAATGTGTCCGTAATTTATATTATGACTTTCTACTTTTGTTAAATTTCTGCCTTTAAAAAGACTATTAACAATATTAATAGATTCTTTACCACTAACTCTTATTATTGAAATAGATCCAACACCAGAAGATGTTGCTACTGCACAAATTGTATCAAACATAAAATCACCTCTTAAGTCCTTTGAATTATACATTAAATATGCTAAAAGGTCAATTTTTAAAACAAAAAAAGAAAAGATTACTTTTCTTTATATTTTATTACTATTGCTCTATTTGGAGTAACTCCTACACTTTCAGTTTCTAATTTTTCATATTCACTTACCAATGTGTGTACTACTCTTCTTTCGTATGAATTCATAGGGTCTAATTTAGCATCTATTTTTGAATCTAATACTTCCTTAATAATTTTTTTAACTTCGCGTTCTAAATTATTTTTTTTCTTTTCTTTATAGTTTGAAGCGTCTATATTAATTTTAATATTAAATCCTTCTTTATTTAATGATTGTCTTAATAATAATTGTATAGAATTTAATGTTCTTCCATCTTTTCCTATTAATATATTATTATGGTCTGACACTATAATTGCATTTATTATAGAATCTTTTTCTTTTACCTCTAAATTAACATCTATACCCATATTTTTAGTAACTTCTTTTATATAATTTTTTATAAAAGTTATTATATCGGCTTTTTTTATTACTTCTAAAGTAATTTTTTTTGATTTAAATAATTTTCCTTCTTCTACTTGTTCTTTAATATAAAGTTCATCGTGGTTGCAATTTAAAGATTCTAAACACAGTTCTAATGCTTTTTCTAAAGATTTACCTGAATAAGTATATTTATTTAACAATTAAAGCCCTCCTTTTTGCATATAAGTTTTGTAATATTGTAAATGTTGAGTTAGTTATCCAATAAATACCAATTGCTGCTGATACAAAACATGAAGATATACCAACCATACCTACCATTACTTTTTTCATAGTAGCCATAGCTTTTGCTTGATCTCCTTCAACTGACATAGCTCCAGCATTTAATTTCATTGAGAAATGAGTTACTAATACTACTCCTGCTACTATTAATATATAACCAAATTTACCTTCAAGAACTGCTGTTGCAGCTGTCATTCCCATATTTATTCCTAAGAAAGTTCCTTCGAAGATTACTGGTAATCTATATAATGCTTCATAGAAAGCAAAGAATAATGGAATTTGAATAAATGCAAATAAACATCCTGATAAAGGATTAATATTATATTTTTTATAAATTTGCATTGTTTCCTGTGATTTTTGCATCATGGCTTCTTGATCTGTTCTGTTTTGATATTTTTTATCTAATTTTTTTATTTCTGGTTGAGCCTTTTTTATATTTTCAGATTGCATAGCTTGTTTTTGAGTTAAAGGATACATTAATAATCTAATTAATAATGTTGATAGAATAATAGCTATACCATAGTTATTAAATATTTTTCCTATATTTATAATAATGAATGCTAATGGTCTTACAAATAAAGTGTCCCAAATACCATTATATTCATTTCCTGTTATTGAAAAATATTGACATTCTGGCAATTCCGTAAGGTCTTTTTCAGCTTCTGTATATAATTCTATTACCTCTTCTTTAGTTGGTTGACATAATATATTAGATACTAATCTTTGCCCTGTTGCTGGATCTTTTAATTGATTGTTATCAGCATCTTCCATATATGTTGTACATCCAGTAAGTAAAAATACAGAAAATATCATTACAACCAATTTAAAATATTTTTTATTTATTTTCATTTTGTTCTCCTTTTAATAGTTTTGATTTTTTTAAAAGATAATTTATTTCATTTTCTATTTCCATGAATGAAAGTTCGGTAATACCTTTCCTTACCATTATAATACAGTTGAAACTATTTTCAAAGTCTTTTTGGTCAAGAATATTTTTTATTCTTCTTTTTATTTTATTCCTAGTAACTGCATTACCTATTTTTTTACCTATTGAAAATCCAAAATGATATAAATCATCAGTAGATTCATAAAAAAATGTAATATTTTTAGAATAAACCTTCATGCCTTTTTGAATAAGTCGGCTATATTCACTATTCTTTTGAATTATATTGATTTTTTTCATTTATATCACCTTCTATTTTAATATTCTATGTAAAAAAAACCACTGTCTTAGAGTGGTAATCTTTTTAATGAGATAATACTTTACGACCTTTTCTTCTTCTAGAACTAATCATTTTAGTTTTAGCACGAGCTAAGAATCCTTGTTTTCTACTTCTTTTTCTATTATTTGGTTGAAATGTTCTTTTCATAATTACACCTCCTGATTTGACAATTTCCCTTTGCCTTATAATTATATAGATAAAAGGTTATTTTGTCAAACTTTTTTTTATAAAAATACAAAAAAAATTAAGAAGTTCGAAAATTCGACAAAATAAGTGAAAATTTAGTGAAAATAGGGCAAAAAGTATGTTTTTTTACACATTTTTTGTGGAAAAGAGTTGAATTTCGTGTTTTTTTTAACTTTCATATTAAATTTTAGTCGTAAATATGAGTTTTCCACATGGTTGTTAGTAATTTTTAATCCATTTTTTTTACGCTTGTACTTTTCCACTTACAAAAATATTGTTTTATATTATAAAAAAAGGCTATAAATTCTTATTAACATAGGGTGGGGAAATATTTTTTACATGAAAATGTTAATTGTTAGTTAGTGTTAAGTTATTTTCCACAATACATGTTGAAAAATATAGTTTTAATTTAATTTATATGGTAATGTGATGTTAATAAGTTTGTTGATAAATTATTGCCCAAAATTTAATTAAAAAAAAATATAAATTTTCTTTGACATTCTTTATAAATAAAGGTAAAATGAACTTAATGTTATCTATGTTGGGGGTGTTATACATGGATATGAAAAGCTTATGGAATGAATTTTTAAACTCTATTGAAAATAAAATTTCTCCTATAATGTTTGAAACATATTTTAAAGAGACAAAATTACATAGTTTAAAAGATGGTAAAGCGACTATTTTAGTACCTATGCATGTCTATAAAAAATATTTGAAGGAAAACTATAATGATTATATGGAAGAAATTTTTGCCAATATTACAGGTACTATTTTCAAATTCGACTACTTAACTGAAGATGAACTTGAAGATAATATAGTAATAGACACAGATGATTTAGGAGTTCCTAGTGCTAATATATCAGATACATTAAAAAGCGAGTATGCTTTTAGCAATTTTTTAGTAGGAAATTCCAATAAATTCGCTCACGCTACGGCTGTTGCTGTTGCTGACAAACCTGGTTATATGTATAATCCATTATTTATATATGGGTCAAGTGGACTAGGGAAGACACACTTAATGCACGCTATTGGAAATCATATAGTAAAAAATTATAAAAAAAATGTATTATATGTTACTAGTGAACAATTTGTTAATGATTTTATAGATCTTCATAGATTATCAAAAGAAGATAATAATATTGAAGAAGTAAAATCTTTTAAGAAAAAATATAGAGATATTGATGTTTTAATGATCGATGATATCCAATATCTACAAATCGCAAACAAAGCGCAACAAGAATTTTTCAACACTTTTAATGATTTATATAATAACAATAAACAAATTATTATATCTTCTGATAGATCTCCTGATGATTTAAAATCGTTAGAAGACAGATTAAAAACTAGATTTAACTGGGGATTAACAACAGATATATTACCACCAGATTTTGAACTAAGAATGGCAATTATAAATAAAAAAATAGAGGGTCATCTATTAGAAAATGATTTTTCTAACGAAGTTAAACAACTAATTGCTAGTAATTGTACTAGTGATGTTAGAAAATTAGAAGGTGCTATTACTAGAGTATTAGCTTATGCAACTATGATGAATGGTTCTAAAATAGATTTAGACTTAGCAACTGAAGCATTAAAAGATTATTTTGTAAAAAGCATTGTTGCAAAAAACAAAATAGATCAAGTACAGCAATTAGTTGCAACGCACTATAACATTACTGTTGAGGATATGAAAAGTAAAAGAAGAATTACTAAAATATCAGTACCTAGACAAATTGCTATGTATATATGTAGAATCGTAGTAGGAGAGTCATTACCTAAAATTGGAATAGAATTCGGTGGAAAAGACCATACTACTGTAATGCATTCTGTTGATAAAATAAAAAAAGAACTAAAAACTAATAAAGATTTAGAATTAGAAATAAATAAGATAATAGATCAAATAAAATAACCGTGGAAAACACTAAAGTTATTAAAAAGTTTTACACACTAAAAAAGAGTTGTTTATCCTTTATAAAATAACAAAAAAAACATTTATTAACATTTTCCACACTAATAATAAAAAAACTTTAAAAAATAATAATATAAATGGAGGGTCATATGAAATTAAAAATTAAACAAAATATATTAATGGAACATTTAAATCATGTAATAAAAGGAGTTTCTTCTAAAAATCTAATACCTATATTAAATTGTATAAAATTTGATTTAGAAGCAGAAGGTTTATCATTGTTAAGTACCGATAACGATATAGCTATTAAATCTTTTATTCCAAAAGAAGAAATAGACGAAATTGAAAAGTTAGGAGAAATAGTAGTTTCTGGTAAATATATATACGAAATTATAAGAAAATTACCTAATACTATTATAAATATAGAAGAAGTAGTAGATTCAAAAGTATTTATCTTTACAGAAAACTCTAGTTTCAACCTAAATTGTAATATTGCAAGCGAATTTCCAACAATTGACATGGAAGGGACTAAGACACCTATAACTTTAAGTAAGAAGGTGTTTAAATCGATTATTTCACAAACATCATTCGCTGCATCAAACCAAGAATCAAAACCGTTCTTAACAGGTATTAATTTTAAGATCATAGGAGATACACTAGAATGTACTGCAACAGATTCATATAGATTAGCTAAAAAAACAATAAAATTAGCGGAAAACATCGAAAATCAAATAAATATTATAATTCCTACTAAAAATTTAACAGAATTAACTAAATTATTTGCAGATGATGAAGAAAATATAGAAATGCACATATTTAATAATAAAGTATTATTTAAATTTAACGATATAATAATGCAATCTAGTTTAATAAATGGAACTTATCCAGATGTTTCAAAATTAATACCGACAGAATTTTCATTAACAATGAAAACTAACTTATCTGATTACTACAATGCAATAGATAGAGCAAGTTTACTTACAAATGAATCTGATAAAAATACTATAAAATTTGAAACCAATAAAAATAAAGTAGTTATTTCGTCAACTATACCTGAAATAGGAAAAGTAGAAGAAACCATTACTGTGGAAAAATCAAAAGAAGAAGAATTAAAAATAGCATTTTCTTCAAAATATATGATGGATGCTATAAAATCATTAGATAGTGAAGATATAGAATTACTATTTAACGGAGAAGTTAAACCAATAATAGTTAAAACTCCTGAAAATGATAATTTAATTCAATTAATTTTACCAATTAGAACATATTAATTAAAAAAATGAGAAAAAAATGCAATTTTCTCTTTTTTTTGACAAAAAACGACAAATTTCGACAATAAATAGGTGTATAAGAGAGTTAATTTCAATTTATTAAGGGGGAAATATTATGAAAAATAAATATGAAATAAACAGTGGTACATGTGCGTTAATACCGTTAGATATCACAACAACACAGGTAATAGAACAAGACGAGACATTTATAATCAATCAAAACTCACAAGAAATAATCAATGAAAGTTGTAAATTTTTTGGAAGTTCATACGAAGGGAGAAAAGAGGGAACAAAGGCATTAACAGGAGTAAATTACAAAACACCGATAATAATCGAAGAATCAAGAAATATTATATTTTTTCCAACATCATCACCAAGACTTAACTTAAGTACATGGATAAATGTTAATTATGTGGAAAAGTATATAAAAAATAACAAAACATCAAAAGTTTTATTGAAAAATGGGCAATTAATTGAATTAAATTTGTCCTATGGATCACTGGAAAATCAAATATTGAGAGCAACACGATTAGATTCAATTTTAAGACAAAGAAAAAATAACGAAAAATAAGCAAAAAATGCTTATTTTTTAATTATTATGCACTAATTTGTGGTATAATTATATATGTGTATGGGTATACAAAAAACTACACATTCTTTAAAAAAAGGTACTTAAAATAGCAAAGTGGGTGGATAATGTATTTAAAGACGTTAAAAATAACTAATTTTCGTAATTATAGTAATCTTGAAATAACACTAAATCCAACAATAAACATTATTTATGGAAATAATGCCCAAGGAAAAACAAATTTGTTAGAAAGTATTTATTTTTTAGGAATAACAAAATCGCATCGCTCTTTTATAGATAACAGTCTAATAAAAACAAATGAAGCAACAGCTTACTTAAATGGAATACTAAATACAGAAGAAGGAGAAAGTAAATTAGAAATAGGTCTATCGGAAAAAAAGAAAAAAATAAAAATAAACGGAGATGAAATCAAAAAAACAAGCGAATATATATCAAAAATGAAAATAATTATATTTGTTCCAGAAGATTTGAGATTAATTAAAGGGTTTCCAGCAGAAAGAAGAAAATTTTTAAATGTAGAAATTAGTCAAATTAATACATCTTATTTAATAATTTTAAGTGATTATAATAAATTACTTAAAATAAGAAATGATTTATTAAAAAAACTACAAAAAGGAATGAAAATAGACCAAAATTATTTTGAAATAATAACTAACTACCTGATTGATAAAAGTATAGAAATTTATAAAGCGAGAAAAAAATTTATTGAAAAATTAAATGAATATGCAAAAAACATATATAAAGACATATTAGATATGGATAATTTTGAAATAAAATATGAAAGTTTCATAGAAACATCAAATAACATAAAAGAATCATTAAAAGAAATGTATAAAGATACTAAAAGTAACGAAATCAGAGTAGGAACTACAATGATAGGACCGCATAAAGATGATATTTCTTTTTATTTGAATGGTGAAAATTTAAAAAAATATGGTTCACAAGGACAACAAAGAGTAGCTGTTTTATCTTTGAAACTAGCAGAGTTAGAACTATATAAGACTGTATTAAAAGAAACGCCGATATTATTATTAGATGATGTATTTAGTGAATTAGACGATATTAAAAAAAATAATTTACTAAAATATATAACTGATGATATGCAGGTAATTATAACAACGACAGAATTGACCAATATAGAAAAAAATATATTATCAAAATCGAAAAAAATACAAATAGAGCAAGCAATGATTAAAAATATAGACGAGGTGAAATAATGGAAGATAATAAACAACAATATGATGCATCCAATATTCAAGTACTAGAAGGGTTAGAAGCAGTAAGAAAAAGACCAGGAATGTACATAGGATCTACAAGTGGAAGAGGATTGCACCACTTAGTATGGGAAATAGTAGATAATGCAATAGATGAAGCATTAGCAGGATACTGTGATGATATAGAGGTTATAATTAATAAAGACAATTCTATTACTGTAAAAGACGATGGACGTGGAATCCCAACAGGAGTACATGCTAAAACTGGATTATCAACAGTTGAAACAGTTTATACTGTATTACATGCTGGAGGAAAATTCGGCGGTGGCGGATACAAAGTATCAGGTGGACTACATGGAGTAGGTGCATCAGTAGTAAATGCCTTAAGTGAATGGGTAGAAGTAAAAGTATACCAAAACGGAAAAGTACATTTTATAAGATTTGAAGATGGTGGAAAAACAGTAGAACCATTAAAGATAATAGAAGAATGTGACATTAATAGAACGGGTACAACAGTTACTTTCAAACCAGATGCAACAATATTTACAGAAACTCAAGTATATGAATATGATATTTTAAAAAATAGAATAAAAGAATTAGCATTTTTAAATAAAGGATTAAAAATAATTTTAATAGATGATAGAGAAGTTGAAATAAAAAAAGAAGAATTCATATATGAAGGCGGAATTAGTGCCTATGTAGAAATGTTAAATGCAAATAAAACAGTAATTCATGAAAAAGTAGTATATTTTGAAGGAGAAAAAGACAATATTGCATTAGAAATAGCTATGCAATATAACTCAGGATTCGCACAAAATATATATTCGTTTACAAATAATATAAATACTCATGAAGGTGGAACACACGAAGATGGAGTAAAAGTAGCTTTAACTAGAATTGTTAATAGCTATGGTAGAACAAATAACATTATAAAAGAAAAAGATGAAAATCTATCTGGAGAAGATGTAAGAGAAGGATTAACAATGATTGTATCTTGTAAACATCCTAACCCGCAATTTGAAGGACAAACTAAAACGAAATTAGGAAACGCAGAGGTTAGAAAAATAGCTTCTGATGTCGTAAGTGAAGGTTTAGAAAGATTTTTATTAGAAAATCCAACTGTAGCTAGAACTATAGTAGAAAAAGCCATGACTGCTGCAAGGGCAAGAGTGGCTGCAAAAAGAGCAAGAGAATTAATTAGAAAAAAATCAGACAATGATTTTACAGCAGACTGGGGAAAATTAGCGAAATGTTCTTCTAAAATACCAGAAGAATGTGAATTATTCATAGTCGAAGGGGATTCGGCTGCAGGAGCTGCAAAACAAGGTAGAGATGCAATAACGCAAGCTATCTTACCACTTAGAGGTAAAATCTTAAATGTAGAAAAAGCAAGATTGGATAAAATTTTAGGAAATGCTGAAATTAGAAGTTTAATAACCGCTTTAGGTACAGGAATTGGTGAAGAATTTAGTTTAGAAAATTGTAGATACCATAAAATAGTTATCATGACCGATGCCGATGTAGATGGTTCACACATCAGAACACTTCTTTTAACACTATTATACCGCTTTTTTAAACCTGTTATTAGTGCAGGGTATGTATATGCAGCCCAACCACCTTTATTTAAGGTTACACACGGTAAAACGGTAAAATATTTTTTAACAGAACAAGAAAAAAATGAATATTTAACTCAATTTGATGAAAATCAAAGAAAACCGCAAGTAGCTCGTATGAAAGGACTTGGGGAAATGGATAAAGATGAATTAAGTGAAACTACAATGCATATTGAAAATAGAGTACTTAGAAAAGTAACTTTAGAAGATGCAATGGTAGCAGATGAAATTTTTGAAATTCTAATGGGAGAAGCAGTAGAACCAAGAAGAAATTTTATAGAAGAAAACGCATTAAATGTAGAAAATTTAGACATATAGGAGGAACAAGATGGACAAAATAGAATTAATTAACATTGAAAAAGAAGTAAAAGATTCATTTTTACAATATTCAATGAGTGTAATTGTCTCACGTGCATTACCAGATTTAAGAGACGGATTGAAACCTGTTCACAGAAGAATCCTTTATGCAATGTATGAAGACGGGTACACACCGGATAAACAATATGTAAAAAGTGCCAAAACAGTCGGAAATGTAATGGGGAAATACCATCCACACGGAGATTCTGCTATTTATGACTCTATGGTACGTATGGCTCAAGACTTTAGTTATAGTCATAAATTAATAGATGGTCACGGAAACTTTGGTTTTATTGATGGTTCAACAGCGGCCGCATCACGTTATACAGAAGCAAGATTAGCTAAAATATCAATGGAAATGTTAAGAGATATCGATAAAAATACTATAGATATGACAGATAACTATGATGCATCTGAAAAAGAACCTACAGTATTACCAAGTAGATTCCCAAATATATTAGTAAATGGTGGTACAGGTATAGCAGTAGGTATGGCAACCAATATTCCACCACATAATTTAGGTGAGGTAATAGATGCAACTGTTGCATATGTTGACAATAATGACATTGAATTATCAGAATTAATGACTCATTTAAAAGGACCAGATTTCCCAACAGGCGGAAGTATTTTAGGAAATGCTGGAATTAGAAAAGCATATGAAACAGGTAGAGGGTCAATAGTTGTAAGAGGAAAAGTTAATATAGTGGAAACTAATTCAAAAACACAAATAGTTATAACTGAGGTTCCATATCAAACAAATACTCACAACTTACAAATGAAAATTGCTGAATTAGTAAGAGATAAAGTTCTAACAGGAATATCTGATTTAAGAGATGAAACATCATTAAAAAATGGTTTTAAATTAGTTGTAGAATTAAAAAAAGAAGCAAATGCAAATGTAGTATTAAATAATTTATATAAAAATACGCAATTACAAACATCATATGGTATTAATTTATTAATGCTTCATAATGGAAGACCACATACATTTGGATTAAAAGATATATTAATGCATTACATTGATTATCAAAAAGAAATAATATATAGAAGAACTAGATTTAACTTAAAAAAAGCAGAAGATAGACATCATATATTATTAGGGTTAAAAATAGCTCTAGATCATATAGATGAAGTAATTAAAATTATTAGAGAATCTAAAACAGATCAAATAGCTAAAGAACAATTAATAACTAAATTTTCATTGTCTGAAATACAAGCAACAGCTATATTAGATATGAGATTAAGAAGATTAACTGGATTAGAAAAAGAAAAAATAGAAGAAGAAATCGCTCAATTAGAATTATTAATAGCAGATTTAAAAGATATATTAGCGAACGAGCAAAGAGTATTATCAATTATAAAAGAAGAAATGCTTGAAATTAAGCGTAAATTTGCAACAGAACGTCGTACAGAGATAGATATGACATCAATCGAATATATAGAAGACGAATCTTTAATCCCTGTAGAGGATATAGTTATAACATTAACTAATAAAGGTTATGTAAAACGTATTACTACAGAGACTTATAAAACTCAAAATAGAGGTGGAGTTGGAGTTAAAGGTATGTCTACAAACGAAGAAGACTTTGTAGAACATATGATAACTATGACAACCCATGACTATTTATTATTCTTTACTAATAAAGGAAGAGTTTACAGAATCAAAGGATACGAAGTACCTTTATATAGCAGACAAGCAAAAGGATTACCGATTGTAAATTTATTACCTTTAGATAAAGAAGAAGTAGTAACATCTATGTTAAAGGTTGAAAATGCAGAGGAAAATAAATATATTGTATTTTGTACACAAAGAGGTTTAGTTAAACGCACAGCGTTAACTGAATTTGAAAATATAAGAACAAATGGAAAAATAGCTATAACTTTAAAAGAAGATGACAATCTTATTGGTGTTAAAAAAACAACAGGAGAAAATGAAATATTAATAGCATCATCTAATGGTAGAATGATAAGATTTGATGAAACAGAAATAAGAGTTATGGGTAGAACTGCATCAGGAGTTAGAGGAATTGATGCTGGCGATGGAATTTGTGTAGGAATCGAAGTGGCTACATTAGATAATGAAATTTTAGTTGTAACTGAAAAAGGTTATGGTAAGAAAACAGGTGTAGAACAGTTTAGAAAAACTCACAGAGGAAGCAAAGGTGTTAAAGCCTTAAATATAACTGAAAAAAATGGTAGTATAATAGCATTTAAAGCAGTTTCAGGATTAGAAGATTTAATGATTATGACAAATAGTGGAATAATAATAAGATTATCACTAGAACAAGTTTCTTCAACAGGAAGAGTTGCACAAGGTGTTAAATTAATTAATTTGAAAGATGAACAAAAAGTTAGTACAGTAGCTCTAATTGAAAAATTAGAAGATGAAACCAATGAAAATATAGAAAACGAAGTTAATAACACTGAATTAATTCCTGAAAACACTGAAAATACAATAATAAATGAAGAGCAATAGCTCTTTTTTATTTCCCGGGAAATATTTTTGTTATATTAAACATAACAATTCCAGTAAAAAAAGACAACAACGTTTCACGTGAAACATAGAATAAAACAAAATAATAATGTTCCACGTGAA
>CAYJEO010000004.1:0-13906 GCA_964369355.1 uncultured Muribaculaceae bacterium | reverse complement strand
AATGTTCCACGTGAAACATAGAGTAAAACAAAACAATGATGTTCCACGTGAAACATAGAGTAAAACAAAATAACAATGTTCCACGTGAAACGTTAAAAAAATTGAAAAAAAGGAAATAATAGTATATATTAATTATGCACAACATTTATATTCGAAACAGGTCAGGATCGGAAGATAGCAGCCTTAAGGATCTCTGAATGTGTGTGCTTTTTTTATAATTAGGTGATAAAATGAACGAAAAGTATATGAAAATAGCACTAAAAGAAGCTTATAAGGCCTTTAAATCAAAGGAAATACCTATTGGTGCAGTAATTGTTAAAAATAATAAAGTAATTGCAAAAGCTCACAATAAAAAAGAAAAAAAACAGCAAGTAACAAAACATGCTGAAATAATAGCAATAGAAAAAGCTTGTAAAAAATTAAAAAGTTGGAGATTGATAGATTGTGAGATGTATGTCACGTTAGAACCGTGTATGATGTGCACAGGAGCAATCGAACAATCAAAAATAAAAAAAATATATTACTCGATTGATTCTGATAAATTTGGATATTTAAAACAATATAATAAAATAAATTATGAAAAAGGGATTTGTGCAGAGGAATCGTTGGAATTATTACAAAAATTTTTTAAAAAGAAGAGAAAGTAAAGGTCAATCTCTTCTTTTTCTGTGGTATAATTATATATGAGTGAGGTGACATATGTATCAAGCATTATATAGAAAATATAGACCATCGACGTTTGATAGTGTAGTTGGACAAAAAATAGTTATAAAAACACTTAAAAACGCTATAAAAAACAATAAAATAACACATGCATATTTATTTACAGGACCTAGAGGTACAGGTAAAACAAGTATAGCTAAAATAATGTCTAAAATAATTAATTGTGAAAATTTAATAGGAGATTTAGCTTGTGATAAATGTCTTAGTTGTATAGAAATAAACACAAAACAAAGTACTGATATAATTGAAATAGATGCTGCTTCTAATAATGGAGTAGATGAAATAAGAGAAATAAGAAGTAAAGTTAATTTAACACCTTCAATAAGTAAATATAAAATATACATTATAGATGAAGTTCATATGTTAAGTACTGGTGCTTTTAATGCATTGTTAAAGACATTAGAAGAACCACCAAAACACGTAATATTTATATTAGCTACAACAGAACCTCATAAAATACCTACGACTATATTGTCTAGATGTCAGAGATTTGATTTTAAAAAAATAGAAGATTCAGAAATGTATAGAAAAATAGAAGAAGTAACAGAAAAAGAAAAAATAAAAATAGAAGAATTAGCAATACAAGAAATAGCGCGATTATCAGATGGTGGTATGCGTGATGCCTTAAGTTTACTAGATAAAGTAATATCGTATAATAATGAAAAAATAACAATTGAAGATGTCCATAATGTAAATGGAACAATTACTCAAAGTGATATATCAAAATTAATAGTAAGTATTATAAAAAAAGAAATATCTGAAACGTTTAATATAATTGAAACGTTCAACGAAACAGGTAAAGACATTGTTAAATTAACAGAAGAAATAACTTATTTTCTTAAAAATGTTTTAATTTTCAATCTAAATGATGATTTTTTAAAACAAAGTGTAAATGATACACAAATATATAAAAATGTAATAGAATCAACGAATTATACAAATATAATAAATATGATAGATGCATTTATGTTAACTTTAAATGAAATGAAAAAAACATCAAATCCAAAACTTCAATTTGAGTTAACTATAATAAAATTAATGAATGTTTTAAAAGAACAAAAAAATAATGAAAAAAATGAAGAGAAAAAAGAAAAAAATATTTCCCAGGAAATAATTGAAAGTAACAAACAAGTACCAGAAAAGGTAGAAATAAAAGAAAAAGAAAAAAAAGTAATTAAATTAGAAATCGAAACTAAGGTTGAAGTTGCAGATAATAACAAAAAAGAAAAACTTAAAAATGTAACAAAAATTAGAATTAATAATACTTTATCAAACTTTTCAAAAAAAGATTTATTAGATTTAAAACCGAAAATAGAAGAAGTGTCGTCATATATATTAAACGATACATATTCACAGGTTGCATCACTAGTATTAGATGCACAGTTAAAAGCCGCAAGTGATAAAAATTTAATATTTGTACTAGATACAGAATTACAATCTGATTTATTTAATGAACAATTAATCAAAATAGAAGAAATGCTAGAAAAATCAATAGGTAATAAATTTAGTGTTATTTCTACACATAGCAATAAATGGGAAGAAATAAAACAACAATTTAATAATAAATTACAAAAATATGAATATATTGAAGAAGACTTTTATTTAAAAGATATATTAAATGAAGAAAAATCAAATGAAATAAAAGATATGTTTTCAGAAATAATAGAATATCAATAAGAAAGAAAGAAGGAAATAAAATGAATATACAAGCAATGATGAAACAAGCACAAAAAATGCAAAAAGATATGATGACAGCAAAAGAAGAGATAAATAATACTGTCTTTACTGCAACAACTTCATTTGTTACAGTAGAAGCAACAGGAGATAAAAAAATAAAATCAATTAAAATAGATTCAGAAAACTTGGATAAAGACGATATTGAAATGTTAGAAGATATGGTTTTGGTAACAGTAAATAACATAATGGATCAAATAGACAAAGATACAGAAAAGAAAATGGGTAAATATACACAAGGAATGCCAGGTTTATTCTAAATGAGTTATCCTAAGTCAATAAAAAGTCTAATAGATAGCTATAAAAAACTACCAGGAATTGGCGAAAAAACAGCTGAAAGATTAGCAATAGCAACAATGGACTTTGAAAAAGAAAATTGTGAATTATTTGCTAAATCAATAATAGATGTAAAAGAAAAAGTTATTAGATGTAAACAATGTAACCATTTATCAGAAGAAGAATTATGCGAAATATGTAAAAATGAGTCAAGAGATAAATCAACTATATGTGTAGTAGAAGAACCAAAAAATGTTATTATGTTTGAAAAAATAGGTACATATAATGGACTATATCATGTGTTAGATGGTTTAATATCTCCGATAGATGGAATTAACCCAGAAGATATAAAAATTTACTCACTAATTGAGAGAATAAAAAAAGAAAATATAAAAGAAATAATAATAGCAGTTAAACCTAGTATAGAGGGAGAAACAACTGCTTTATACATATCTAAAATGCTAGACGGAATGAAAGTAACTATATCAAAAATAGCTCACGGTATACCTTTAGGAGCAGATATGGAATATATTGATTCATTAACGCTAGAAATGGCGTTAGATCAAAGAAAAAATATAAAAGAATAATAATTATAAATACGAATAATATATATTGGTGATAATGTGATAAAAAAACTTTATAAACTAATAGAAAAATTTATTTTAAGTACACTAGTTTTATATACTTATAATTTAATAGCTGCACCACTAAATTTAATAATACCAATAAATATTATAACAATACTAATACTTATGACATTTGGAACAAAAGCGCTATTTTCATTAATAGCTATTTTGATTATTATATATTGAGGTGATGATTTTGGAAAAATATAAAGAAAAACAACCTATTGCATATCAAATAATTAAAAATGCAATAGAAAAAGAAAAATTAAGCCATGCTTATATGATAGAAACAAATGGAAATATAAATGGTTTAGATTTCGCAAAAGACTTTATTAAAAAAATAATAAATAATGAAGAACAAAATCAAAATATAGAAAACGAAACTTATCAAGACTTGAAAATAATAAGACCCGATGGACAATGGATAACAAAAGAGCAAATAGAAGAAATTCAAAAGATATTTAAAACAAAATCAACTATAAATAATAAAAGAATATATGTAATAACAGATGCATCTAAATTAAACCCTTCATCTGCAAACTCTTTACTAAAATTTTTAGAAGAACCAGAAGAAAATATAATTGCAATATTACTTACAGAAAATACTCACCAAGTAATAGAAACAATAATATCTAGATGTGTCATAATAACATTAAGGCAAGAAAATAGTCAATCAAACAGTATAATAGAAACGATTGCAAAGAATATATATCGTAATAAAGATGAAATTAATAAATTTATAGAAGATGGACAAGCAATCGAAAAAATAGAAGCAATCATTAAATTTGTAGAATATTATGAAATGAATGGAAGCAAAACGCTTTGTAAAACAAATAAATTAATACTAAGTAATTTCAAAGAAAAAGATGAAATATTAGCTTTTTTTAATATGGTCCAACTATTTTATAAAGATATATTTAACCATAAAGTGAAAAACAAAATTGAAATTTATAAAGAAAATGAAAAAACAATCCAAAAAATAACTGATAAGAACACAGTAGAACAAATTATTAGAAAAATAACTATAATTGAACAAACAAAAGAAAAACTAAAATATAATGCAAATATAAATTTATTATTAGATAAGTTTATTATTTTACTAGAAGAAGGTGCTATATGATAAAAGTAGTAGGAATAACATTCAAAGAAAAAGGGAAAATGTACTATTTTGATCCACAAGACTTTAAAATTAAAAAAAATTTAACAGTCATAGTGGAAACAGAACAAGGTTTACAATTTGCTAAATCGATAACAGAAGTTATAGAACTAGAAGATAGTAAAATTAAAACTCCTTTAAAAAAAGTTGTTAGAATATCGACTAAAAACGATTATCAAAAACATTTGAAAAATTTAAAAGAGTCAAAAGAAGCTTTAGAAAAATGCAAAGAATTAGTAAAAAAATTGAATTTGGAAATGAGTGTAATAGACGCAACCTTTACATTTGATAGAGAACAATTAGTATTTCAATTTATTTCAGATAATAGAGTAGATTTTAGAACTTTAGCTAAACAATTAGCTGCATTATATAAAACTAGAATAGAACTTAGACAAGTAGGGGTTAGGGATAAAGCAAAAGAAGTCGGAGGTTTAGGACCTTGTGGTAGAAAATTATGTTGCGGAGCTTTTTTAAATGATTTTGATACTGTATCAATTAATATGGCAAAAAATCAAGGAATAGCTTTAAATCCAAGTAAAATAAATGGAAGCTGTGGGAGATTAAAATGTTGTTTAAAGTATGAAAATGAAACATATACTTTATGCAAAAAAATATTGCCAAAAGTAGGAATGCAAATAGAAACAGAAGAAGGTATAGGTATTGTTAAGTCTATAGATATATTTAAAGGAACATATAAAGTTTTAATTGATAAAAAAGGATTAATAGAATTTAAAAAGGAAAAACCAAACTGCGATGAATGTAAAGAATCACTTACTAGGGTATAAAAATTTATATATTGTTCAAAATACGCAAATGTTCAATTTCTCTTTAGATTCAGTACTTTTACCAAATTTTGTTACTATAAACAAAAATGTAAAAAATATATTAGATATAGGAACAGGTAATGCGCCTATTCCTATAATATTAACTACTCTAACTGAAGCTAAAATAAAAGCAATAGAAATTCAAGAGGACGTATTTGAACTTGCGAAAGAATCAATTAAAATAAATAATCTAGAAAATAGAATCGAATTAATAAATGATGATATAAATGAATATTACAAACAAATTAAAACAGATAGTTTTGACCTTATTACATGTAATCCGCCTTTTTTTAAAGTGGAACAAAATTCAAAATTAAATAAAACAGATTATAAAACTATAGCAAGGCATGAAATAACTTTAAATTTAGAACAAATATGCAAAATAAGTAAAAAGATATTAAAAAATAATGCAACATTGGCACTTGTCCATAGACCAGATAGACTAGTTGATATAATTCAAGCAATGAAAAATAATAATATAGAACCAAAAAGAATACAGTTTGTTCATCCTAAACAAAATACAGAAGCAAACACAGTATTAATTGAAGGAATAAAAAACGGAAAACCAGGATTAAAAATACTAAATCCATTATATGTTCACGAAGATAATGGGGAATATACAGAAGAAGTGAAAAAATATTTTAAGTGAGGTGATAAAATGTCACAAAAAAGTTATGATAATAGTCCAACAGTTTATCTAATACCAACTCCAATTGGCAATATGCAGGACATAACATTTAGAGCAATAGAAATATTAAAGTCAGTAGATGTTATATTTTCAGAAGATACTAGAGAAACAGGTTTATTACTAAAATCATTAGAAATAAAAAAAAGAATGATGGCAAGTCATTTACATAATGAAGATATTGCAAAAAATAAAATGTTAGAATTTTTAAAAGAAGGAAAAAATGTAGGAGTAGTATCAGATAGAGGAACTCCAGCAATTAGTGATCCAGGATATATTTTAGCTGCATTAGCAATTGAAAATAATTATAATGTGGTGTCATTACCAGGAGCAACAGCTTTAATACCCGCATTAATAATGTCAGGATTATCACCACAACCTTTTTTATTCTATGGTTTTTTAAATAACAAAGAAGGAAAAAGAAAACAAGAACTTTCTGAATTAAAAGATATTAAAGCAACTTTGATTTTTTATGAGTCACCTCATAGAATTGAAAAAACATTAAATTCAATACATGAAACTTTGGGAAATAGACAAATAAGTATTTCCCGGGAAATAACTAAGCGATATGAAGAAGTATATCGTGGAACTGTTTTAGAAGTTTTAGAGCAAATAAAAGATGCAAAAGGTGAAATGGTTATCGTTTTAGAAGGTAATAAAGAAGAAAAAACTTACGATAATTTGACAATAATCGAACATGTAAACTTATACATAAAAGAAGGTATTTCTAGTAAAGAAGCTATAAAAATAGTAGCAAAAGAAAGAAATATTCCAAAGAGTCAAGTTTACAATACTTATCACGGGGAGTAAAAATATGAAATTAATAGTAGGGCTTGGAAATCCAGGTAAGCAATATGATGATACGAGACACAATATTGGTTTTGATATAATCACTTTATTTGCACAACAAAACAATATTAAAATAGATAAAGAAAAATTTAATGGATTATATAATGAAATAAAAATAAAAAATGAAAAAATTATTTTATTAAAACCACAAAAATATATGAATCTATCTGGAATAGTAGTAAAAAAGTATATGGATTTCTTTAAAATAGATAAAGAAGATATATTAATAATTCATGATGATTTAGATATTAAAATAGGAAATATAAAAATAAAAGCTAATGGATCATCAGCTGGTCATAATGGGTTAAAAGATATTGAACAAAATATAGGTTCAAAAGAATATAAAAGAATCAAAATAGGAATATCAAGAACAGATGAACTAAAAGCTCATGTTCTAGGTAAATTTTCTAAAGAAGAACAGACAATATTAAAAGAAGTAAAAGAAACAACATTAAATGTATTAAATGATTACTTCTTACTATCATTTGATAATTTAATGAATAAATATAATAAAAAGAACTGATACTAAAAGTATCAGTTTTGTGCAAGAAAGAGTGTATATATGTTTAACAATCTATTTAAAGATACAAAAGAAAAAAACATAATAGGACTAACAGATGAATTAAAATGTATATATATAAATAATTTACTCAAAAATAATAAACCAAAATTAATAGTGACAAATACTTTATACGAAGCTAATAAACTATATAAATCACTATTGAATTATAATGAAACTACAACAATATTTCCTATGGATGACTTTTTAACAAGTGAAGCATTAGCAATATCCCCAGAATTAAAATATACAAGATTAGAAACTATTAATAACATAATAAACAATAAAACTAATATAGTAGTTACTAATTTAATGGGATATTTAAGATATCTTCCTAAAAAAGAAACATTTATAAATAGTAAAATAAAATTAAAAATAGGAAATATTTTAGAAATAAAAGAATTAGTAGATAAATTATTTAATATAGGATACATAAAAGAAACTGTTATAAATAAAACCGGAGACATAGCAATTCGGGGTTTTGTTGTGGATATTTTTCCAATTTCATCAAAAAATCCAGTAAGAATAGAATTTTGGGGAGATGAAATAACTTCAATAAGATTATTTAATATAGATACACAAAAAACATATGAAGAAATAAAAGAAATAACAATAGAACCTATTACTGAATTTATAACTAACAATGATACATTTGGTTTAAAACATAGAGAAATAGTAAAGTATGAAGGGTATAACAACATTGAAAGTTATTTTGATGAAATGGACATTTGTTATATAAATTTAAATGATATAAAAAATGCTAATAAGTTATTATTAGAAGAAATGTTGGAATATCAAAAATCAAATGAAGATGAAGACATTAATTATATGAATTTATTTGAAAATACATATAAATATGACAATTACGTATTTGAAACACTAAATAATTTTATATCAAAAAATGACTTATTATTTAAGTCTAGTACTATAGATATATTAGATGGTAATTTAGAAAATATAAAAAAAAGAATATTAGATTATACAAAAACAAAAACAGTGGTTATATGTTTATCTAATAGGTATAAAATAAATAAAGTAATAGATCAATTTGATAACGAATTATTTATTCAAACAGATGAATATAATTTAATAGAAAATAAAGTTAATTTAATTATTAAAAATATCGAAAACGGATTTATTATAGACAACTATGTAGTGATAAGTGAAAACGAACTATTTAATAAAAAGGAATCAAACATAAATTATAAATCTAATTTTAGAATGGGTACTAGAATAAAAGACATAACTAAATTATCTATAGGAGATTATGTAGTACACAACAAACATGGTATTGGAAGATATTTAGGAATTAAAAAAATAATTAAAAACAATTTAGAAAAAGACTATTTAGAAGTGGAATATAAAAATAGTGATAAATTATACATTCCTGTGGAAAAAATAGATTTAATAAATAAGTATTCATCAAAAGAAGGTGCAATACCTAAATTAAATAAATTAGGCGGAACAGAATGGCAAAAAACAAAATTAAGAACTAGAAAAAAAATAGAAAGTATAGCCAAAGAACTATTAGAACTTTATGCAAAAAGAGAGTCAGCAATTGGATATAAATTTGATAAAGATGATGAAAACCAGATTATATTTGAAAGTGAATTTGCCTATAATGAAACAGAAGACCAAATAAAAGTAACAAATGAAATAAAAAAAGATATGGAAAAAGCAAATCCAATGGATAGATTATTATGTGGAGATGTTGGCTATGGTAAAACAGAAGTAGCATTTAGAGCAATATTTAAAGCTATACTATCAAAAAAACAAGTAGCTTTACTATGTCCAACTACGATTTTATCAAGCCAACACTATAATAACGCTATAGAACGTTTTAAATCATTCCCAGTAAATATTAGTTTGATAAATAGATTTATAAAACCGTCTCAATTAAAAAAAGAAATACAAAAAATCAAAGAAGGAAAAGTTGATTTAATAATAGGGACTCATAGAATACTAAGTGATGATATTGAATTTAAAGATTTAGGACTATTAGTTATAGATGAAGAGCAAAGATTTGGCGTGAAACACAAAGAAAAAATAAAAACATTTAAAAATAATATAGATATATTAACTTTATCTGCAACACCAATACCAAGAACATTACAAATGTCTATGACAGGAATTAGAAGTTTATCATTAATAGAAACTCCACCAGTAAATAAACTACCAGTCCAAACTTACGTTTTAGCCGAAAATACACAAATAATAAAAGACGCTATATATAAGGAATTATCAAGAGAAGGACAAACATTTATTTTATATAATAGAATAGATGATATGGAAACTAAAAAAGAAGAAATTCAAAAATTAGTACCAGAAGCAAGAATAGTAACAGCTCATGGTAGAATGGATAAAAATGAATTAGAAGATGTCATGTATAAATTTACAAATCATGAATACGATGTCTTACTATGTACAACTATAATAGAAACAGGAATAGACATTCCAAGAGCGAATACTTTACTAATTATGGATGCAGATAGATTTGGATTATCTCAACTTTATCAAATAAGAGGAAGAGTCGGTAGATCACAACGAATTGCATATTGTTATTTAATGTATGACAAGAAAAAAATATTAACAGAAATAGCAACAAAAAGATTAAAAGTAATAAAAGACTTTACAGAACTCGGAAGCGGATTTGCAATAGCAATGCGTGATATGGCAATTAGAGGCGCTGGAGATATTTTAGGACAAGAGCAAGCTGGATTTGTAGACTCAATAGGGATAGAACTTTTCTTGAAAATGTTAAATGAAGAAGTAGAAAAATTAAAAGGAAACAAAATAGAAGAAGAGCAAGAAGAAAATCAACCATTAATAGAAGTAGCTACTAGTATTAGTGATGATTATATAATGGATACAGACTTGAAAATAGAAATACATAAAAAAATAAATAGTATTACAAATAAAGAAACACTAAACGAAGTAAAAGAAGAATTAGAAGACCGTTTTGGCAAATTAAGTGAAGATTTAATCATATATATGCATGAAGAATGGTTTGAAAAACTAGCTTCTACTATAAGCATTGAAAGAATAAGACAAAATAAAAATAGTGTAGAAATAACATTAACCAAAGAATTGACTAATAATATTAATGGAGAAACATTATTTTTAGAAGCAATGAAATTATCTAGAATGATTAGATTCCAAATGAAATTAAATAAATTGACATTAATATTAGACACTATAAAATTAGACAAACACTTTGTTTACTATTTAATTGAATTAGTAGAAATTATAAAAAATAATATAAAAAAGACACAGTAGAAATACTGTGTTTTTAATTACTTACTATCAGAATTATCTAAAATAGCAGGAATAACTTGTAATTTTCTAGATACAACATCTTGTAAATAAGAACCTTGTTTAATATCTGATAAATTAAAACTATTTTTAATAATACCTTCAGAATTCTTATTATATAAAACATAAGAACCGTTAGTTAATATATCAGTAACGAAAAATGCTACTAAATCATAATTATTATTAAAAGCTATATTTTCAACAATCGAACTATATTCATTTAATTCATCTAATACATCCTCAGGATTAGTTGTAGATATTTGACCAATACCCATTTTAGAACTACCTAAAGGATAAACTTTAAAGTCTTGATAAATAATATCTTCTTTATTTTTTCCCTTTAAAGAAGCACCAGCTTTAATCATTTTTAATCCGTATTCTTTATAATCAATACCAGCAATTTTACTTAATTCAACTAAAGTAGTTTCATCTAAACTAGTTGTAGTAGGTGATTTTAATATTAGTGTATCAGATAAAATACCAGAAAGCATCATCCCGGCAATATTAGCAGGAATTTCAATATTATTTTCTTTAAACATTTGATAGACAATAGTGTTAGTAGAACCAACTGTCATATTTCTAAAATTAATTGGAAGACTAGTAGCGATATTACCTATATTATGGTGGTCAACTATTTCTAAAATCTCTGCTTCTTCAATACCTTCAATAGATTGGGAAATACTATTATGGTCAACTAAAATAACTTGTTTTTTACGTTTTTCATTTAAATCAGATAATCTAACTAAACCATGACATACATTTTCCTTATCAATAACAGGATAGTAACTATATTTAGTTTTATTAGCAATTTCAATGAAATCAGATACGTTATCATTAATATCTACACATAATATACGATTAGTAGAAGTTATTGAATTAATTGAATTAGTTAAACTAATTAATTTAGATGTTCTTAAAGTTAAATAAGATGTTTTAATAATATTTACTTTATTTTTCTTAGCAATCTCAATATGTTCTTCTTTAATATGAGAATCTCCTGTTAATATGATTAACTTAACAGATGAATTAACAGCATATTCAATTAAGCTATGACGATCACCAATTATTAAAATATCGTCTTTGTCTAATTCAACAGTTTCCATAAAAGTAGTACTTTTTAAAGAAGCTATTACAATATTTCCTTCTATGTTTTCGTTGAACTTTAACACTTCAACACCTTTTAATGTTGCTAAAATATTTTCATAAGTAGAATTTAATTTTTTAAAATTACCTTCAATTTGATCTTTAGCAATATCTTTCATACCTAAAACACCAATAAAGTTTTGATTATTATCTACAACAGGTATTTTACTTAAATTTTCTTCTTGCATTAAGTTATAACCTTTGAAAATAGATTCATTACCGTCAATAAAATAATTTGTTTTATAATTAACATCTTTTATTTTTACTTTAACATCATTTAAAAACATAGGTTCTTCAACATTAAAGTAATCAAGTGCAAATTTAGTTTCTAAATTTATATCACTTAAAGCAACTGGAATAGTGTTCATACCTAATTTATTTTTCAAATATGATAATGCAATAGCAGAACTAATACTATCCGTATCTGGTTTTCTGTGACCAGCAACATATATTTTTTCCATAAAAAAACTCCTTTTCGAATACAAACATTATAGCATTTTTTTAAATTTTTTCAACATTTTATTAAAAAATATAAAAATTAATAAAATAAGTATAAATATAATATTTTAGAAAATTATAATTATATAGAAAAGAGGTTTATATAGTGACAACCGGAATTGTAAGAAGAATAGATGAATTAGGTCGTATTGTAATACCAAAAGAAATAAGAAAATCATTTAGAATAAAAGATGGAGAAAATGTAGAAATAAGTGTAAATGAAGATACTATTATTTTAAAAAAACATTCTTTGTTAAATAAAATAAGTGATATTGCATCATATTTAACAACTGCTATTAATTTAAATATAAAAAAAACAATTTTGATTACGGATCTAGATAAAGTAATATCTTTATCAGGTAATTATAAAAAAGAATTATTAAATTATACAATAGCAAGTGATTACTTAAATAAAATAAATAACAGAAAAGACATATTAAATAATAACCATGAAGGCATAATAATAAAAGAAGAACTGATATTAACAAACTACTATTTTAGGCCATTATTAGTAAATGGTGATGTCGTTGGGTCAATTCTAATTTTATGTGAAAAAGAAAAAATAAATGAAGAAGATATAAAAATAATAACCATAATAAACCATTTTTTAGAGAAATATCTTGAATTGTAGCATATAATATGTTATATTATTGACATCAAAAGTGATGAAGGAAAGAAGTATAATGTTTTTTTCAAAGAGAGTTTGCATAAGGTGAGAGCAAATAAAAAGACTTATATCGAATGGTTCTGGAATTGTTTAATCTAATAGGTTATTCCGTCTGGTATGCGTTAAATACATAAGGTGTAGAAATACATGAATTAAGGTGGTACCACGTCAATCACGTCCTTATTATAGGGCGTTTTTTTATTTCTATTAGATAAAAGGAGGAAAAAATATGGAAAAATTTTATTTATCAACAGCAATTGCTTATACATCATCAAAACCTCATATTGGAAATACATATGAAATAGTTTTAGCTGATGCAATAGCAAGATTTAAAAGATTAGAAGGTTATGATGTTTATTTTCAAACAGGAACAGATGAACACGGTGAGAAAATAGAACAAAAAGCTTTAGAAAGTGGAATACCTACGCAAGAGTATGTAGATGAAATAGCTTTAGAAGTTAGAAGAATATGGGATGTAATGAATACTAGTTATGACAAATTTGTTAGAACTACTAATCCTACTCATAAAGAAATTGTTTCTAAAATATTTAAAAAATTATATGATCAAGGTGATATTTATAAAAGTTATTATGAAGGTTTATACTGTACTCCTTGTGAATCATTTTTTTCAGAAACACAATTAGTAGATGGTAAATGTCCAGATTGTGGTAGAGAAGTGTACCAAAATAAAGAAGAGGCATACTTTTTAAAATTATCTAATTACACTAAATGGTTAGAAGAATATATAGAACAAAATCCAACATTTATCGAGCCTATTAGTCGTAAAAATGAAATAGTAAATAATTTTATTAAACCAGGATTACAAGACTTATGTGTATCTAGAACTTCATTTA
>CAYJEO010000003.1:53823-63493 GCA_964369355.1 uncultured Muribaculaceae bacterium | reverse complement strand
TTCATCAATAATCCCTAAGATAATTGGTGTTGCGATTGCCATGATAATTACTAAAATAACTAATACGGCTAATAATTCGATTAATGTAAAACCTCTTTTTTTCATTTTATGAAACCTCCCTTTATTTTACATATTTATATTACCATTATTTAAAATATTAAGTCAATGCTTTTTGTAAATTTTCGACAAAATATTTAAAAAATAGTATGTTAATGTAATATTTATATTAACACTAATAGTATGTATAAAATTAAAAATACTATGCATTATAAAGAAAAAAGCACTTATTGTGCTTGTAATTTAGTTAAAATTAAATCTAACTCTAATTTTTCTTTTTCTAAATCATTTTTTTCTTTTTCAACTATATTAGCAGGAGCTTTAGAAACATAACCTTGATTAGAAAGTAGTTTTTCTCTTCTTAAAATTGAAGATTCTAAACGAACTTTTTCTTTAGCTAAGTTTTCTAATTCTGCTTCTTTATTTAATGAACCATCATATGAAATAGTTACTATATCATCTTTAAAAGGAATACTTATAGTAGTTAAATCTGATATATCTTTATTAATAAAATCATTATTTAATTTTAACATTTTACTAATTAAATTAATATTTTTAAATAATAACTCATTATTAAAATTCATATAAAAATCTTTACCGATATTATTATCTAACTTTTCTTTTCTAACTCTTTTAATAAATTCAATAATTAATTCTAAAGTAGCCTCATCTTCAAAAACATAAGAAGAATCATATACAGGATAAGAACTAATCATTATAGAATCACTATCTTTAATAGGTAACATTTGATATATTTCTTCAGTAACATAAGGCATAAAAGGATGTAATACTTTTAATATATTAGTTAAAACAGTAAGTAATACAGACTTAGTAGTATCAGTTACTACACCTTTAGTAAGTTCTATATACCAATCACAAAAATCATTCCAAACAAAAGAATAAATTTCACTACCTACTACATTAAACTCATATTTTTCCATATGATTATCAATTTTATTAATTAATTTATTCATTTTAGATAAAATCCATTTATCACTTATAGATAAATCAGTAAAAGTTAACTCTTTAATATCTTCAATATTCATTAAAACAAATCTAGAAGCATTCCATAATTTGTTAATAAAATTCCAAGTAGAAGAAACTTTTTCAGTATCATATCTTAAATCCATACCAGGAGCTGTAGACGTTGCTAAGAAAAATCTTAATGAGTCACACCCAAATTCTTCAATAACATCCATAGGATCTACACCATTACCTAAAGATTTAGACATTTTTCTACCATCAGATGCTCTTACTAATCCATGAATTAAACAATCATTAAAAGGTTTTTCTCCTAGAAGTTCAATACCTTGGAATATCATTCTACATACCCAGAAAAATATAATATCATAACCGGTTACTAAGCAAGAGTTAGGGTAATATCTTTTAATTAATTCATCACTATTAGGCCAATCTAATGTAGCAAAAGGCCATAATGCAGAAGAAAACCAAGTATCTAAAACATCATTATCTTGAATCCAGTCATCCCCTGGACTATCAACTTGAACTAAAATTTCATCATCTTTATACCAAGCAGGAATTCTATGACCCCACCATAATTGTCTTGAAATACACCAATCATGACAATCTTCCATCCAATGCGAAAAAGTTTTTTCAAATCTTTCAGGAACAAAATTAACTTTAGAATCACTATTTTGATTATCAATAACTTGCTTCGCTAAAACATCCATTTTAACAAACCATTGCTTAGATAAATAAGGTTCAATCATTACATCAGTTCTTTCACTATGACCTACATTTTGTATTTTTTTCTCAACTTTAATTAATAAACCTAAAGAATCTAAATCTTCAATTAATTTTTTACGACAATCAAATCTATCTAATCCAGTATAACCTAACGCTAATTCGTTCATAGTAGCATCAGTATTCATAACAATAATGCGTTCTAAATTATGTCTATTACCTACTTCAAAATCATTATGATCATGAGCAGGAGTAATTTTAACAACACCAGTTCCAAAATCTGCTTCTGCATAATCATCTGCAACAATTGGAATTTTTTTATTTAATATAGGTAATATTACATTCGTTCCTATTAAATGTTTATAACGTTTGTCATTAGGATTAACAGCTACAGCCGTATCTCCAAATAAAGTTTCAGGTCTAGTAGTAGCTACTTCTAAATAACCACTATTATCTTCTAACATGTATTTTAAATGATAAAAAGCACCTTCTATATCTTTATAAATAACTTCTTCATTAGATAAAGCTGTTTTAGAAACTGGATCCCAGTTAATAATACGCTCACCTTTATAAATATACCCTTTATTATATAAATCTATAAATACTTTATAAACTGCATCTTCAATACTTTTATCTAAAGTAAATTTCTCCATAGAATAATCTAGACTTAAACCCATTTTAGCCCATTGTTCTCTTATAGATAAAGCATATTCTTCTTTCCAATCCCAAGCATGTTTTAAAAATGCTTCTCTACCTATTTCATATTTATTAATACCTTGCTCTTTTAATCTATTTACAACTTTTACCTCAGTTGCGATAGCAGCATGATCCATACCAGGCAAATATAAAGTATCATAACCTTGCATTCTTTTGTGTCTAATAATAATATCTTGTAGCGTTCCATCCCAAGCATGTCCTATATGTAATTTACCGGTTACATTTGGCGGAGGTAAAATTATAGTATAAGGAGTTTTATTAGTATCTCCAGATTTAAAATATCCTTTATCTAACCAGTTTTTATACTTACCTTCTTCTACTTGTAAATGATTATATTTAGTGTCTAACATGTTACACTTCCTTTCAATAAAAAAACGCCCTTAAAATATAAGGACGTGATTACGTGGTACCACCTTAATTCGTATATAAAATATACCTTAAACCTTTAACGCAGGCATACGTATTGTCCTAACTATTCAGACAAAGGCTCCCAAGCTACTTCATAAAATCCTTTAATATTTACCTCACACCTTTAGTAAACTCTCTTTAATTAGTAATTTTATTACTCCTCTTGTTCTTCGCTTATGTATGTATTATATTAAAGTTTATATTAATAGTCAAGTACCCACATTAAAATATAAATGAATCATAAAATAAAGTGGTGATAAATATGCCTAATGGATATAATTGGTGGAAAGGTAGAGGTATTTGGTATATGTTTTTCTTTAGCTTTTGTGTTTTACTATTTTATCAAATACTTATAACTTTTTTCATAATAACTCGTTTTAACTTATTTTTAATATTTTTCTTTATTTTTTGTATACTATTCTGTTTTTTCAGAATAATATGGTGATAAAAATTGTTCTGTTTTATATAAATAATCAACTAATTCACTTACGTTAATCGTATTTTTATATTCAGAATCAATTAAATTTATTTTATTAGGTAATGAAATAAGAATAAAAAACAATTTTTTTTCTTCTTCTAACAAGGGATAACTTTGTTCATACTTAATAAATAAATCACTAAAATCAACTTCTAAAGATAACCTTTTATATAATTTATATAAATCAAATATTGGATTATCTATAATAGATTTTTCCCAATTTATTAAATAAGGTTTATTATTTTTTATAAAATGTGATAAATCTAAATTATTATGTAAAACAACTACACGTTGTTTTCTTTTTTCTTTTATTAAACTATACCAACTATCTAATTCATTTTTGCAAAAATTTAGTGAAGCTAATATTTTAGAAATATTTCTAGCAATTAAATAAGAAGACGGACTCATATATACTTCATTTTCAATTAAAGTAATCATATCCGTATAATAACTATTTAAATATTCTATATTATTGCTTATATCTTCAAATAAATGCTTATAATCATCTATATCAACTTCTTTATGATGAGTAGTTTTTGAATGTAATAATGCTAATAATTCAATTAAATCTATCAATTTTTGTTCTTTTGGTATTTCTATATCCTCTACATATTCAGAAACTAAAAATTCATCAGTTACTTTAATAATTTCTGGAAAATAATTAAATCCTCTAGAAGATAAATAATCAAATATTTTATAATTTTGTTTATTATTTTTTTCTTTTATCACTAATAAATCTTTATCAGTATCTATTATAGCTACTTTACCTTTAATATGATATTTATAAGGTCTTAGATTAAGAGTTTCTAAAACTTCTTTATATTTACGCATTAGCAGGTATTATTAGTTTATCTCCTATTTTTAACTCTGTTAAATCATTATACTCTTCCAATACATCTTTTTTTACATTATATTTAGATAACACAGTATCGATTGAATCCCCTTCTCTTATAATATAAACTTTATAAGTTGTATAAGTTTCACAATCATTCATATTATCAAATATTGTTTCAATCATCTCATCTTTTATATTAATTTTATCTACTATAGGTTCTATTGCTTCTTCTAAAGCTTCAATAGAATCTTCAAAAGCATCAATATTTAAAGTTTTAAAATCTTGTATCAAATTCCTAACCTCTTCTTTTTCTTCAATTTTATCAATTAATACATCTATATTAACTCCTAATACATTAGAATCTACTATCTCATAATAAAAATCATCAATATCAATTGTTATATTTTTTAAATCATACTTTTCATCTAAAGTAATATCAAAAGGTAATTTATAATCAAAACTTTCTGTTGATGTACTTGTGTCTGTCACTTTATAATTACCTGTTACTATAAATTCACCACTTACACAATTATCATTTAATGATAAAGTATGCTCTAAAGAAATACTTGTTACTTCTGCTAAATTAGTTTTAAAAACTATGTTTTTATTAAACGGTACTATTTTTTTCATTTTAATCCTCCTAGTATTCATTTAAATATATGAAAAAAAGAATAAAATATTATTCTTTTTTATTAATTATTTTAACTACTTCACTATAATTTTTAACAGATATAAATTTTATTTCTTTTTTTATCTCTTTTGGAAGTTCATCTAACTCACCTACATTATCATACGGGATTATTATTTTTTTAATACCACTTCTTAAAGCAGCAATACTTTTTTCTTTTAATCCACCTATTTTTAATATATCTCCTCTTAAAGTTATTTCTCCTGTCATTGATAAATTATCAGGTATTTTTTTATTTGTAAACATACTTATTAATGCTGTAGTTATAGTAATACCTGCTGAAGGCCCATCTTTTGGAACAGCTCCTTCTGGCATATGTATATGTATATCATTTGTTGTAAGTAATTCATAATCTATTTTTAATGCTTTATGGTTAGCTTTAATATAAGACAACGCTATATTAGCACTTTCTTTCATTACTTCACCTAAAGAACCTGTTAAGACTAAATTACCATTACCTTTAAAATAATTTACTTCAATAGCTAAAGTATCTCCACCAAAGTAAGTATATGCTAAACCGGTTACTACACCTACTTCGTTTTTATTACTATTTGAAAATTCGTATACTGCAATCCCTAGAGATTCTCTTAATATTTTTTTATCAACAATAGTTTTAGTAATGCTTTTATTTTTAATTATTTTATCAGCAACTATTTTTCTAATTAATTTTTCAATTACTCGTTCTAATTGTCTTACACCAGACTCTTTAGTATACTGTCTAATGATTGTCAATAAAATGTCATCTGGAATTGATACTTTATTTTTAACACCACAACTATTTTCTGCTTTTTTAATTAAATGATTTTTAGCTAATGCTAATTTTTCATATTCAGTATATCCAGATAGATCAATTATTTCTAATCTGTCTTTTAAAGCATGTGGTATATCGTTAATATAATTAGCAGTTGCTATAAACATGATATTACTTAAATCTATTTCTTCTTCTATATAATTATCACTAAAATATTTATTTTGTTCAGGGTCCAATACTTCAAGTAAACTACTAGCAGGATCTCCTGTATAACTTTTAGTCATTTTATCTATTTCATCTATTAAAAATACTGGATTAGAAGTTTTAGCTTTTTTTAACGCTTCAATAATACGTCCTGGCTTTGCTCCAATATAAGTTCTTCTATGACCTTTTATTTCTGATTCATCACCTACACCACCAACAGATATTTTAACAAAATTTCTATTGATAGCATTTGCTATTGAAAACGCTAAAGAAGTTTTACCAGTACCAGGTGGTCCAACTAAACATAAAATTGGACTTTTTAAACTTTTAGTATTTTTCTTTATAGCTAAATATTCTAATACTCTTGTCTTTATATCATCAAGTCCATAATGAGTTTCATCTAATGATTTTTTAACCTTAACTAAATCTTCTAAATCTTTTGTTTTTTTATTATAAGGTAATGTTATTAACCATTCAATATAATTTCTTATATTATCTAATTCAGGAGTTTGACTAGTAATACTTTCATATCTTCTTAATTCGTTTTCTATTTTTAATTTAATATGTTTAGGAAATCTTTTAGTGTTTAAAATATTTTTAATATTTTCAATATCTTCTTCTTTTACTGATATTTCACCAAGTTCTTCTTTTATTAATCTAGATTTTTCTTTAAGTAGAAATTCTTTTTGTGATTTATCAATACTTTCTTTTACTTTTAAATCTATTTCACGTTCTATTCTAAACATTTCTTGTTCTTTATAAATATCTTCTAAAATCATTTCTGCTCTTAACACAGGATTTAATTGTTCTAAATATTGTTTAAATCTATTTTTACCAACATTTAAATTAGGAACTACTATATCAGTTAACTTTTTCAAACTTTTTATATCAATAATAATTGATAAAATACTATTGCTTATATAAGGGACTGATTTAACATAATGTTCTAATTCATGATATATTTTTTTAACTAATACTAATTCTTTTTCTTTATCAATTATAAAATTTTCTTCTGGTGTTACGATAGACTCTAGTATTTCATTTGATCTATTTAAATTAAGATATTCATTGATAACTGCTCTTTTTAAACCGGTTACTAAAACTCTGGTATTTCCATTAGGTAATTCCATTTTTTTAGATATTTTAGCAATAACCCCAACACTAGGTAAATTTTTAACACTTGGAGTTTGTTCTAAGTGATCAATTTGACTGACTAATAACACTTTTGAGTCGTGAAACATCTCAGACAAATCAATTATATTTTTACTAATATCATTATCAAATTCTAATCTTATCTCATTATTTGGTAATACAATAATACCTCTAAGTAAAATTACAGGTAAGTTTATTTTAGGCATTAGACCACCTCCTATAAATTGTAATTTATTATAGTATAAAAGAAAAAAAAAGTCTATAAAATTTATAAACTTTTCTTATTTATTATATCTTATATTATTTATACCCATATTAAAATACTTTTGTATATTCTCTTCATTTTTTATTTTATAGTCATATATCGTTACAAAATCATTATTTTTTTCAATGATATACTTATTATTAAATTCGTCCTTTAAATAAGCTTTATCTAATTTATATTTATCTAATAAATCTTTTTTAATAATCATAGCTTCTAATCTACCATACACAATTACTTCTAAATTAGGCTGTTTATTGTATCTTTTTTTATAATTAGTAATTAAATCTTCAATTTGTTTATCATTAAGTTCGGTTGATAAAGTAATTTTATTAACACCTAAACCATGTAATAATGCAACTGAATAAGAATTAACTACATTTAATGAAAAATCTGTATCTATAAATTTATATTTATTAACACTTCCTAATTCACCTACTAATAATGATTCATCATATTCATTATAATTATTAATTACTCTATTTAATTTAAGAACTAATCTATCATCTTTTATTTTACTTTTTAAGTCTTCATTAGTATATATAATATTTATATCTTCATTTTTAATTTCATTATAATCATTTATTGTATTAACTAAATAATTAATATTTTTTTCTTTATTGAAATCAGGTACATCAATATTATAATTTTCTTTTATATAAGAAATATTATATAATCTTTTTTCCACTAATAATTCAGTTGCATCTCTTCTTAATTGGTTTATATCTTTTATATTAATGTATAAATTACTATCAATATCTTCTTTTATATTATTAACTAAAAAAGGTGTACTACCAAATTTTTTAAGTTGTTCTAATATTCTTAATTTATCTGTTGGATTATTGATAGCTTTTGTTATTAAATCTGATGAGAATACAGTAACACTTTCTTTTGAATCAGTTATAGTTAATTCCATTTTTTCATTTTCTTTAATTTTAATACTCATATCTATTAAAACTTTTCTAGAAGTTGTTTTTATTTTATCTTGTATTTCTTTATTAGAAATATAATCAGTTGTTTTAATTACATCAATATTAGTAGATACTTCTTTATCAAATTCGATTTCTACTATATCGTTATTACGAGCAACTTCTACTGATTTACCATTTAAAAACATTTTTTGTACTGTAAACCCATAGTCAGTATTATCAATAATTCTTATACCATCTAATCTATTTAAAGTATCAGTTAATTTGATTTTAATTCTTTTATTTTTACTACTTATAACACTACCTATTTTTATTCCCATATGATTTGGTCTATATTCATTTATTACATTATCATCATTAAATAAAAATCCTTTAGTAAATTGTCTATTAAATATTTTTTTTAATTCTATAATATCACTTTCTGTAATATTAGTTTTACCATGTAATAAATAATTATCAATTGCTTTTCTATAAGTTGACACAACCAAATAAACATATTCAGGTCTTTTCATTCTACCTTCTATTTTTAAACTATCAATATTAGCATCTAATAATTTATCAATATGTTCTAAAGTATTTAAATCTTTCATGCTTAATAAATAAGAATCTTTATTTAATTTTTTATTATTTAAATCTAATAAATCATAAGTTTTTCTACAAGATTGAGTACAAGTACCTCTATTACCACTTCTATTTCCTATTAAAGAACTCATTAAGCATTGTCCTGAATAACTTACACATAAAGCTCCGTGTACAAATATTTCTAAATCAACATTTGTTTTATTTTTTATTTCTTTAATAACTTCAATTTTAGTTTCACGAGCTAATACTGCTCTTTTTATATTTAATTTTTCTAATAATTTAACACCTTCAATATTGTGAATATGCATTTGAGTTGATGCATGTATTTCTAAATTAGGATAAGTTTTTCTAACTAAATCTAACATTCCTATATCTTGAATAATTACAGCATCTACATTATTTTTATGTAAGAAATCTATATAATTTAAAAACGTTTCTACTTCTTCTTCATAAACAATTGTATTTACAGTTACATATACTTTTACTCCATATGTATGGGCATAGTTTATTACTTCAATTATTTCTTCATTAGAAAAATTACCAGCAAAGTTTCTAGCACCAAATAAATATCCACCTAAGTATACTGCATCACATCCAGCTTTTACTGCTGCATAAAAACTTTCCATATTTCCAGCAGGGGCTAATAGTTCGATTTTTCTCATTTAAATCACCGTAGGTATTATATCATAAAATAAAAAAAGTAAGAAATTATCTTACTCTTGTACCTTCATCTTTTCCATATTTTTCATAGTAGTCATCTTTAACTTCTTCTACTACAGTTGCATTTTTAGCTTCTTCCATGCTTTTAGCCGCTAATTGTTCTATTTTCTCTTCACTTATAGTTAAAACTTCAGGTTTAGTTTCAGTAATTGTTACTTCTTCATGTAAAATAGGTGTTTCAAC
>CAYJEO010000003.1:31116-53723 GCA_964369355.1 uncultured Muribaculaceae bacterium | reverse complement strand
TCATAACTAATACCTTCTTTCTTATCATTACTTAAATATTACCAAATAATAAAAAAAAAGTAAACATTTTTACCTTTTTTCTGATAATAAATCGTTTAAATCTACTATTTCATACCCTTTTGAGTTAATATAATTAATAATTACTTCTAATTCTTCTATTAATTTATTTGAATAAGGAAGTGCTATTATACTTCCATTTGCAATATTTTCTTTTATATCATTTATAGAATTATACTTAATAGTAGGCATTATTGTTAGATTTTTTTGTAAAGTACAATTTTCTAGTAAGTCTATGTTTTTTTCTTCTGTATAACAATAATTAATATTTTGATCTAATGTTCTTTTGATTACTGAATTAGACCATATAAAAGTTGGGTCAAAATAGTTATTTTCACTTGTTGTTGCAAATATATAGTTATTATTTAAACTATTAGTATTATTTTCTAACCAATTTAAATTAACAAAAAAGTTTGCTTTTGTATCTTTTAATATACTAGTAATTGAATTTATATCATCATTATCTTCTAGTAAAAAAATTAAACTTACACTTTGTTTTTCAGTATTGCCACTTATTATATATTTATTATAAGTATTAGTAATAGAAGTTTTGGGAATTATATTATTAAACTCTAATAAGTTTTCACTAAATGTCCCTATTTTTTTCATTTCACTATAACTTTTATTTATATTAACTTCTAATCCATTAATACCTGGGATTATTGTATCTTCATTTATTATAGGTTCTACCACTTCTATTTTATAGTTATTTTCAACTTCTTTTAATTTAATCATAATGTCGTCTTGATCTTTTACTACTAAAGCAGTTTGCTCTGATATAAAGAAACTAAAACTTATTAATGTTAATATTCCTATAGTGCTAAAAATTTTTTTCAAAAAAATCACCTAATAATATATATGATTATATATTACTTATAATTCAAATGTTTTAAACTATCTAGTACAAATAATCCATTTTTTCTAATTAAAACATCATCAAAATAAATTTCTCCACCACCAAATTTTTCAGTTTGGATTAAAACTAAATCCCAATGTACACTTGATATATTTCCATTAAATGCATCATCATAACATCTACCTGGCGTAAAATGTAGACTTCCTGTTATTTTTTCATCATATAAAATATCTCCTACTGGTGAAGTTATTAATGGATTAACACCTATAGAAAACTCTCCTATATATTTTGCTCCTTCATCAGTTTCAAATATACGATTTAATCCATCTTGATTAGATGCACAAGTTGCTTTTACTATTTTTCCTTTTTTAAATTCTAAGCATATATTATTATAAACATATCCTTGATAAGGAGATGGTGTATTAAAAGTAATAATCCCTTCCACACTGTTTTTTATAGGCGCTGTAAATATTTCACCATCAGGTATATTGTTAATTCCTGAACATATTACATTCGGTATTCCTTCTATAGAAAAAGTTAAATTAGTATTTGGACCTGTTATTTTTACTTTTTTAGTTTTATCTAATAATTTTCTTAAAGGTAATAAATCCTCACCCATTTTTTTATAATCATAAGTCATTATATTCATGGCATAGTTATAAAACTCTTCATTAGTCATCTTTGCTTTATGACTGTCTAATATTGACGGGTAATTTAATAATACCCATTTTCTATCATTGATTCTTACTTTATCAATTTCTTTAGTAGATTCTCCTATTTTACTTAAAACACTTGTATTTGCTTTATGCCCATTATAATCATTTGTAGAGTATCTAATCATAATAAATGCATCATAATTATCTACTTCAAATTGTTTTTGATTTTTAATTAAATCTACTTTATTTTCTTGCATTGTTTCTTGTAAATATGAATTAATACAAGGGTTTATTACTTTAACATTTACTACTGCATTTTTATTATTAATTTCTTTGATTAGTTCTTTCACTAAAGAAGAAGTATTATCAGTTTCAGTTGTTATTAATACTTTTTCATTTTCTTTTAATTCTAATGAATAATCTACTATTATCTTTGCTAATTTATTTTCCATTTTCACCTTTCCTTTATATGGGCATATTATATTATGAAAGGAGTGTTTTATGAAATCTAGATTTAATACTAAAACACAATATCCACAATATGTATATATGCCAGTACAACATAATAATAGTATGGGAGAAAATAATACAAATTATACAGAAGATGAAAGATTTATCGGTCCGTTTTTAGTGCCATTTATCTTAGGAGGTATTGCTGGAGCCGCTATATCACCTGGTGGAATCGGAAGACCAAATTATAATTGTTGTCCACCTGTAGTATATCAACAACCTGTTTATTATCAACAACCTCAAAGTTATCCACAACCATACCCAATGCCTTATCCAGTTCCATATGATGTAAACTAAAAAAAACACTTTTAAAAGTGTTTTATTTTGCTTCTTCTATAGCTCTAGTTTCTCTAATAACAGTAACTTTAATAGTTCCTGGATATTGTAGATTTTCTTCAATTTGTGTTTTAATATCACGAGCAACTTTATAACTTGTTAAATCATCAATTTCTTCTGGTTTAACAATTACTCTAAGTTCTCTACCTGCTTGAACAGCAAATGATTTTTCTACACCTTCGATATTTGTAGCTATACGTTCTAAATCTTGTAATCTTTTTACATAGTTTTCTAATGAATCGTTTCTAGCTCCTGGTCTTGATGCAGACAAGCTATCAGCTATTGCGATTAATGTTGAAATAATACTAGTTGAGTCTTTATCTCCATGATGTGATTCTATAGCATTAATAACTACTTCATTTTCACCATATTTATTAGCAATATCACTTCCAATATCAACATGTGATCCTTCGATTTCGTGATCAATTGCTTTTCCTATATCATGTAATAAACCAGCTCTTTTAGCTAATGAAACATTTTCACCACATTCAGATGCTAATAAACCAGCTAATTGTGCCACTTCAATCGAATGACGTAATGCATTTTGACCAAAACTTGTTCTAAAATGTAATTTACCAATTAATTCTACTAATTCAGGAGCTACTTTTGTAATTCCTAATTCGAATAATGCCGCTTCACCGTGTTCCATAACTTTACTTTGCATATCACTTGATACTTTTTCATAAAGTTCTTCAATTCTAGTTGGATGAATTCTTCCATCTTTAATTAAACTCTCAATAGTTACTCTAGCAATTTCTCTTCTAAAAGGATCAAAACTAGATAAAACAATTGCTTCAGGTGTATCATCAATAATTAAATCTACTCCTGTAACAGCTTCGATTGTTCTGATATTTCTACCTTCACGCCCGATAATTCTACCTTTCATGTCATCACTAGGTAATGTTACTACTGTAACTGTTTGTTCATTTGCAACATCTGAAGAGAAACGTTGCATGGCTGAAACTAATAATGATTTTGATTTTTTATCAACTTCTAATTTAGCTTCTGCCTCTTTGTCTTTAATATATGCAGCAATCTCTAATGACATCATGTTTTCAACTTTTTTAAGTACTAAGTCTCTTGCTTGATTTTTAGAATAACCTGCAATTTTTTCCAATAATTCAATTTGTTCTTTTTTTATTTCTTCCACTTTTACTTGTTCTTCTTGGATATTTTTTTGTTTATTTATTAAAGCATTTTCTTTTTCTTCTAACATCCCTTCACGGTTTTGTAAAGTTTGATCTCTTCTATCGATGTTCGATTCTCTTAAAATTAATCTTTCTTCAGCTTCTTTAACTTCACCTTTACGTTCTTTGATTTCCTTATCAACTTCCATTTTAATATGGTGAGCTTCTTCTTTAGCTTCTAAAATATAATCCCTTTTTGTTTTTTCAGCTTCTTTTTTAGCATTGTCTAATATTTTATCTGCTGTTTTTAAAGCCTTTTCTCCTTTAACATAATTCAAAATAAACATTAATAATGTTCCAATAAAAAGTCCTAATAGGACTAGTAAAATGGAGAAAGCAATTTGATTCATAATTTACCTCCATTTACTTTATATAGAGTAAAAACCTTTACCCTATTTCTATTGTAATATGTAAACACATATTAGTCAAGTTAAATAAATTTTACACATAAAACAAAAAAAGCTTACGCTTCTTTCTTTGTAGTAATGATTTCTTCATTAACCTTTTTTCCATCTATATCATGAATTTCTCTTACTTTTTTCTCTAGTTCTACTGCTAACTTAGGATTTGATTGTAATAATGCTTTTACATTTTCTTTACCTTGTCCTAATTTTTCACCGTTGTAAGCATACCAAGCACCACTTTTTTGAATGATGTTAGCATCACTTGCAAGATCAACAATTTCTCCTTCTTTAGATACACCTTCTCCATACATAATATCTACAGAACAGGCTTTGAAAGGTGGAGCCATTTTGTTTTTAACAACTTTTATATTAGTTTTATTACCAATAATATCAGTTCCCAATTTTATTTGTTCAGATCTTCTAATATCTAATCTGATTGATGAGTAAAACTTTAAAGCTCTACCACCTGGTGTCGTTTCAGGGTTACCAAACATAACTCCAACTTTTTCTCTTAATTGATTAATAAAAATTGCAATTGTATTTGTTTTATTAATTACACCAGATAATTTTCTTAAAGCTTGACTCATTAATCTAGCTTGAAGACCAACATGAGAATCTCCCATTTCACCTTCTATTTCTGCTTGTGGAACTAATGCTGCTACTGAGTCTATTACTACTACACTTATTGCACCACTTCTTACTAAAGCTTCACAAATTTCTAAAGCTTGTTCCCCATTATCAGGTTGTGATAATAATAAGTCATTTGTATTAACTCCTAATTTAGCAGCATATAAAGGATCTAAAGAATGCTCTGCATCGATAAATGCTACTCTTCCTCCTGCTTTTTGAGCTTCTGCTATTGCATGAAGAGCAAATGTTGTTTTACCACTTGATTCTGGTCCATATATTTCTATGATTCTTCCCTTAGGATATCCACCGATACCTAAAGCAATATCTAATGTTAGAGACCCTGAAGATATTACATCTATCTTTTGAGTTTCCTGTTTACCTAATTGCATTACGGCACCTTTACCGAATTGTTTTTCTATATCTAATAATACTTGATCTAATGTTTTATCATTTGATGATTTAGCCATTGACTATTCCTCCTATTCAATCTAAATCAATAATACACCATAAAAATACAAATGTCAACACAAAAACGAAAATTTGTTCGTTTTTAGTTTTAAAAGAAAAAATATAGGGATTTCCTATATTTCTAATATATCTATTTGTTCTATTTCTTGTTTTTTTACTTCTTTTTTAGTACTTATATATTTTTTATTTGCAGAATAATATTGATATCCTGAAATTAAAGATAATATACATGCTATAGTTAATAATAACTCAGCTACTCTAAAATTAAATAATTCAAATGGTAAGTTATAAAATAAAGTTAATACAATTCCTACCATCAAACAAACTGTTTTTATTTTTCCTAGCATACTTGCTGCAACAACATTACCTTTACTACCTGCTATCATCTTAATTGAGTTTACTACTGTATCTCTTAAAATAATTATAACTGGTATTAAAGCATGTATAAATCCTTGTGATGCTAAAATAATTAAAACTGAATTTACTAAAACTTTATCAGCAATAGCATCCATCATTTTACCAAAATCTGTTATTAAATTATATTTTCTTGCTACATATCCATCTACAAAATCAGATGCTGCTGCTATTATAAATAAAACACCTGCAATAATATATTTAATATCTACAACTATTGATTCATTAATAAATAATTTAGGAACAATTATTCCAGCATTATCAAATGGGAATAATAATATAGCTATGATAAATATTGATATATATATTCTAGCCATTGTAATTTTATTTGGTAAATTCATACTTCCTCCTAATTATTGATGTTATAAACAACACCATCGTCTGGATTTTCATTTGTATCTTCTAATAAAGAATATACTAAGAAAATTGAAATAAGTAAAAATACAACAATTAACCCAATAAGTAAATAGTTATTCATAATACTTTTTTCTTTTTTTTCAATTGTATAAGGTGATGATACTCTTTTGTCATCTTCTACCTTTAATACTTTTTTTGCTTCTTTTATTTCATCTAAAGATATTTTAGATGTGTAATCAAATAAATATTCATTAAATTCATCTACGATATCCTCATAGTTTAATCCTAAATATTTAGCATAATCTCTAATAAAAAATTTAACACTTAAAATATCTTTAAAAGCTTGGATATCACCTTGTTCGATATTTTCTAATTGTTCAATTGATAGTTTTAAGTCTTCTGATGCTTCATCGATACTAATACCAATACTTTCTCTAGCTTCTTTTAACTTTTCTCCTATTTCTTTCAAAATTTCACCTACTTAATATTTAAAAAAATAATATTTTATAAGCCATGTTCTGTTCCTATTACTAGGCGACAAACATTTATCTATCGATTACTCGATCCCATAAGAAATTCAAAATTCTCTCTTATTAGGTTCCCCTACCAAATTTGGGTTTCTCGCTCGTGGGGTTTACCGCGTTCCACTTGTTTTATTTCTAAAACAACTCGTCTCTATGGCACTTTACATTTACTATAATCATATTTACACTTAGATTAATTCAACGCCGTTAGCTATTGCTACTATAGGTTATTTTTTCCCTATACACGAAACACTACAAGCATCACAGCTTGTGCGAGCATGGACTTTCCTCTACAAAATTAATTTGCAGCGTTTGTCAAAATATTAATTTCCTTGATAAATTATCTTTTCTAAATTTGAGATTCGTCTTAATAAATCAGCATTAGTTGTTTCACTACCACTATTTTCTTTTAATACATCTAATTTAGTTTTAAGTGATCTTATTTCTTGTTTTAAAATGATGTTATCTTCTATTAAACTTTTCTTTTCACTTTCTAATTCTTTAATAAAGTTTTTGAATTGTTCATAATCTTGAATAATAACGTCTAAAAACTTATCAACCTCAGGTCTACTATAACCCATTGTATCAACTTTAAAATCTTTTTCTAAAATTTCTTTTGATGTTAAATTTATTTTTTCCTGATACATAATATTCACCTCTTTTATCCTGTAAATATTTTCTCAAAAAAATGTGGTTTTGTCAATGTACTAATACTTATTCAAAAGATGCTTAACTATTATAACAAAAAAATATATTTTTGCAAAATAAAACTAATTTAATCTAAATTAGTTCTACTAGAAAAACACACAGCAACTTTACTATACTCAATATCTTCTATCATATTTTTAAAGACATTTTCGATATTATTTTTATTCATTCTATCACCAACTAAACTTTAACACATTAAAATTTACAAATGTTGTGATTCGACAAAACTAGAATATTTTTTCAAAATTATTATATTAAAAGTGGAAAAAATATTGAATATGTAGTATAATTTTATAAGGTGATAAGATGAACTATCCAAATGGAATCAAAAAAGCATTTAAAAGTAATATATCACACGGCAACAGAGGAATGAAACTAGAAGATGCTATTAATGCGTCTAATATATATTATATGAATATAAATAAGGCAATTATACATAAAAAGCCTGTCCCAATAACTATATCAAAAGTTGAATATGTAAATAAACCGACTATCAAAGAAGCTTATTTTAATACACCTTCAACTACTGATTACAATGGAATTTATAAGGGTAATTATATTGATTTTGAAGCAAAAGAAACTAAAGAACAATATTTTCCTTTAAATAATATACATGCTCATCAAATTGCTCATTTAGACAAAATTGATGAACATGGTGGTATTTCATTTATTATCGTTGCGTTTACTAAAGTAAATCAAACATTTATTTTAAAAACTAAAAAATTAAAAGAATATTTAAAAACAAATAAAAAATCAATACCATTAGAATACTTTATACAAGAAGGAATTTTAATAAAAGAAGGATTTAATCCACAATTAGATTATCTATCAGCAGTTGATTTTTATTTCAAGGAGGAATTAAAGTGAAAAAAGTGAAAGAAAATTTTTCTAAGTTTTCTAAAAACATAAAGAAAACAATGAACAAGACAGGAAAAAAAATTAAAAATAATTTTAATAAATTTAAAACATTTTGCATTAATAATAAACAAGATGTAATTATTGTTGTTTTAGCTATATTAATATTTATAGCAGGTATATTTGCAATTGGAGCATTATACTCTTTTATAACAATATTTATTATTTTATTAATTACTTATCATAAGAAGTTAATTGAATTAATAAAATCTAAATTAAATAAGAAGAATAAAAGTGGTGGTAAAATGAATCATACTAAAAAAGAAACTAAAGGCAATACTACTTTAAAAGTAAAAAATAATAACAAAAAAGCTAATAGTAAAAAAACAAAAAAAGATAAAAAGAAGAAAAAAAGTAAACTTAAAACATTCTTTAAATTCTTATTATTATTTATTTTATTAATTATTATTGTTGTAATGATTGGAGCTGCTTGGTTTATCTACACAATTATTCAAGATACACCAGATTTTGATCCTGAAAAACTTTATGCTCAAGAATCAACAATTTTATATGATAATCAAGGTAATATAATAACTAAATTAGGAACAGAAAAAAGAGAAAAAATTGAATATGACCAAATTTCACAAGTATTAATTGATGCTATAGTAGCAACAGAAGATTCAAGATTTTTCCAACATAATGGATTTGACTTACCTCGTTTCGCAATAGCTTCTATATATCAAGCATTAGGTGTTGATGCTGGTGGAGCTTCTACTTTAACGATGCAAGTTTCTAAAAACAACTTTACTACTAGTATTGATACTGGTATTGAAGGTATTAAACGTAAATTTCAAGATATATATATTGCAATATTTCAAATAGAAGAAAATTATACAAAAGAAGAAATTATTGAATTTTATGTAAATTCATATTATATGGGTGCTGGTGCTTATGGTGTTGAACAAGCAAGTATTACTTACTTCGGTAAATCTGCCTCTGACTTAAATTTAGCAGAAGCAGCATTAATAGCAGGTTTATTCCAAGCTCCTAATGCATACAATCCTTATACAAATCCAGAAGGTGCTGAAGAAAGACAATCTACAGTTTTATACTTAATGGAACGTCACGGATATATTACTGCAGAGCAAAGAGCTGCAGCTGACGCTATTCCTGTTACCTCTTTATTAACAACAAAATCTGCTGAAACTCAAGCTTACGCTGGTTTTATTGATACAGTTGTTGCTGAAGTTGAAGAAGACTTAGGAGTTAATCCTTACACTACTCCATTAGAAATTTATACAACAATGGATAGAACTCAACAAGAACATGTTGAATGGGTATATGCATCATATGCTTGGGAAAATGAAGTTGTTCAAGCAGGTGTTGCAGTTATTGATACAAACACTGGTGCTATTACCGCTATTGGTAACGGGCGTACATTAGGAGAACGTGCTGGTAGTAGTAATGTATATAACTATGCTACAGATATTAATAAACAAATAGGTTCTACTGCAAAACCAATATATGACTATGCTCCAGCTTTCGAATTTAATGGCGCTAGTACATATACATTAATTGCAGATGAACCATATGAATACACAAATGGTCCTTCTATTAATAACTTCGATGGGAAATTTAAAGGATTAATGACTACTAGAGTAGCGTTAATTGAATCAAGAAATATTCCTGCTTTAAAAACTTTCCAATCAGTTGATAATAATAGTATTTACAATTTTGCAGTTGGTTTAGGTTTAACACCAGAATCAACAAATGGATTTGTTCATGAAGCCCACTCTATTGGTGGATATAATGGACAATCACCACTTGATCTAGCTGCTGCTTATGCTGCATTTGGAAATGGTGGATATTACACAGAACCTTACAGTTATACTAAAGTTGTATTTAGAGAAACTGAAGAAGTATTCGAGCAAAAATCACAAAAAACAAGAGCTATGAGTGATGCTACTGCATATATGACAGCAGATATTTTATCAGAAACTGCCGATTATACATTAAGTAGATATGCAAACGTTCACGGAATAGATTATGGTGCTAAATCTGGTACTACAAACTTTGATCAAGATACATTTGATAAATATAACTTACCAAATAATGCTGTAAATGATTTATGGGTTGGTAGTACAAATACTGACTACTCTATTGGATTATGGTATGGATATGATAAAATTGATCCAAATTATATTACTATATTTGGTAACTCACAACAAAATAAATTACACCAAGCAATAGCTTTAGGTATATTTAAAGATAATTCTGGATTTACACAACCAAGTTCTGTTGTATCTGTAACAGTTGAAAATGAAACTTTCCCAGATGCAAAATTACCAAGTCCTTATACTCCAGAAAGTATGTTAATAACTGAATTATTCATTAAAGGTACAGAACCTACTGAAGTTTCAGATAGATATTCACAATTAGAAAATGTTACAACTCTAGATGCTTCTTTAGAAGGAAATAAAATAACAGTAAGTTGGAATGGTATTGCAACTCCAAATTCAATTAATATGGAATACTTAACTCCAATTTACGAGTCTATGTGGACTGGAACTGATCCAGGTTACTTAGCTTCCGCACTTGCTTCAAGACAATCTTATAATGATACAGTTATGGGTAGTATTGTTTATAAAGTATACACACAAGATAGTACAGGCAATTTAACTTATATTGGTGAAACTGCAGATACTACGTTTACTTATAATCCAACTACTAATAAAGCTGTTACATTTGTTATTAAGTCATCTTATACAATATTTACAGCTAATGAATCATCTGGTACTACATTAACGTATACACCAGTTGGATTAGATTCAGTTGTTTCAATTGAATTAAACGGCAATAAAAATATTCACCTTGTTGTTGGTGACGATTATGAAGAACCTACTCCAAGTGTTATTGTATTAGAAAATTTAGTAAAAGTTGAAAATGGTATTACAATTAAAACTTCAATTAAAAGACATTCCGATGGTCAAACTGGTTCATTAACTAGTATACCAATTGATACAACCACTGCTGATAAGTATACTATTACATATATTGTTACTTATGGCGATGTAACTGAAACTTTAACTAGAGAAATAGAAATAAAAGAAAGTTAGGAATCCTAACTTTTTTTCTTGCATATATTTATAAATTTACAATTACTACATTCTGGGTTGATAGCTTTACAATGATATCTTCCAAATAATAATATTTGATGATGTAATCTATTTAAATTATATTTTTTTAATTTTTTAGTTAATTTTTGTTCTATAACATTAACAGAATCATTTTTTCTAGCTAAACCTAATCGTATACTTACACGAGCAACATGAGTATCTACCGCTATACAAGGAACATCATATAACTCTGCTAATACTACATTAGTTGTTTTTCTTCCAACACCTGGTAAACTTTCCAAAAATGTTCTATCATTTATTACTTTATTATAAGGTAATAATTTTTGTGCTATGGTTTTGACGTTTATAGCTTTTTTTCTAAATGTTCCTAGAGATTTAATAATTTGTTCTATATCACTAATAGAAGCTTCGCTTAAACTTAATAAATCATCATATTTATCAAATAAATTTTTAGTTACCATATTTACTCTTTTATCTGTTGTCTGAGCACTTAACATAACAGCAATTAAAAATTCATAATCTTTATTATAATTTAATTCTCCTTTAGGTGATGGTATAATTTGATCTAAAGTATTTACTATAAAATCAATCTTCATTTAACCAATCATATTCCATAATGTCTTTATCAACTAAATCAACTTTTTCTTCAACTACTTTAGGTTGTTTTATTGTAATCACTTTATTTTTTTTATTCCATTCATAAAGTATTTTATCAATATATCTTAAATTATTAACACCATTATATACAGCTTCTTTCAATGATTTTTCAATCATTTCTTCCGTATAGTTCATATCTATCCATCCATTAATTATTTGATATTCAGAAGGCGATAAAGTACGCCCAAATTCACTTTCAAATAAAGTAAAGATATTAGATTCTTCTTCTTCTACTTCTTCTGATACAATAACCATTGCTAAAGCATTATATAAATAATCTAAATTAATATGTTCTTCTCTTTTACCTTCAATAGTTTTTAATTCTAAACTAATTAATTTTTTATCTTTTAAATTACTAACTAGTTCTAATATTTCAGGCATCGAAAAATTAAGTATTTCTCCTACTTCTTTTGGATTAAACATACTTTTACTATTTAAAAAATAAATTAATACGACTAACTCTTTATGATCAATATTTAATTTTTTTAAATTATAAAATAATAAAGATGGTATTTTCATTTCTTTTTGTTTTAAGAGATCTGTTATTCTACTTTTCATAAGTACACCTCTTTCTTACTGCATATTATAAACTAAATTTAGAAAAAAGTAAAAGAAAAAGTATTAGTTTTGTCTATCTAATACTTTTTTTATTATTATTATGTTTTCATCAGCAGGAAATTCGTTTTGATATTCAATGGTAGAATCAAATTGTTTTTTCATATCTAATACTATTTTAGTATATTCTTTGATTTTATATTTATAAGCATGTCTAGTAATTTCACTTATAACTTCATCAGTCAATTTTATCTTATTATCAGAAATATTTATTAAATCTAATATAAAATCTAATTCCCCTACTATTTCTTCTCTGTTTTTTAATTTTTCAAAATGTTCATTAATTAATTTATCTGTTGATTCTTTTTTATCTTTAAAGATATTAACATTAAGTTTAGCTGTGTACATTAATATAACAGATATTAATATCCCTGTAACAATAACTGGTGCACTTGCAATAAGTGATACTATAGTTGTTAATGCTACTCCTAAAATACTTAAAACATTTAATATAATCGCCATACCATTGTAGTGATCTTTTAAAGTATTTACTCTATCTAAGTATTCTTTATTTTGATTTTCCTCAAATTTTTGTTCTAAAAGTTCTTTTCTTTTTATTAAAAAATCTTTTTCTATACCATTAATTTCGTTCATAATTTCACCTCAAGTAATATTATTATATTATTTATTAGTTTAATAGTCAAATAAAAGCATAATAATATTATGCTTTTAAAAATTCTTTTTTATATTTTTTTGAATTGATTTGATTCACTAATACTCTATAATATCTATTTTTTAAATGAATCATATTTTCATTAATAAAATCTATTTCTTCAATAGTTATAAAATTAGTTTTTATATATATCATTAAAATCTCGATTGCTTCTAGTTCTTTTTTATAACCTTCTAGTTGTTCATCTACTTCTTTACATAAATCATTAGAATCTAGTTTCTCATCAACTACATTTTTAATTCCAAGTGTCAAATTATATATAGATAATACTCCAATACCTATTGAAACACCTATAACTTTATCTTTTATTAACACAGTTGGAATTGCTGCTAATATAGCAGATGTTGTAAATATATTTAATCTATTTTTACTGTTTTTCTTATTATTTTCATAATTATATACTAATTCATTTCTTTTAGCATTTAGGCTATATAATTCTTTATTTGTTTTATCTTTTCTTTCATATAAAAATAGTAAATATTCGTTTTTTTCTTCGTTTGTCATACTACACTTCCTTGCTTGAATATATTACCACCACATATAAAAAAAGTCAATTACTGACTTTATTTTAAATATAAATATTGCTCTAAATCAAATTCTTTTAATAATTTAATTCCTAATTCTTTATTATTACTATTTAATATTTTATTTATTTCTTCTTTTATTTTATTTTTAGATAACTTATTTATATTATCTTTATATATACTTATTGCTTTTATTAATTCATTATCTAGTTTGAAGTTTAATGTAGTTGCAAAACGAATTGCTCTTAATATTCTTAATGCATCCTCTTCTATTTTAAAAAAAGTATTACCTACTACTTTTATTATTTTTTTATCAATATCGTCCATTGCATTTAATATATCAATATAATTCCCTGTTTTATCTATGCATAAAGTATTAATAGTAAAGTCTCTTCTTTCTAAATCTTTTTCAAGTGATTTAATAAACTTTATTTTAGTAGGTATTCTACAGTTCATATAATCAGACTCTTCTCTAAATGTTGTTATTTCAAATAAGCTATCATCATATGAAATTATTGTTACACCATAAGCATTATAATGTTTTATTAAAAATAATTTTTCCAAATCGTCTTTAGTTGCTGATGTACAAATATCTATATCATTACTATTTATACCTAAATATAAATCCCTTGAAAATCCTCCTATTATATAAGCTTCAAAATGATTTTCTTCTATAATATTTAATATTTCTAATGCTTTATCAAACATATATACCTCCTAATAAAAAAAGACTAAAATAGTCTTAGTTTAAAGCATCTTTTAATTTAGAACCTGCTTTAATAGTAGCTGCAACTCTAGCTGGGATTTTTACAGTTTCACCAGTTCTTGGGTTACGCCCTTCTTTTGCTTCTTTTTGTTTAGCTGTAAAAGTTACGAATCCAGTTAATGTTACTTTACCTTCTTCTTTTAATCCTTTTACTACACCAGTCATAACAGCTTCTAATGCTCTTGCAGCATCAGCTTTTGTTAATCCAGTTTCTTCAGCCATGTAATTTACTAAATCTGTTTTTGTCATAATTTTAAACCTCCATATTTTTAATATATAAGCTTTTCCTATGTTGCTTACATTCTAAGAATATCACTTTTTCTATTGTTTTGCAAGTATTTTCAATAAATTTTTATAATTTTATTTTATCATTAAATTTGCTTTTTTTACTTTTTTTTGATATAGTATGGCAATTAAAAGGCAGTGGAATAATATGAATAATGAGAAAATAAAAAACATTGATAATTTACTTTCATATAATCATCCTAATAGTAAAATTTTTGTTATTAGTGATCATCATTTTTTTCATAAAAATATAATAAATTACGAAAGAACTAATTTTAATAGTGTTATAGATATGCATAACTATATGATTGAATATCACAATAGAACAATTACAAATAATGATGTAGTTATATTTTTAGGAGACTTTTCTTTCAAAACTAATGAAATAAAAGATATATTAAGTAAATTAAATGGACATAAATATTTATTATTAGGAAATCATGATGATAAAAAAATAGTTAATAGATTTTACAATATGGGATTTTCTGGTGTTTTTACTAATTCTGTAATAGCTATGAATAAGTTATTATCCCATCACCCTATTTTAGAATCAAAAGAATTAAATGAACATTTAATTTATACTGAGTTTGTAAAAAAAGATATTATTAATTATCATGGTCATACCCATACCTTTAATTTAGATAGTGAAAAACATATAAATATGTCTGCTGAAAATATAAACTATACACCACAATTATTAGGAACCACTACTAATCATAATCCAGATTTTGTTAATTCAAAACAATTTAATGAGATAATTAATGAAGTTTCTTTAAAATCAAAAATAAATTTAGAATTTTTAATACAAGATTTTTTATATAATCATATACTTTGCAATTTATCTAAAAACAGAGAAGATTTTTTCGTTTATGGTTCGTATCCATTTTATAAAAAATATGGGAAATTCACTAATTTTTCTGATTTAGATATTGGTGTATTTAAACATGATTTAAGCATTAAATCGGCGACTAATGTTGCTAAAAACATAGCTAATAAAGCTTATTCAACTTCAAATAATATAGATTATATATCAAATAACTTCATTAAGAAAACAAAAAATCTAATAATTTTTGAATCTAGTTTCATCAATAAACATATAACTACTAATATCTATATAGATATTAATTTAGTATTAACTAAATTATATAAAAAAAGTGATTTTATCAATTTAACTACAAATAGTGAACTTAATAAACTATCTAAAAAAGAATTAAAAATAGAATTACCTAATAATAACGCTTCTTTTTTTACATTTAATAAGAATGTAGATATATCTACACTCTTATTGCAATTGCTATATCAACAAAATAATTATAAAAATACAATGTCTTTAAAAAAACTTAATTTTATTTATGAAAAAGAATTAGATTTAGAAAATATTATGCTTAGATATTTTTTAAGAAATGTTTTATTCTTAGATCAATTAAATAGAAAAGCAGATTTAGTACTAGCAAAAGAAATACTTTGTAATTATGATTACATTAAAAATAAAATACCTAATCATATATTAAATAATCATTCGTTTTTGGTAGATGAAAAATCTGAATTTAATATTATTGGGAAAGAAATATTAAATAGTAATAATATTAAAAAAGATATCGAAAAAATTTTAACATACATAAAAAGATGATTTTCTCATCTTTTTTTATTTATAATTATTTCATTAATATCCATAGCATATAAATTATTAAACTTTTGTAATTTAGAAGTTTTAGGTAATTTATATATTCCACTACAAATTATAATATCTGTATCTCTAACCTTTTTATGTCCTCTCATGTTGTGTGGAAATATTAGTTTAGAAGGTGAAATTAATCCCCGATTGCCAAATAACCAAGAAGGAAGCATACCTCCATGTGTATGCCCTGATAAAATAAGATCAAAATTATCTATTATATTATTTTCAAAAGCAAGTAACCCTACTGTTGTATGAGTTAATAATATATTATATGCATTTTTACTTAATTTAAATTTCTTAATATTAAACTTATTTTCAAATAAACTAAAATCTAGTTCTAACTTAGTGTAATATTTATAAACTGGATTGTACCCAACAAAATTAATATTTTTATCTATATATAAATCATTTTCTAATAACTTTACATTTTTTAATTTTTTTAATTCTTTTACAAATTTAAAAGGATATTCATATGCTCTACTACCCTCAATAATAGTTTCTAAATCATGATTACCTAAAGTTATTAATACTACACATATAGTACCTAATTTTTCAAAAAAATCATATAAATTTTTAATTTTATCTTTATGTGTTTCTAAATTATTATCTACTAAATCACCTGTTATACAAATATAATTTGGTTTTATTTTTAATAAATCTTTATATATTAAATCAAATCTTTTTAAATTATAATATTCATCATAATGTATATCTGAAATATGAGCTATTTTAATATCAACATTTTTTTTAGTTTTTATTTTATATTTACTTATATATGTTTTCATAATTTAAAAGAATAACTAAAGTTATCCTTATAATACTATAGCAAATAAATTGCTAGAACCCTTATTGACAAGTTTACATAATGTTGACTGTAGTTTTACTCTTATAACATCAGGCATTAATGATAGTTTAGCTTGAATTCCTTCTTTTACTATAATATCTAAACTTCTTCCAAATATTTCAGATTTCCAAATTGAATAAGCATCTGTATCATAATCTTTCATTAAATAATTTATTAATTCTTTACTTTGTATCTCAGATCCTATGATAGGTTCAAATGTTGATTCAACATCTACTCTAATCATATGGATAGAAGGAGCTACTGCTTTTAATTTAACACCATATCTACTTCCTTGTTTGATTATTTCTGGTGTATCTAATTTCATATCTTTTAAAGATGGACTAGCAACACCATATCCTGTTGCTTTTACCATTTTTAAAGCATCTTTGATATTATCATATTCACATTTTGCTTCATTATAATCTTGGAATAAATTTAATAAAGAAGCTTTACTAGTTATATCTACCCCAATTATGTCTTTTAAAACAACATTAAATAAATGAGACGGTGCTTCTAGGTTAATGGTGATAACTCCAGTTGACGTATCTACATTAGATAAATATGATTTAGATATATATTCACATTCATTAAAATATGACATAATATCTTCTACATCTCTTAGTTTATCTACTTCTATAACACTATCTTTTATTTTATTTATATATACTTTTTTAAGCCAATTAGATGAATCTAGACATGCAATCCATTCTGGCATGTTAACATTTACTTCGACTACTGGAAATTCATATAATGCTTCTTTTAATATAGTATATATATCTCTTTCTGTTAAGTTTTCAATTGACATAGCAAGTACTGGTACATCATGTGTCATTTTTAATTTTTCACATAACCTATCGGTTTCCGGTAGCATAGGATGTGTTGTATTTAATATAACTATAAATGGTTTTCCTATTTCTTTTAATTCACTAATAACTCTATTTTCTGCTTCCTCATAGTTATGACGCTCTAATTCTCCAATCGAACCGTCTGTTGTAATAACTATTCCAATTGATGAATGATCTTTTATTACTTTTTCTGTTCCTATTTCTGCAGCTTCTACAAAAGGTATTTCTTCATCATACCAAGGTGTTTTTACCATTCTAGGACCTGATTCATCTTCATATCCTTTTGAACCAGGTATTATATAACCTACACAATCTACTAGTCTAATATTAGCACTAAATTCTTCTATTTCTATTTTAGCTGCATTAGATGGTACAAATTTAGGTTCAGTTGTCATAATCATTTTACCTTGAGCTGATTGTGGTATTTCATCTAAACATCTTTTTTTCTCATACTCATCTTCTATATTAGGAACTACTAGGTTTTCAATTACTTTTTTAATAAAAGTTGATTTTCCTGTCCTTACTGCTCCTACTACTCCTAAGTATATATCCCCACCTGTTCTTTCAGTAATACTTTTAATAATATCTATTTTTTCCATTTTTACCTACTTTCTTATTTCATTAAAATATATGTTATTAATTACTTGATAGAACAAAAAAAAGAATCATTTGATTCTTTTAACAAGCAGTATCACACATTTGAGGAAAAGTTGTTTCTACTTTTTCTAAAAAGATACTTTTTAATTCTTCATATTGTTCTTCTGTTAAGTCTTTAGTTGAATCATTATGTGATGGAACTGTACTCATATGTAAATACTCTACAACACCATCTTTAATAAATACAAAAGTTGGCATATATATTCTTTTAATAGTATCATCTTCTAAACCACCATAACTAGGTAAGTAGTCGTATAAGTATTCTACTAAAGTATTATATTCTTCTAAACCGTGATTTACTGTAACAATTTCACCATCTACTAATGATAATTCGTTTCTATCAGCTCTAATTGGCATGTATAAAAATTCTATACCACTATATTCTGTTATTGCGTCTACAAAAGAAGGTAGCGCATGTGCACACCAAGGACAATCTGTTGCACCTAAATAAAATATTGCTGATTCTTTGTTATCAAAAACATCAAACATTTCTTCATAAGTTGCATATACCGCATTATTATCTTCAGGTAAGTCTACATGACTATAGTCTTCTATAAATTTTATTTCATCTTCGGTGTATTTAGTTTCATCCTGTTCTGTTACATAGTAAATTGTAAAGAATGCAACTGCTGCTGCTATTAAAGTTAAAATTAATTTTAAATTATTTTTCATATTATCACCAATATAAGTATAACATAAAGATTATTTTTTTTATAGTAATTTGTCGATATTTTTAGGAACTTTATCATTTACTACGGCATTAATTATTTTTTCTTCTTTTTCTTTTGATATTTCTTTACCTGTAATATTACCTAATTCTTTAATTACCTCTCTTAATGTTTTTTCATTTTTCAAGTCATTTTGTTGTAATTTAGAGGCAAGATCTAATATTGTTTTTTTATCAACATTTGTTTTTTTCTCTATATTATTAAAAAAGTTATCTGTGAATTTAAACATAAAAAAACCTCCTACCATAATATATGTTATTACAGTAGAAAGTTTATCTTATTCTTCACCTTTATTTTTAAAATTAATTACAATTGGTGTTCCTTCTAAATCAAAAGATTCTCTTATTTTATTTTCTAAATATCTATGATAAGAAAAATGTATTAATCCTTTTGAGTTTACTGATATGTCAAAAGTTGGTGGACAATTTCTTACTTGTTTAGAGAAATATATTTTTAATCTTTTACCTTTATAAGAAGGTGGTAAATTAAGTGCGTAAGCATCATTAATTACATCATTTAATATACTTGTTTTAAATTCTTTTTTACAGTTTTCATTTACTTTTAATATTTGTGGCATTAAAGTATGAATTCTTCTTTTTGTTAATGCTGATAAGAATACTATAGGAGCATATGGGATAAATTGAAATTCTGCTCTAATTAATTTATTCCAGTATTTCATTTCCTCATCTTTGTTTTCGATTACATCCCATTTATTTACAACTATAATTATACCTTTACCTGCTTCTAATGCATATGAAGCAATATGTTTATCGTGTTCAATAATTCCTTCTTGTGCATTAATAACTAATAAACATACATCAGATCTATCTATAGCTTTTAAAGCTCTTAAAACACTATATTTTTCAATACTTTCATATACTTTACCTTTTTTTCTCATTCCGGCTGTATCAATTACGATAAATTCTTCATTATGGTAGTTAAACGTTGTATCTACTGAATCACGTGTTGTTCCTGCTACATCAGAAACAATTGCTCTTTCTTCATTTAAGATAGCATTTACTAAACATGATTTTCCAACATTTGGTCTTCCTATTACAGAAAACTTAATACAGTCACTTCCGTATTCTATTTCTTCTAATTCAGAAAAATCTTTTGTTATTTCTTCTTGAAGATCATAAATACCTGTATTTTGTTCTCCTGATACTTGAATTAAATTTGAAAATCCTAATTCATAAAAATCATAAAAGTTTTCTTGTGCTAATTTTGTATCTGATTTATTTACTGCTAATATTATTTCTTTATTACTTTTAATTAACATATCTCTTACAACATAATCGTTTGATGTTAATCCTTCTTTTCCATCCACAACAAAAATAACTTTATCTGCTTCATCTATCGCTAGTTCAACTTGAGTTTTAATATCTTTATTAAAATCTCCTTGTCCTATATCGATTCCACCTGTATCTATTAAATGGTATGAATAGTTATTAAAGTTTACTGTTGCATATACTCTATCACGTGTTACTCCTGGCGTATCTTCGATAATAGATATTTTTCTTCCTGCTATTTTATTAAATAAAGTTGATTTACCTACATTTGGTCTACCTACTAATGCTACTACTGGTTTTTTCATACTTCCACCTCTTTTTTTTGTATTATAACATATTTTAACAAAATAAAAATGTAATTAATACATTTTTATCAATTTATTTTTATTTATATTTTTATATATTAAGTTTGTATTTTCTAAAATAAGTGCAAATACATTATTATTTACTAATTCATTTAAACTTATATATAAATTTTCTTTGTCTTTGTATAAAGTTATTTTGTTTTTTAATTCTTTGTTTATCCAATAAAAGTCTTCTGTTTTATATAAAAAATCACTTTTAATCGGTATTGATGCTCTCATATCTACTGTGTCAGAATATTCAAAATATTCTATTTCTTCTTTTATTATTTCAAACACACTTCCATAATAAGTATCTACATATATTTTTATATTGTAATATCCTTTTATTTCCATATTATAATATTGTCTTAATTTAGAAAATAAATCTATAAAATACTCTTCTATTAATTCTTTATCTTCAAAATCAACAAAAGAATTTTTTACATATACAATCGTTTTAAAATCATCACATTGTTCTATCTTCAATTAAATCACCTAAATTATTTTATGTAATTTACATTTTTTTGATTATAATGTTCTAGATATTTTAGCGTGAATATCTGCTTTACCTTCTTTAGTAATATTTGAAAATACTACAAAGTCATCTCCTACAACTAAATCTAAATCTTGTAAAATTAAAGATCTTTGTTTTTGATGTAAAGTAATTCCTACTTTATCACATTTTGTTGCAACAATTGTTACAGGTAATTTATGATATTTTAAGAAATTATACATTATAATGTCATCGTTTGTTGGTCTATGTCTAAAGTCTATTAACATAAATACTTGCTTTAAGTTATCTCTATTTGTTAAATAATCTTCCATCATTAATCCGAATTTTTTTTGTTTTGCTTTTGATAAAGCTGCATACCCATATCCTGGTGCATCAACTAAATAAAATTCATTATTTACATGGTAAAAGTTAATTGTTTGTGTTTTACCTGGCATAGAACTTGTTCTTGCATAGTTTTTTCTATTAATTAATGAATTAATAAAACTACTTTTTCCTACATTTGATCTACCTACTAATAAGTATTCTGGTTTGTTATCTGTTGGATATTGACTACGTCTTACGGCACTCATTACTAAATCTACTGACGTTATTTTCATATTATCACCTTACTATTTCGTCTTTTTAACTGCATAATTATAACATTTTATATAGTTTTTGTCAAAGTTTGCATTTGTTTTACATTTGCATCTTTATTGCATCTATTTAAAAAGACTTCTTTATCTGTATTATTAGAATAAATAAGTTCTGAAAGTATGTACGAATCACCTTCACTGTAGTTTTTAAAATGATTATTATCTACTAAATTATACATGTAATCAATTAATTCATCATTATAATTATCTGACATTACATAGTTACATAATTGCCCAATAAAATTAATATTTTCTTGCCATATTTTTTCATTTAATGTTCCATTAAATACTGTAAATTCTATTGTGTTCATATAAGATTCTTTATTTTCGAATTTTTCTATATCTTCACAATTATTTTCTAATAGTTCAATTAAACCTTCTGTTGTATATATTTCTTCACTATTATATTCTTCTGTCTTAATTCCTGTAAATATATCTAGATTTAATAAGTTTATAC
>CAYJEO010000003.1:5416-31016 GCA_964369355.1 uncultured Muribaculaceae bacterium | reverse complement strand
CTTTCACATCTAGCATATCTATATATTACATTTTCAAATGTTATCCACATTTTTAATAATCGTTTAAAATAAACAACATCTTTTCCAAAAATATGTGCTCCAATATGGATGTGTGCAGCCGTACTTTCATTTGCTGTTGCTCTATTTTTCTTTAAAATTTGACAAGCTTTTTTTAATTTTTTATAATCTTGTTTTTTATTTCTTAGTTTTTCACTTACTAGTTCTCCACCTATATCATTTTTAGTTACCGACCAATCTACTTCAATATTCCAGCTATTTATTGACTTATTTTCAATTGCTTTTTTTGCATCCCCTATCGATAAGTTATCAAATTCTATTTCTGTTCCAAATGTAAAATTATATGGTAAATCTAAATAGTCTTTATACTTATTATTTACTTCAATTAATAAATTTGAGTAATAATTTTTCATTCAAACACCCCTTTGTGCTAAGTATATTAACATATTAGGTGATAAATAGCAAATAAAAAAGACTAATTATTAGTCTAATTTATTAACTCTATCTAACATTCTTTCTTTACCTAATAAATTCATAATTTCATATAAATCTGGTGTCATACTTCTTTTAGTAATTAAAACTCTTAAGGCAGTAGATACATCACCTACATGTCCTTTAAAATTTTCAGGATTTTCTTTATAAGCTTTTACTTCTGATGCATAACCAAAGTTAGAAGATAATTCTTTCATTTTGTTAAACCAAGTTTCTTTATCATCTTCTTTATTATATAAATTATTTAAGTAATATTCTGCGATTTTCTTAATTTCTTCTATATCAGTTATAGTTTGGAATTCATAATTATTATAATCATCAAATAATTCATCAAACATATACCAAATTTGAGATTCAATTTCAGAGTAACAAGCAAAGTCTTTTCTAGGCTTTTTTTGTTCTCTTTCAATATTAAATATTTTAATTGTGTATTCTTTATATTTAGAAATTAATTCATAAAATTTATTGTCATATTCTTTAGCCCATTTTTCTACTAAATCATATACTTCTTCTGCTTTTAGTTTAGATAAATAATTTTTAGAAATATTATCTAGTTTTTCTAAACTATAAAATGAACCTGATGAAGACATTTTATTCGGTTTAAAATCAAAATCAGTAAATGGTAAAGTAGGATTAGCAGTATGCCATGATTCATAATTTGAATTAATTATAGTCATTAATGATTCAATTACAGCTAACACTGGATAACCTTTTTCTGAATAATAAGACATTGAAGCTTCTGGATCTTTTCTTTTACTAATTTTTCTAGCCTTATCACCATCTTTTTTCATGATTAATGGTGTATGAATATAAGCTGGAACATCAAATCCAAAAGAATTAAATAAATCAACATGTATTGGAGCAGATGGTAACCATTCTTCTCCTCTGATAACATCAGTTGTACGCATTAAAGTATCATCAACAACATGAGCAAAGTGATATGTCGGTAATTTATTATCACCTTTCATTATAATTACATCTTGATCATTTTGCGGTAATTCAACAGTACCTTTAATTAAATCTTTAATTAAAACTTTATTATTAAAATCTCCATTTGATCTAAAACGAATTCCATAAGGTATTCCCTCATTAATTTTTTCTATAGCTTCTGCTGGTGTTAAATTTCTACATCTAGCATGTTCTTTGTAATAACCAATTCTAAGTTTTTTACCTTCTTGTTCTGTTCTCATTTCATCTAATTCTTCTTTTGTACAAAAACAAGGATAAGCTAAACCTTTTTCAATTAAATGTTTTACAAAGGCATGATATATTTCTTTTCTATTACTTTGATAATATGGCCCATAATTACCTTTTATTTCACCCTTGTATTCTGATTCTGATGGAATTAAATTATAGTCATTTAATGTTTTAATAATTAAATCAGTTGCATCACTTACTTCGCGAGCAGAATCTGTATCTTCTATTCTAAGCATAAATACACCATTATTTTTATTTGCATATACATAGTTTGTAATTGCTTGATATATTCCACCTATATGAATATATCCTGTTGGAGATGGGGCAAAACGAGTTACTTTTGCATTTTTTTCTAATTCTCTTTTAGGATACATTTCTTCATAGTCTTTTATTGTTTTATTAATATTTGGAAATATTAAATTTGCTAAATCTTTATTAGTCATAAATTCACTCCTTTTTGTTATACAATTATAACATATTTTTGTTGTTTTTTAAATAAAATTCCTTTAAATTTGTTATAATAATTGAAAGGAGTGGTAAAATGTTATTTATAAATTATCCAAAATGTTCAACTTGTAAAAATGCATTAAAATATTTAGAAGAAAAAAATATAAAGATTGAAAATAGAAATATTGTGTTAAATAATCCGACTTATGATGAATTAAAATCATGGATCAATATTTATAATATTGATATTAAAAAATTATTTAATACAAGTGGTTTAAAATACAAAGAGTTAAAACTAAAAGATAAATTACCTAATATGAGTATAGAAGAAAAATTAAAAATATTAGCGACTGATGGTATGTTAGTTAAAAGGCCATTATTAATTAGTGATGATTTTATTTTAATCGGATTTAAATTAGACGAATATAAAAAGTTGTAGAAATACAACTTTTATTTTATATATTCAAATGCTTCTATTGCTGCTACTGCACCATCAGATGCGGCTGTTACTAATTGTCTTACCTTTTTAGTTCTACAATCTCCTGCTACATATATACCATCTATATTTGTTTTACAATCTTCTAAAGCTTTAATATATCCATATTCATTTAAATTAATCAAATCCTTAAATATTTCATTTTGAGGTATTTGCCCAATAGCTATAAATAAACCATCAATTTTAAATTCTTTATCGTTTACTAAAATAGATTCTAGCTTTTCTTCACCTACTATTTTAGTTACTTGGCTATCGTATAATATTTCTACATTTTCTTTTTCTAATACTCTTTCTACTAAAGATTGATCTGCTCTAAAAGACCCACTTCTATTTATTAAATATACTTTAGTACAGTAATTAGATAAATATAAAACTTCTTCTAACGCAGTGTTTCCACCACCTACCATAGCAACAATTTTTTCTTTATAAAAATATCCATCACAAGTTGCACAATATGAAATACCTTTACCCGTTAATTTATCTTCATTTTCTAAACCCAATTTTCTTTTTTGAAGACCTGTCGCTAATATGATAGTTTTTGTTTCAATAATTTCATTTTTAGTAATTACTTTTTTTATATTACCATCTTCAATATTAACTACTTCATTAAATTTTATTTCTAAACCTAGCGCTTTAGCTTGTTCATATAATTTAGTTGAAAATTCAAATCCATCTATACTTTTAAATCCAGGAAAATTTTCCACTTCACTTGAATTAATTATTTGGCCACCATAAGTACTTTTTTCTAACATTAGTACTTTCATGCCCATTCTTAAAGCGTATATACTAGCTGTTAATCCAGCAGTACCTGCTCCTATAATTATCGTATCATACATTCTATCACATCCTATTATTATTATATCATATTTAATTTTATTTATAAAAAAACAATATTTACATATTGATTTTAATATTTTTAATTATTTGATCTTGTGCTAGTATATCTAGTTTATCTACTACTGGTATTTGTTCTTGCCATTCATTATGAATTTGTTTTAACATATGTTTAATTATATTAATATTTCCATTTGAAATTTCCTTTATATGTCTTAATTTTTCTCCAGTTAATTTTTGATTAGGAAAAGAATTTTGCCCAGCTTTTAAATTTCTATTTATATCGGTAACTAGTGCGTACAAAATTTTTTCAAAATATAACGGGTTATTACTATAGTTAATCTCTACCACATCATATTTTTTTAGTTGATCTTTTGTTAATGAAGTTACTAATATAACTTTATTGAAGTGTTTTAAATTATTTATTTTAGAATAAATTGGAATATTATTATTTAATATATGATCAAAATTTTGAATAACTAAGTTTATTTCAACTTTTAATATATTTTTAATATCTATTATAATATTATTTAAAACGTTTTCCACAGGAAAATTGTTTTTTAAATAGTCTTCGTATTTACTAAAGTTATTATTATATACTTCTAAATTAGTATTTTTCACTTCATTTAATAAATTAATTATCAAATCATAATATAAATCTCCATTTATATTTAAAACTAAATTTATTTTATTTTTATCATTTGTTTTTAAATAGTTTAAAAAAGTAGTTTTCCCACACCCTACTTGGGCAAATAAGAAAACTGATTTACTTTCTATACTATTTAGTTGATTAGTTAAATCTTTTAGTGGTTCTTCTATTATATGCATAAACTCTCCTATAAATATTTTTTTAAATATATTTTTTGCTCTACTTTTATTTCTGTTTTTCTAACCAAACAGTTATTTGGATAATTTTCAAATAAGAAAATCAAAATATCAACAGCTATTATAATTTCATCTACCTCGATATCTACAGAATCTATTAATGATTCTATTATTTCTAATCTAATTAAATCATTTTCACTTTTATTTATATTTGTTTTATAAATTTTATTCCATAATTTCTCTAAATCATCTCTTTTAATAAAATAATTTGATTCATCTTTATCATCTAAATCAGTATAAGCGTAAAATAGTTTTCCCATAAATTCACTTCCTTTGTGCAAATATGTTAACATATTTAACTTACAAAAACAAGATAATTATTTGGATAAAAATAATTAAAGGTATACCAATTGCAAATTTTTTCTTTTTTGTTTTATGTTTAAAAAATTTCATACCAAATAGTGCTCCTATGGAACCACCTATTAGAGATAATAAAAATAAATTATTTTCACTTATTCTAAATTTTTTCTTTTTCGAATTTTTCTTATCTATTCCAAATATAATAAAAGTCATCACATTTATTAAAATTAAATATATATACATTATCTTCATGCTATAACTGTTTCTTATTCTTTAAGTGACTTTTTAAAAGTCTTTTAATATTAAAAAAATTACTAGTATGTAATACTTGATTAAATTCTAAATTATTATCTTTAAACTCTTCTATTAATCTTGGTAAATAATTTGCATTTATTTGATCACAATAAAGTTGACATTCTGCATAAGTTTCAAATCCATTACTAACTTTACATACTAAAGGTTCATCATATTCAATTAAATTGTACTCATGATTATTTTTAATGATTCCTGTATTAAAAGAAACTGTATACACTGTTTTTATTACTGCATTATACTCTTCTGTTCTTTTTAAATCATTTAAAGTTATTAAAGGTCTTGCTATTGTATTTCTTTTTGTTAATTTATCATCGGTTATTCTTATAACTTCGTTTTCTATATAATTAGCTTCATTTACGAAGTAACCTACTTTATCTACAAATATTGTTGTATATATTTTTTGATTTTTTTCCATAAACTCTCCTTATTTATTCTTTTATATTATACCACATATGGGTAAAAAAAAATTCATTAAATTATTTAATGAACTTACACATTATCGCCAACAAAAATTGCTGACTGATAAATTATATCATATTTTTTATAAAAAGCAAATTAATTAAGGTCTTTTAATTTTTTGTTTTGGTTTAATTCTTCTTTTTTCAGCTTCTTTTACAAATATTTGTGTTTTATTATAATATTCTTTAAATAGCTCTTCTGCTTTTTCTTTAGTTACATATTCACATCTAACTAAATATTTTACTAATTTATTATTTTCTTCCTCTTCATATGTTTTTGCTTCTTCTAAAGTATCAAATATTTTTTTTACTTTTACAGAATTATAATAAGATGAATAATTAGGTTCGATTGGTGTTGAAAAATCATGATCTGATTTTGCAAATGATACTAAATAAGAAATTTCAAAATCACCATTTTTTTTATATTTTTTATTTTCTTCAAATAAATAACATTCCATTGCAACATAAGCTACAACTCCATACTCTCTTTCTTTTTCCCATAAACCATCATACCAACCCACTTGTTTGACAATTGGCATTAAAGCATATTTACATAAATTATTATTTACTTCCATATTTTTCTCCTATCTAATATTTTATTTTTTAATATATTTTTTTACTTTGTCTTTATCTTCTAAATAATTAATTAGTATTTTTTCTAATTGTTCTAAAGATATTTCTATTAAATCATTATCAATTCTACATTGTATTAAGTATGAAATAAATTCTTTTATAAAATTTATTTCTTCTGGAAATTCTTTATTTAAAAACTTATTTAAATTAATATTTTCTATTTCCTTTGGGTCAGATAAAAGTTCAATAGATTTAAGTAATATAAAATCTTTTGTTAAAGCTAAAGAGCTATCAATTGGTTTATTAGTGTTTAATCTATAACCTTCTTTAATTATGTAATACCTAAAAACATTTTGATGTCCTACTTCTTTATGATGAATGTCATATTTTATTTTATATTCATCACCGAAACAACTTTTAAAATAATAATTTTCATTTGTAATGTTTTTTAATAATTTAATTAAAATTTTACTTATATCTGAAATTTTAAAAATACTTGTTTGATCTAATTTTTCTTTTAAATCAAATGAAGTCGCTTGTAACTTTATTACTTCTTCTTTCAATAAATTCAATTCCGTTAATGATTTTTCATATAAATCTTTTGTTTTCATAAAGCACCTCTATTATAATAATAAATATTAAACTTATAAAAGTCAATAAATACTTTTATTACATTTTATTTTAAACTTATAAATACGTGAAAATAAAAAAAGAACTATAAAAGTTCTTATAATTTCATATGGTGGAGCAAAGAATTCATTAAATGCACTATTGATAAATTATTTTTTATCACTTATATAATCTAAAACATTTTTCTAAAGTTAGATTTCTCCAACTTTCTTATTGACTTATTTTGAAAGGATTAGCTTTAGTACCAGCTCCTTTTGAAATAATTATATCAGAAGATATATATACGGTTGGCCTAACTATTTGTGAGTGACCTACGTGATTGTAATATATAAATCCTTTATTATCTATATTCCACGCTAGATAATGGTGGGACGCATAAGATGAAATTAACCACTCATACTTACTACTTCCTTCATAATCATCTAGAATAAATAACCAATTTTGTTCATGGCACGCTGCTGTTTCATATTCTCTAGAAGTGAGCTCTCTTGAACACACATTAGATGAAACAGCATATAAGTAATCACTAGCATACATTAATCCTACTTTTCCATTTATTTTAGCTGGTTGACCAGTTGGCCTAATATCTAAATGTTCTTGTTCATAAAAACTATCTGCTATTGCTGCACTAGATACTCCACCTAAATTCCAGGTAACTTCTTGAATTAAGTTTCTATATTCAGTAGTAATACCATTATTCAAAAATGTTCCAGTACTAAATAAATAATCATTATTTAAAGTATTATTTAATGAAGAAGTTGCCCAATTATTTGATACGCTACTATTCCATGATTGTGTATCAACACCATCCCTGTTTAAATCAAATACATTATCATTATTATAATCAAGTGGAGTTGATTTAATTATTTTAACTAATTTTTCAGAGCTTCCATCTGCAAGTGTAGTATCAAATAACCCAATAATTCTCCATTCTTCGTCATTAAATATTATATAATTATTGGGATTATCTCCTTCATATCTAATACCATTTTCTTCAACTAAACCTGTAGTACCTACATTATCAGTTATATAATCAGTCAATTTAGTTAGACTTAGTTCAATTACAATGTTTTTATAAACTGTACTGGTAAGTCCACTCAATGAGGTAGCTGTACATTCAACAGTATGTTCTCCTACAGTTAAATTTGAAGTGCTAACTGGCATACATGCTATATTTCCGCCACTAGACCCATATGTAGTATCAAAATATGTACTTAAATCTATATCATCACCGTGTTTAATAGTAATTGATTCACTCTTAGCAACTATGACAGGCAAAGTTTTATCTACTCTATATTCTGTACATATAATATCACTTGATTCACTATCACCTTTTATAGCTAATACACATAATTTTGTTTTACCTTCTTCACTTACATATAAGTTATGCTTCGTACTTGATACTAAAGTAGCAGGTGTACAGTTCTCTAATGTTACATTAGTATCAGCACTATAGACTGTACAATATTTTAAACTATCACCATTAGTAGTTAATGTCACATCAACATTCGCATTATGCCAAGCAGTTAAATTAGGATTATCTGATGAAATCACAACAGTAAGAGGAACACAAGTTTCTCCCTCTACTACTTTAGTTTCTGATATTTCATTCTGTGTATAATCTTTTGCATAACAAATACCATCTATTTCAACGGTTAAATAAATTTCACCATTTGGTTTGATTCGAACAACTCCAACATCAGGCAACTCACCTGAGAACTTAAAATTTTCATTTCCATAAATATTAGTATTAGTTAATAAATTTTTATAACTATCATTTAAATAACTCTGAGTATAAATTTGTGTTGCACCATCTAGTATATGATCTACCTGTGATCTATTTGCAGACTTTCTAGCATTATCAATCACAACTAAAATTAATGGCGTTGCAATAAGCGCTACTACTGCTAGTATAATTATTACTGCTAGTAACTCTATTAGGGTAAACCCTTTTTTATTCATAAATATCTATCCTATTCTTATATAATTTTTTCATTTATACATAGAACGCATAAATCAACTGGATAAATACAGTTATTTCTACCTTTCTATCATTAATTTATTTTAGCATATTTTTAAGTAGTTAACAACTCTATATTTCTTTAATGTTACTTAAATTATTAAATAAAAAATACCCATTAATAGGTATTTACAAAATATATAAAATATATCTAATTGTCATTATGGTGGAGCTGAGGGGAATTGAACCCCTGTCCGAAGATAACTAATCTTTGACATCTACATGTTTAGTTAATTCTTATAATTTCCTAAAAAGTATTGGTAATTAACTAACCTACTAATTAGTAAGTCTATAAAATTCATTATAGCTTATAGACATCACTATAATATATCCTACTATCTCGAGCCTCGTTAACCACCCATAGGAAAGGTAGTTAGGAAGCAGCCTTCTTTATATTAAGCGAAAGCTAATTGATTTCTGTTTCCAGTTATTTTTGTTTTCTCGTAACGTGAGAATTCGACATGCAGCCAAAGACAGTAATACCCCCGTCGAAGCCAAGCAGCCCCATGCAAAAATTATATCACTTATTTTGCATTTTATCAACTATATAACTGCTTGATGAAATTCTAATCTTAATTTATCAGCTATAGTAACTATAAATTCTGAATTAGTAGGTTTAGCTTTATCGATATCAACACTATGCCCAAATATTTCTTCCATTAAATCCCAATTACCACGATTCCAGCTAACTTCAATAGCATGTCTAATTGCTCTTTCAACTCTAGATGATGTCGTTTCAAATTTATTTCCTAATTCAGGATATAATTCTTTAGTTATTCCGCCTATAATATCAGGTCTATCATATATAATTCCGATAGCTGTTCTTATATATTGATACCCCTTTATATGAGATGGTATTCCTAGTTCATGTAAAATCTTTGTAATAGAAATGTCAAGTTTGTTTTTATATAAATCAATATTCTTATGCTCATTTTTTCTATTAGAAATGTCCATTATTCTTTTTTCTAATGCTTTTAAATCAAAAGGTTTTAAAATATAAAAACTTACTCCATATTCTGCTACTTGTCTTATAACTTCACTTGAATTATAACTAGATTCGACTATGACTTTAGTTTGAATGCCTTTTTGTTTCATTTCTTCTAAAACATATAAACCATCTTTTTTTGGCATAATCAAATCTAATAATAATACATCAAAATCATTTATATTTTCCTCTATTAATTTAAAACCATCTTCACCGTTATCTGCAGTTTTAAATATTTCTATTGTTTCATGATTAGTAAAATATTCTTTTACCATTTCAACTAAATTTGTGTTGTCATCTACCATTAATACTTTAATTTTTTTCATACTAATTCTCCTTTAATGTACTGCTAAATATATTATAATATTTTTACATTTTTTTTACTATAGCGAAAAAGTTCTAATTTTGTCGAATTTTAAGAAAAGAAAAAAGCAGTTAGATTTTACTTACTGCTTCTAATATATTTTTTAAAGTTAATGCATCAGTACTAGCTTTACCTATTAGGTAACCATCTACTATGTTAATAGTGTTTAATTCGTTAATATTTTTATCATTAACACTTCCACCATAAAGTACTAAAACATCTTTATTATATGTATTTTTAACAATTTCTTTAATATATAAAGTTACTTCATTAATAATATCTGTAGTAGGTACTACACCAGTTCCGATTGCCCATATTGGTTCATAAGCAATAATAACTTCTCCATTAATATTTTTTAAAGCTTCTTTTATTTGTTTTTTTAATACATATTTTGTTTCTTTATTTTTATATTGAGCATAAGTTTCTCCTATACATAAAATAGGTGTTATTCTTTCTTTTAAACAAGCATTAATTTTTCTATTTATTAATTCGTTTGTTTCTTTGAAATATGCTCTTCTTTCACTATGACCTACTATTGAATATTTAATACCTAAAGAATTTAATTGTTTTGCCACTACTTCACCTGTATTAGCACCTAAGTCTTGATCTAATACATTTTGTGCTCCAACTTTAAAATCTTTTAAAAAATAAGGAATATATAAATTAGAAGGACAAATAATTAAGTTATCATTATTTACTTCTTTTAATTGTTTTAAATATTGACTTATATCAATTGCTGTCATATATGTTTTTAAATTTGCTATTATTAGTTTATTTTTCACGCTTAAACCCCTTTTTAATTTTATTTATTACCTTTTTAAATTTCTTTTCTTTTTTTAATTTTCTATTACCTAATGCGTATTTATAAACATTTAATATTTGATCTGCAAAATATTTAGATGAATGTTTTTCAGATGTTATTCTTGCTTGTTTTGCTAATTCGTCTAATTTATCAATATTATTATAAACATGACTTATTTGTTTTTTATATTGTTTTTTATTTTTAAACAAATATCCATTTGCATCCACTATAACTACTTCTCTAAATGCTTCATCATCAATAGCTATTACAGGTTTACTTGCAGCCATTGCCTCTATTACTGTTAACCCTTGTGTTTCTGTAGTTGAAGCTGTAACAAACACATTAGCAATTTGATAATATTTAGAAACTTGATCCCAAGGAACTTTACCTAAAGTTAAAATATTGTTTTCTAATTTTTTTTGTTTGATTTGTTTTTTATAAGATTCTAAATCTGGTCCATCTCCAATTAAAACTAATTTTGCTTTCGGATGTTTTTTGATTAAATCTTTATGAGAATCAATTAAAAATTCGATATTTTTCTCTTTAGCCATACGACCCACAAACAAGATAACAAAATCATCTTTCTCTATTTTTAAATCTTGTCTTAAACTACTTATTTCTTGTTTAGAAAAGTTCTCTTTATAAAATTTTTCTACTTCAATTCCTGTAGGTACTATAAAGATATCTTTTTCTATTTTATATTTTTCTATAAATAAATCTCTTGTTTTTTTAGTTGGAACTACTAGTGAAGTTGCAGTTTTATCACAATAGAATTTAGTTAAATATTCAACTACTTTTTTACCTGAATTAGTAAAATATCCTTTTGTAATATAATGAACATAATCTTCATACATCGTGTGATAAGTATGAACTAAAGGTATATCTAATTTTTTTGCCATAATACGTGCAAATGTACCTACGCCAAATTCAGTGTGTGAATGTATTAAATCTAAATCCCACTCTTTAATTATGTTTATAGCTTTTAGTGGATATAATCCTGTCAATCTATAATCATATATACCTGTTGGTATTCCTGGAACTTTTATTATTTTTTGATTATTTTCAAATTTATAAGTCATTCCTTCTGGATTTGGTGCTACTACAAATACTTCGTGTCCTTTTTTTTCTAAGGCACGTTGTAGCATTACAATACTAGTTGACACTCCATTTATATATGGTGGATATGTATCTGTAAATATACCTATTCTCATTACTAATCTCTCCTTTGAATATTAAGTGCTATAGCACCTACTATCATTGCAAAATAATATGTTATAAAACGCCATAATATTAATAGAGAACTTAAAACTGCTCCTGATATTGCATATCCAAAAAATCTTACAAAACCAAACTCAATTCCACCTGTTCCACCAGGAATAGGTACAAACGAACCTATTAACATTACATATGCCGTAGTTACAAATGTTACTATAATTCCTAATTTTTCTATTCCTATTGCTATTCCTAAAAAGTAAGGAATTGAATAGAAAATAGTTAATGATATCGTACATAATAAAATATTTTTAATAAATTTTAATTTATTTTCTAATAATAATTTGGCACCTTCATGAAATTCAGATAAATTATTGTTCCAAAATTCTAATGTTTTTTCCATATTTTTTACTAATTTTAATTTTTTTAATATATTTATAATTACTTCTATTAACCATTTATTTATCGTTTTTCCAAACGCTAGTATAAACAGTCCTAAAATAACTAATAAATTAATTGTATATCCTAATAATGTTAAGTTTTTAAGTACATTATCATTAGGAATAAATAGATAAAAATTATTTAATACAACTGCAATAGAACTTACAATTACTAACGCTATTTGCGTAATTATAGAATATTGTATTGTAACATTTGATGCTTGTGATAATTTTAATCCTTGTTTATTTAATGTGTATATTTGAAATGGTTGTCCACCTGATGAAAAAGGTGTTATAGCATTGAAAAATTGTGTTGACAATACTATTGTTGATGCTTTTTTTAATTTATATTTTGGTTTAAAGTTTCTTACTAAACTTCTCATTACAAACATTTTTAATACCCAAGTAGATACTAGTGCTAATATAGCATAAAATAACCATACTAAATTAACATTTATTAATTGATTTACTATTGTATCAAAATCATCTTTCATTGAGAAATATAAAACTAATATAGTAACTCCTACAAGTAAAACTACATTAAGTTTACTTTTTATTTTATTAAATAATTCTTTTTTCATTTATTTACTTTCTATAATATCAATCCCTGGTAAAGATTTTCCTTCTAATAATTCCAGAGAAGCTCCACCACCAGTTGATATATGTGTCATCTTTTCTTTAAAACCAAATTTAATTACTGCTGCTGCAGAATCTCCACCACCTATTAAAGTAGTTGCATCAATATTTGCTAATGCTTCGCAAATTTCTTTTGTTCCATTTTCAAATTCTTTTATTTCAAATACTCCTAGAGGTCCATTCCAAATAATTGTTTTACTAGTTTCTAAATATTGTTTAAACAATTTAACTGTGTTAAATCCTATATCTAAACACATATCTTCTTCTTTAAAATCAGATACAAATTTATTTGTAGCTTCAATTCCTTCTTTTATTTCTTTAGCAACTACACAATCAATTGGTAAAATTATTTTATCCGGATATTGTTCAATTAAGTTTTTACAATATTCTAAATTTTCTTTATCTACTAAAGAGGCTCCTACGTCAAGTCCAGCTGATGCTAAAAAAGTATTTGCCATAGCGCCACCTATTAAAATATAATCAGCTTTTGTAACTAAGTTATCAATTACTCCAATTTTATCTGCTACTTTAGATCCTCCTAAAATAACAGTAAATGGTCTTGTAGGATTTGTCATAGGTGGTAATAAATTTTCTAATTCTTTTTCAATTAAAAATCCAACTCCTGAAGGTAATAAAGATGCTATACCTACATTTGAAGCATGTGCTCTATGCGCTGTTCCAAATGCATCATTGATGTAAACATCACCTAAACTAGCCCAGTATTTACCTAAATTTTCATTATTTTTACTTTCTGCTTTTTCTAATAAATCTTCATATCTTGTATTTTGAATTAATAATACTTCACCTTCTTGTAAATTATTAATAGCAGTTTCTAATTCTTCTCCTTTTGTTGTAGGTACAAATAAAACTTCTTTATTTAATAATTCACTTAATCTAAAACTAACTGGAAGTAAATTGTTTTTTTCTAAATCTGCTTCTTCTTTTACTCTACCTAAGTGAGACATTAATATGACTTTTGCTTTGTTTTCAATTGCATATTTAATAGTTTTTAAACTTTCTTTAATTCTATTATCATCAGTTATTACTCCGTTTTTAATTGGTACATTAAAATCAACTCTTATTATTACTTTTTTACCTAACAAGTCAAAATCTTTAATTGTTTTTTTCATAAGTCCTCCATTAATTTCTTATATATTCGTAAACAAATATTCCATCTGAATTTTTATTTACTTTTACTTGATCTGAGTTTTTAATTTCTACTTCTGTTGTTGGGTCTATTAAATCATCATCAATAAAACCTTCTTGAATTAAAATTTGAACAGTTATCATATAATCTTGTGTAATAGTTAATCTATTAGATGTTACATAAAGTTCTGCAGCATTTTTAATAGTATTATTAAATTGCTCTAACTCATTTTCTTCTGTTTTTTCTAAAGTTGTTGTTAGCGCTGTTATGGCTAAGACTAAAATAATTGCTAAAACACTTATTACTCCTAATAACTCTATTAAAGTAAATCCTTTGTTTTTCATAATACCCTCCACTATTCTTTTTTAATTATACTATATTTTGTATTCTTTTAAAAGGTTTTAATCAAATAAAAAAAGGTATTTAACCTTTATTCTTCTACAAATTTTAAATTTTCAAGCATTATTCCTGTACCTTCTGCTATACAAGTTAAAGGAGATTGTGCAACATATACATCAACTTGTAGTTCTTCTTTTAAAAGGTGGTCTATTCCATCTAATAATGCACCACCACCTGTTAACACTATTCCTGATTTTATTATGTCACTTGCTAATTCTGGTGGTGTTAGTTCTAAAACATTTTTTGCGGCTTTTACAATTATATCAACACTATTTTTTAAAGATAATTCTATTTCTTTTGAAGTAATTGTTTTGGAAATAGGAAGCCCTGTTGTTAAGTCTCTACCTCTTACTTGCATTTTATCTTTTTTCTTTTCTGCATTAAGTGTTCCTATGTTTATTTTAATTTCCTCTGCTGTTTTTTCGCCGATCAATAGTCTATGCTTGTCCTTTATATACTTCATTATATCTTCATCAAAAGTATCTCCAGCCACTTTAATAGATGCTGATGTTACTATATCACCTAAAGATAAAACTGCAATATCTGTAGTTCCACCGCCTATATCTATTACCATCGAACCACTTGCAGCTGAAATATCTAATCCAGCTCCAATAGCGGCAATTTTAGGTTCTTCTTCGACAAATACTTTTTTTGCTCCTAATTTTTCTGCTGCCTCTTTTATTGCGTTTTTTTCAACATTAGTTATATTAGAAGGACAGCAAATCAAAATTCTAGGTTTCTTTAAAAAACCTGTACAATTAACTTTTTTAAGTAAGTAACTTAACATTATTTCAGTTGTTTCAAAATCAGCAATCACACCGTCTCTCATAGGTCTTATTGTTTTTATTTTGCCTGGTGTTCTTCCTAACATTTCTCTTGCTTCTGCTCCAACTGCTAGTGGTTTTTTTGTATTTACATCTATTGCTACTACTGATGGTTCATTTACTACTACACCTTGTCCTTTAATGTAAATTAAGACATTGGCAGTACCTAAATCTATCCCTATATCTTTTGAAAACATATTAACTCCTATTCTTTTTATATTTTAATCTAGTTGATTCTCCACCTTTTATATGTCTAGTTAAGGTATGTTCATTTAAAATTTCTTTTACTAGATTATACTTACATGTATCTATTTCTAATAATCTTTCTTGTAAATCTTTATGCACAGTACTTTTAGATACTAAAAATACTTTAGCAATTTGTCTTATTGTTTCTTTTGTTTTTAATATATAATTTGTTTCTTCTAATACTCTATCGTATATAAATTTATTCATCAAACACCTCTTAGTAAAGTATATATTTGACTTATTAATTTATACCAAAAAGAAGCTTACTGCTCCTTTAATTCTGATAAAGTTTTATTATAATAATTTTCAGGATTTACTAAATTACCATCAATTATTAGTTCAAAAGTTATATTATGACCTAAACTAGCATTAATGTTTGAAGTACCTGATTTTCCTATAATATCACCTTGTTTTATTACATCATCTTGTTTAACATTTACTTCACCTAAACTTTGATAAATGCTTATTATATTATTATCATGTGTTATTTCTACTATGTTTCCTAATAAATCATTTTGTTCCACTTTAGTAACAACACCATCTAATATAGTAACAACATCGAAAAATTCTTTCCCACCATAAGTTACTCCACTATTTTGCATGAAAGTATCTTCATATTTAATCAAAGAATTTGCTTGTGTTTCTGCTTCTGCTTGATGATCATAGTAATTAACTAAAATACTTATTCCTGCATCTACATATGGTTTTAATACTATTACTTCTTCACTTACAACTGGAATTACCTCATCAAATATAGTTGATGTTACATAAGTATTATCATCTTCTTGTGTTTCATAATTTAATGATTGAGATAATGTTAAAATTGTTGTTGAACATAGTAAAAATGCAAAGGCACATAAACCTAATTTTACTTCTTTTCTTAATCTTCTTTTCATCTTTTCACCTCTATTTTAAGTGTGAACAGATTTTTTTTTATTATTCTTTTTTTAATATATTTTTTTAATTTCTACTCCTGTATAGTAGTGTTTTAAAATTTCATCGTAAGTATAGCCATCTTGTGCCATGCCTTGTGCTCCGTATTGACTCATGCCTACTCCGTGTCCATATCCTTTAGTATTAATTATTATATTACTTCCAACTTGTGTTATTTCAAAGTATGAAGACCTTAGACTAAATGTGTTTATTATCTCTTCTTTACTAAAAGTAACATTATTTATATTTATTTGATTCACTCTTCCTGTTGATGTTTGATCTATTACTTCTATTATTAAATTATCTGTGTATTTTAAATTTAATTTTAAGCAAAAGTCATTTACTGACATACTTTTTTCTTCACTAAAAACAGGAGATATTGTATCCCAAGATGATTCTACACTTCTTAAATAAGGTAATGCTGATACGAATATTTCTTCTGAATTTTCAGTATATCCTGATGAAGTAGAAAAATACAGTGCATCTATAATTTGTCCATCATATTCTAAATACAAACCTTGTGTTTCATATACAACTTCTTTTATTTTATTATAATAAATTTCAAAGTCTTCTCCCCATTTTTCTTTCATATCATCAATATCTAAATATACTTGATTTAATACTGTGTCAACTATATCATATTCTTCATTATTATTTTGTTCTATTTTTTTTAATACATAAGTTCTAGCTGCAATTGTTTGTGCTTTTAATGCTTCTATTTCAAATGAAGCAGGCATTTCTCCTGCTACAACACCTATAATATAATCTTCAAATAAAACTTCATCTATTGTATTTGAACTTTCTCTTTTTACTCTAACTATAGTATTTGATATTATTTTAAAATTATTAGAGTTTTCTATACTATATATATTTACTATTAAAAATGGAATTAATATTATTAAAAATATTGTTAAAATTATGTTTTTCATAAATCACCTAGTTCTATTATATTGTTATTATTTAATTATTTTGTCAAAAAAAAGAAGTTTATATAAAACTACTTGTTAAGAAAAAATCATATAAGAAATTTGTTACTAAATAAGCTATACTCATACTTAAAAATAAATATAGTAATCTTGATTGATAGTAACTATTTTTTTTAAATACATTATTAAAATTAATTGATGATAATGCCCATACTGCTAAAACAGTAGTTATTGCATATAAAAATCCTTTAACCAATTTCTTCTACCTTTTTAATTCTTCTTAAATGTCTTTCTTCTATTTTTTCATTTGTATTAATAAATTTTTTTACTATTTTAATGATGTTTTTATTTTTTGAAGATATTGCAATAACGTTAGCGTCGTTATGAACTCTAGCCAAGTACGCTTCTTTTACATTATCTACTTTTGCACATCTAATACCCTTTATTTTATTAGCAGCAATTGACATACCTATTCCTGTCCCACATATTAAAATCCCTAAATCTGCTTCTTTTTTTATTATTGTATTTCCTACTTTTAATGCATAATCAGGATAGTCTACTGATTCTATTGAAGTAGTTCCTAAATCTGTCATATTCATATCTTTTAATTTTTTTATAATTTTTTGTTTTGCTTTATATCCAGCATGATCACTTGCTATTACTATATTCATATTATCACCTATACTTATTATAGCAAAAGAACAAGAAAAAAAGAAGAATTATTTTTCTTCTTTGTTTAAACCATATTTACGGTTGAATTTCTCTACATTTCCTGTTACTTTAGTTACTCCAGTATAGTTTTCATTGAATGCTGGATGACATTGGTCACAAACTTCTAAGTGTAATTCTTCTTTATTAGATAAAACTTCGAATTTGTTTCCGCAAGCGCATGAAACTTTAGTTGTAATGTAAGTTGGATGAATTCCTTTTTTCATAATTATCTCCTTCCGCCATGACATTAATTTGTCATAGAAATTAATTGCTTAATAATTATAACAAATAACTTTACTTATTGCAAGTATTAATCTCTACTTCCAAATAATTGAAGTAATCTAATAAATAAGTTAACGAAGTCTAAGTATAATTCTAATGCTCCATATATTGCTAAATTTTCAGCAGGTATTGAACCTTCAGCTGCTAATGCAATAATTTTTTTAACATCAAATGCTATATATATCATAAATATTACAACACCTAATACTGTTAAAACTAAATCAAATGTTGTACTTCCTATAAATATATTAACAACTGATGCAATAATAATTCCTAATAATGTAACAAATAAAAATGTACCCATTTTTCTTAAATCCATGTTTAATTTAGGAGCTACTGTTGCTAGTATAAAGAATAATATTGCTGTTATTCCAAATACATTGATAATTGATTCCATTTCATAAGCTACAAATATAACAGAAAATGTTAATCCTGTTAATGCAGAATATGCTAAGAATGCCATTTTTGCTGTTTGCTCTTTCATAGTTCTTATTTTAGCTACTAAGAATATAACTAAAACTATTTCTGCTATTATGATAGGAAACATTAATCCTCCATCATAAATGTTATATAACATATTTTCATTGCCTGCCACATAGTAAGCTATTCCAAATGTTACCATTAACCCTACAAACATCCACATGTAGGCTTTTTTTAATATTTCTTGTATTTCCATTCTAATCACCTTATTAATTATACTACATTAAATTATTTTTTTCAATATAGGATATTAATTCATCTTTATTTTCAACAAAGTGAAAATTATATTTTTTTACTATTTCTTCTAATCTTTTATTAGCATAATTAACATATAAAATATTATCCACTATAAAGTTTTTATATCCTATTATAATAACCTCTTCTTTTGTTTTACTATTTAATAAATTTAATAAATTATCTATATCTTCAATTACTTGATTAATATGATCATATATTAGATATTCTGTATACATTAACTTAGCATTTATATCATTTTTACCGATCGATAAAGTAATTATATCAGCCTTTATTATAGCATTTTGTATAGTTACGTCTTTTTTAAAATTATTATTTATATCATTGATTACATCAATTGTTCTGTAGTCATTATTTATAAAATCATAATTTGATTTTTCTATTAAATTATTATTTAATGTTTCATAACTATCACCTAATGTTAAATAATATATTTTATTATCTATAAAAGATACATAAATTAATAAAGTAATTAAAATAATTATTGTAAGTATAAATAATTTTTTCATATTTCACCTCAAAAAAAGTAGATATTTAATCTACTTTATTATATTTAATATATTTAATTTTAGAATAATTTATTTAAACATATCTAAAATATCATTTACATCGTCCGTATTTAATTTATCTGCAACTTTATTTACATCAGATAAATTTAATTTTTTCATATCTTCAGTAAATCCAGTATTATGACCACTTACGCTTTTATTATTAGCACCAATCATCATTCCATTAGATAGACCCTTTTTTTCTTTAACAAAATTATCGTATTTTTGTAAATTTGATAAATGTGTTTTTGTTTCTTTTTCATGATAATGTCTTGCTGATTTATTTCTATACTTATTATAATAAATAAAATAATAAACAAATCCGGCCGATAAAAGAATAGCGCCTGCATCACTATCTACTGATAACATTGCGAAAAATGCTAATATTTCTATTATAAAAGATATTAGAAATAATTTAGTATAGTTGATAGGTACACTTCCCATAGTTTCTTTGGTTCTTGCATTTACAGCAACATAGTGCAATTGTTTTTTAGTATCCATATAACTATATAACCAAACAGGTAAATAAGCAGTTTTCCATCTAGAACCTACTACTTCTAAATCTTCTTGTTCCCATTTAATACCACGGTCATATTGTTTACAAGAATCAATTGCAGCATGTCTTGCTATATCTTTTGTTTGAACATTAACAAAATTTTCTAAATCAGATACATTCATATCTCTTTTTTCTGATGAATATCCTCTTAAATAATAAGCATCCCAATTAACACAATTTTCTAAATCAAATGGCATAATAGAATTAATTATATTAGTAGTTTTTTTATCGTTATTTTTATCTAGTTTATCTTTACTAGATTCAATAGTTAAATCATCTACTGTTAAATCAAATTCTCTTTGTACATCATAAAGGTCTGCATCATATCTAGTTTCAGTATCATCGCCCCTTTGAACTGTATACTTTCTAGTTTCTACTTCACCTTGACCTTTTAATTTAGAATGAACATTTAAATCAACTACTGCATAAGGAAAATATGCTCCTAATACATTTTCAGTTGTAAATTCTTTTTTAAATTGAGGATGAGCAAAAAATTGTCTTTTTTTAACAAATTCTTCTATATTTTTTTTAGCATCTTCTTTTTTGATACCAAAAGGTAATACCATATCTGGTACTGCTCCATTTGGTATTTTTTCATTAATAGATAACACATGTCTACACCAGTGACATTTTCCTGATAAGTCTGAAGAAGTATCTATTATAACTTCAGCACCACAACTTTGACATTTAAAAGTAGTTACATCATCCCCGAAAATATCATCAATATTTTTACTTAAATGTGTTCCTTTTAATTCATGTATTGTACTTTCTTCTTCTACTACTTCTTGCGAGTATTCATATCTACAAAAACCACATTTTAATTTACCAGTTTCTGGATTAAAATGAATGTCTGTAGAACCACATTTTGGACATTTATTTTGACCGTTCATAAATCACTTCCTTATAAAAGGAGTTTTTAAACTCCTATAAATTACTTAATACTTCTGCTTTTGCTTTATCGTAATCTTCTTGTGAAATTAAATTTTGATCTAGCATTGTTTTTAATTTAGCTAATTTAGCTGTTGGATCTTCTTGTGCTGGAGCTGTAGGTTGTTGTAATGAACCCATCATACCTCCTGCTGCATTCATACCCATTCCCATGAATCCCATGCCCATAGCACCTGATCCATTTTCACCTGCTGCTTGCATTCCACGTGCAACAGATTGTTGCATAAATGAATTACCACGTGCACCAGATAAAGCATCTGCTTTTCTAACATCTTGTAATAATGCTTTAGAAGCTTCATCATAGTCTAATCCCATAATTGCTACTGAAGAAATTACAAGTCCGTTATTTGTTTTCCATTTAAAGTTTTCTTCTACTGCTTGTGATAAGCTTTGTCCAAATCCTACAGAATCACTTTGGATTTTCATTATTTGATTTCCTTTTGAAGGATCATTTGTATAAATTGAAAATGCTTGCGATAAGCTTCCTACTACTTCTCCAAATAATTGGTCAGCACTTGGATTGTTCATATCTGCAAAATCAAATACTTCTGAATTTGGTTGTAAATATGTAGCTGGTACAAATTGTTTAACAAATAAAATTGGATCTACTATTTGTAAAGTATAAGTTCCTCTTGTAATTGCTCCAACTTGTGCATTCATATATGCATCAAACCAATAAACTTCATTTTGAGTTCCGAATTTATTATTTGGAATTCCTTTTAAATTTACATAAAATGCTGTTTGTTCTGCACCTGGTTGTCCACCAAATTTAAATCTTTCCCATGATTGTTTTACTAATGGTCCAATAATTCCATCACCTGAAAAAACAGATTGTGAATTTACATCGTTAGAATCATATATGTATCCACCTGCATCAGTAATACATCCTGTTACTGCTCCATCTTGTAATAACACTAATGCCATACCTTCTGGTACAATAATTTTACTTCCATTTGAAATAATATTTTCAGAACCACTTGTGTTAGATCCTCTACCTGCATTTGTACCTGATGGCACTGCTTTATATAATGCAGCTGTTGGGCTAACTCCTTGTTGTGGTTGATAAAAATCTTTCCATTGATCTCCTAATGCTCCACCTAAAGCACCAGAAAAAGCTTTAATAAGTCCCATAAATTACCTCTTTTCTTAATATTGGATTACTATCCTAAAATAATTATAACATAAATATTTTATAAATATATATTTTATATATTAAAAAATAAAAAAGTCATAAGACTTTTACATTAAAATTATTATTAAATAACATGCTATTGGTATTAAATTAATTGTTAATTTATAACCCTTATCAGCTTTTTTGGTTTCCTTTGAAAATAAATAAATTATATTTATTATTACTTTTATTAAAACAAAAAATATTATATGTATTAGTATTAAACCTATATAAAAATAATCAATTAAGTTTTTAATAAATTCTAAATCATTAAATACAAGATTTAAGATTATTCCTAATATAAATAAACAAATAGTATTTAGATTAATTACTAATCTTTTTAAAAATTTATCTGCTATATTATATTTAGAATTATAAAAGAAAAAATGATAGATAATATAAAATGTACAAATAATTATTATTGCATCTTTATACTCTACCATTTTAATTCCTCTATTCTATTGTTCTTCTAATCTAATTTTTGCACCTACTAAAGTAAGTTTTTCAATTATTTTTTCATAACCTCTTAAAACATGTTCAATTTCTAAAACAACTGTTTTTCCTTTTGCACATAAACCTGCTAAAATCATACAAGCTCCTGCTCTTAAATCAGTTGCAGTTACTGTTGCATTTTTATAAGTTGTAGGTCCTGTTATTATTATTTTTTTACCATCTATTTTTATAGAGGTTCCCATTTCATTTAGATAAGGAATATTTTGGAATCTATTTTCGTAGATAGTTTCTTCTAAAATTGATTCTCCATTACAAGTTGCCATTAATACAGTCAGTGGTTGTTGTAAATCTGTTGGAAATCCTGGATATCCTAAAGTAGTTACATTTACTGGTGTTAAATTAGGTGTTTTACTAATAATAACATTATCTTCTAAAACTTCTAAATTAACTCCCATTTCTTTTAATTTTTCAATTAAACTTCCAATATGTTCTGGTATTAAATTAGATACTTTTAAATTTTCTCCCATTAAAGCTCCAGCTACTACATAAGTTCCAGCTTCAATTCTATCAGGTATTACCCTAACTGAACAACTTCCTAGTTTTTCAACACCTTCGATTTTAATTTCACTAGTACCTTCACCTGTTATTTTAGCTCCCATATTATTTAAAAATTCTACTAAATTTACAATTTCTGGTTCTCTTGCAGCATTTTTAATAGTAGTTATACCTTTTGCTTTAACTGATGCTAATATAGCATTATTAGTAGCTCCAACACTTGGCATATCTAACTTAATTTCTGCTCCTATTAATTCATTAGCATATATATAAAATTGATTGTCGTTTTCTTCTACTGTTGCACCTAATGCTCTAAATGCTTTTAATGTTTGATCAATAGGTCTTTTTCCTATATTACATCCACCTGGAAAATACATTTTTACACTTTTGTATTTACCTAATAAAGCTGCCATAAAATAATATGATGCTCTTAGTTTTTTTGATGCACTTTCTGGTATTTCTTTATTTTCAATTAATGACGAATTAATTGTCATTTTATCGTTTTCTCTTACAACATCTGCTCCTAAAAACATTAAGATGTCATTTAATGCATCTATATCTGATATAGCTGGTATATTTTCAATAACTGCTTGTTCATCAGATAATAATGCTGCTGGAATTAAAGCAAGTGCACTATTTTTAGCTCCACTTATTTTAATTTCTCCTTTTAAGGTTTTATTACCTTCTATTATTATTTTTTTCATTATTCACTTCCTAGTTACTATATTTATATGTATTTATTAAAATTGTGTGTTATGCCTGGTTATTAGAACCAAATAGCATAATTTTATCTTCTATTGATTTTTTTATTTCTTCTTTTCCTGCTAATATAATCTTTCTTGGATCGTATTGCGTTTTGTTTTCTTCAATAAATGTTCTAACACCTTTTGTCCAAGATATTTGTAATTCTGTATTAACATTTATTTTAGTAATTCCTGAAGCTATTGCTTTTTTAATTAATTCATCTGGAATTCCTGTACCGCCATGTAATACTAATGGTAAATTTGTAACACTTGCTACTTCCATCATTTTTTCAAAATCTAACTTAGGCTCTCCTTTATATAATCCATGAACACTACCTAATGCTGGTGCCATTAAATCTATTTCAGTTTCCAAAGCCATTTTTTTGCAATCTTCTACTTTGGCATAAGCTAATTCATTAGCAACACCATCTTCTTCACCGCCAATAGCCCCAACTTCTGCTTCTACTGAAACATTATATTGTTTAGCATAGTCTACTACTTGATTAGTTATTTCAATATTTTTATCAAAAGTTTCTTTAGAACCATCAATCATTACAGATGAAAAACCTGCATCTATTGCTTTTTTACAAGATTCAAAGCTTGTCCCATGGTCTAAATGTAGACATACTGGAACTGTTATATTTAAATCCATTATTAATCCTTTTACCATCATAGTAACAACATTATATCCACCCATATATTTAGCAGCACCTTCTGATACTCCTAAAATAATTGGACTTTTTTTATCTTGTGCTACTTCTAATATAAATTTAGCCCACTCTAAGTTATTAATATTTAAATGTGGAACTGCATATTTATTTAATTTTGCTTTATTTAACATTTCTTTTGTATTTACTAACATATTATATCTCCTTTATGCTTTTAAACCATATCAATTATACCACAACATTATGAAAAAACATAGTAAAAACCTAATATTAAAAGTAATAACCCTCCTATGATAGGTGCTACTTCTCCTATTTTTTCACTTATTTTTTTACCTATTATTAGCCCTATAAAAGTAAATAAAAAACTAGTTATTGAGAATATCAATGAAGCTAAGTAAGTATTATTAGTAATGCTTTTTAATCCTATACCTATAGAAAATGAATCTATACTAACTGCTAATCCAAATAATAGTATTTCTAAAAAATACATTTTTTTTACTTTTTTATTATCTTTTTTAAACAACATTTGTAAACCTAATAAAAATAAAATAAACGCTGTTAATAAATTAGTTTTCAAAATAAAAAAATTATTTATTATATCAAATATACTATGACCTAATTGTGGCATGAAAAAGTGATATATACCTACGA
>CAYJEO010000003.1:0-5316 GCA_964369355.1 uncultured Muribaculaceae bacterium | reverse complement strand
ATATCAAATATACTATGACCTAATTGTGGCATGAAAAAGTGATATATACCTACGATTATACTAATTAGAAAAATATCTTTTTTACAAATATTTAAAGTACCATAAGCTAGTGATAAAGAAAAAGCATCCATACTAAGACCAATTGCAATTAATAGTAACATAAAAAAACCTCCAATATATTTTATTATTGAAGATTTTTTTTAGACTAAAAGTATTCATTAATTATTTCTTTTACATAAGATTTGTATTCAATTTCAGTAGATCCTTCTGCTTCTATCATACATAAAGGTGGATATAAAACACACCACCAATTATCTCCTTTTCCACTACCTAATGTTATTAATAAAGACTCATACTCTCCTTCATCATAAATTACTCCTTTATATTCTTTTTCAGGAAAATAGTTTAATCCGTAACTAATTGTAAAGTCTTCTGTATAATTATGTCGTAAAAACACTTTATTTACACTATGTTCAATTAAATACATATTTTCATTAATAATTTCTCTTGAATCATTAACACCTTGTGAATCTTTTAATAAGGACGATAAAGTATTTTCTACTTCAACAGATACTTCATCTTTAATACTTTGATCATATTCAGTATTTGAATTTGCTAAAATTCTAAGTCTTAAAGCATCTTCTGGTATTAATACTTCTGAATTAGCACCTATTGTTATAAATACAAAAAATATACTTCCTAATAAAATTATTGTTTTCATTTTCTCACCTAATTAATAATGGATTCATTTTATATTTTTTATACATTAAAATAAAAAAAATCTTATTTATGATAAGATTCTTTATTATTTATTTTATATGCTCTATAAATTTGTTCTAAAAGTAATACTCTAAATAATTGATGTGGAAAAGTCATTTTAGAAAAACTTAATTTAAAATCACTTCTATTTTTGACATCATCATGTAATCCATATGAACCTCCTATTATAAAAGTCATAACAGGATTGTAAATATGTGTTTTATCAATTAATTCAGCAAGTTGCTCTGAAGTAATATTTTTACCTTCTATTTCTAATGTTACAACATAGTCTTTAGTATTAATATGTTTTAAAATAGATTCTTTTTCTTTTTGTAAAATTAAGTCTTTGTTATCTAATGCGACATCTGATAATTCTATAATATTAACTTTAGTATATTTAGATAATCTTTTTAAATATTCTAAAATAGCATCTGAAAAAAATTTTTCCTTTATTTTACCTACACATATTATTTTTATCATAGCATCACCAACTCAGTTTTTTCATCTTGATTAGATATTTCTATATCATTAAACATTATATTGTTTTTATTAAAAGTATCTTTTAAAGTATTAAATGCTAATTCTTTTGTATTATTATCTTTACTTAAGTGGATTAATACTATTTTTTTAGTATCTTCTCCAATAAGTTTAGATAAATAATAAGCTGAATCTACATTAGATAAATGTCCTACATCTCCTACAACTCTGTGTTTTAAATGATGAGGATATTTACCTTCCATAAGCATTTTAACATCATGGTTACTTTCCATTAAATAAGCATTCTTATTTCTTAATTTTTCAAAATGTTTTTTATGTATATATCCAGTATCTGTTATTAATGCTACTGACTTTTTTTCTTTAGTAAATATATAACTATGACAATCACTTACATCATGACTTACCTTTAAAGCTTCTATATGTAAATTATATAACATAGTTTCTTCTTCAATGTATTCATAGTTAGTTATTTCTAATTTGCTTTTAATTTCATTATGCATTTTTTCACTTAAATATATTTTAGGATTGTATTTTTTTACAAATACTTTTATTCCTGCTATATGGTCTATATGGGTATGAGTTAAAAATATTGCGTTTATTTCTAATGGTGATATTTCTAACTCTTTTAATCTTTTTTCTACATATAAACAAGTAGTTCCAAGGTCTACTAAAATCTTAACTTTATCAGTTACGATTAAAGAACTATTCCCTCTAGAACCACTTGCTAAAACACTTATTTTCATTAATATAAAGTATAAGGATTAAAGTGTGTCCCTGACCATACTTTACCTTCCCAAACTTCAAAATGTAAATGTGGACCAGTTGCTGAACCAGTCATTCCCATAGTTCCTATTTGAGTACCTGCTTCTACTGTCATACCAACTGTTTTAGTGTAAATAGAAGCCATATGTGCATATAAAGTATATATTCCATTGTTATGGTTTATTATTACATAATAACCATAGCTATAGTGATATTCTGCTCTATATATTGTACCATTATTAGCAGCGTATATAGGAGAACCATAACCAGTTGCTATATCTAGGGCATTATGAAACTCTCTTCCACCACCAAATGGATTTACTCTATAACCATATCCTGAAGTTATAGTATAACCTGAGTTAGTTGGCCAAGTCCAAGTACCTGTAGCAACATTAGGTACATATTTACCACCAACTTGAACAATTTTATCAACAGAAGGAACTAATAGTTCTTCTAGTTCTTCTATTGGATCAACATAAGTGATATTACCATTAGTTTTTTCAACTTTCTGAGTAATTCTTACAACACCATCTTGTCCTTCTTGTAAAACTTTAGAATTCCCTACTAATAAATCTGGATCAACTTGTTCAATAGTTTTATAATTAATAACATTATCTTTTACTTGAGTTTCTTCTACAACAACACTAATTTTAGGATCTAGTTTTCCAATTACAACAACTTGTCCTGGAAATAATAAATTATTTTCATTTGTAAATTGTGGATTTGATATTAAAAACTCTTCTACATTTATTTGATTATCAAAAGCAACCTGTTCAATCGTATCTCCATATTTAACTATGTATGAATCTTGTTGCACTGTTGTTCCAAATAATAAATATTTTGCTAATTCTTCAGAAGAAGTATAAATAGTTGCATCTGCAGATATATTTTCTTCTTTAATAGTCATTTCTTCTGCTATGTAAATATTATCGATTACTTCACCTGTTGTTACAATCTCAATTTGTGTCTCATTTATATAAGCTTCATAATGATCAGTTCCTGTAAAAGTTTTAATAGTGTCTAATATAGCTTCTTCTATTATTTCTTCTTCAGTAACATGTATTATTCTATCTTCTTCACCTTTTAAAGTTAATGTATAACCTCTAATTGTAAAAGGTTGTCTTTCTTTTATTTCGTCATATATTTCATCAATTGACATTACGTTATTTGAATATGTGTCAATTCTTTTTATTTCTAAACCGTTTGGAGCATATACAGCATCAACTAAAAACGTTTCTTTTATTTCGTCTCCTAATTCATCTATGTAATTTTCTAATTCTGATTTAGACTCAATTACACCTAATAGTTCAGATTCTAAATAAACATTATAATATGTTTTTGGTTCTAATGTTTGTATTTGTTCAAAACCTAGAAAAAACATAACCACTGTTGCTATTACAATCAATATTATGGTCATTGTTTTATTCATACTTCACCTCTTACTCTTTTACTGCATTAACAAAAGTACTGAAATTTCTTTGGAAAATTAAATCAATAGTTGTTGTTGGTCCATTACGATGTTTTGCAATAATAAATTCACTTTTACTTGTATTTTCATCGATTGATATTTCTTTTGTATAGTAATCATCTCTATATAAGAAAGCTACTATATCAGCATCTTGTTCAATCGATCCAGATTCTCTTAAATCACTTAAGATAGGTCTTTTATCTTCTCTTCCTTCAACACTACGTGATAACTGTGCTAAAGCAATAATTGGTATTTCTAATTCCATTGCTAATGTTTTTAAGGAACGAGAAATTTCTGCTATTTCTTGTTGTCTATTACCTGCATATCTAGCAGATCCTGAAATTAACTGTAAGTAGTCGATTATAACAATACCTAAACCACCTTCACTACTAGCAAGTCGTCTACATTTAGCTCTAATTTCTCCAATAGTCATACCTGGAGTATCATCGATAAACATTTTTGTATCTGCTAATCTTGAAATTGCTTCGTTAACTCTTTTCCAGTCATTATGTTCTAATCTACCATTACGCATTTTATACCCTTCAATTTGACCTACTGAAGATAACATACGGGTTGCTAATTGTTCAGCACCCATCTCCATGTTAAATAATGCAACAGTTTTGCTACTATTCATAGCTATATTAGTTGCTAAATTAAGGGCGAATGCAGTTTTTCCCATCGCTGGTCTTGCTGCTATTATTATTAATTCATTAGCATGAAATCCAGAAGTTACTTTATCTAAATCATAAAATCCTGTTTCTAATCCAGTAATTTCACCTTTATTTTTTGCTAATGTTTCCAAATCAGACTGTGTTTTAAATAAAACATCTTGTACACTTCTAAATTCAGACCCTTTACGTGTTTTTACAACATTTAATATTTTTTTCTCAGCATTATCTAATATGGTAGTTATATCTTCCATATTTTCATAACCTTCTTCTGCTATTTGTGTTGCTTCATTTATTAATCTTCTTAAAATAGCTTTTTCTTCTACTATTTTAATATAATAATCTATATTTGCTGCCGTAGGAACTGCATTAATAACTTCACTTAAATATTCTACATCCCCAACTTGGCGTAATAATTTTTTATTATCTAATTCATTAGTTACTGTAGTTATATCAATTGGCGCATTATTTTCTGATAATGATTTAATAGTTTCAAATATTTTTGCATGAGCATCACTATAAAACAAATCTGGAGTAATTAACTCGATTGCTTTTTGTAATGCATATTTTGCTATAAACATTGAGCCTAATACTGCTTGTTCAGCTTCTAAGTTATATGGCATTTTTTTATTCATAATTCACCTACTTTGTTAATTCTATTTTTAATGTTGCTTCTACTGTTTTATGTAATTGAATAGAAACATTATGAAACCCTAATGAAGATATAGGATTATTAATATGTATTATTTTTTTATCAATATCATATCCTAATTTTTTTAATTCAGAATTTATTTGTTTAACACTTATAGTTCCAAATACTTTATCTGCATCTCCTGTTTTAACTTTAAAAGAAATTTTTAGTTTTTCTAGTTTTAATTTTAACTCTTTTGCTTTTTTAACTAATCCTTCTTCTTCTAACATTGCATCTTTATTTTCTTTATTTAATTTTTTCAAATTATTTTGATTTGCTTCTACAGCAAAACCTTTATTTATTAAAAAATTCATACCATAACCATCTGCTACAGTTTTAATTTCTCCCTTTTTCCCTTGTCCTTTTAAGTCTTTAATAAAAATAACTTTCATAATTTCACCTCTTTAGTACTTCTATATTATACTATAAATTAGTTTTTTTGTCTTTAAAAACTATAAGTTTTTATCTTA
>CAYJEO010000002.1:0-64059 GCA_964369355.1 uncultured Muribaculaceae bacterium | reverse complement strand
CCAAAAGTAGTACCTTGAGGTAATTCTATTGCATAATCACCATATCTTAATATAGTGTTATTTTTATCTAAACTTAAAGTTTTAGTTTCTCCATTAGTAAAAGTAATTTCTACATTCGCATCACTTGCAGTAACACTAACTGGATCTATTTGTAAAAAATCAGTTGACATATAATCTTCTATAATAGATTTTTGAGACAATATATCCCCTTTTAAAGTCGTTTGTGTATAAGTTTCTCTTAAAGAAACAGTTAATTGAAATAAAAAAATTAAAATTATAGCAACTACAGAAAAAGTTGCAATTAATTCAATTATTGTAAACCCCTTGTTTTTCATATGTACTCTCCTATATATATGTAAACTAATAATTATTTTATTAATAACTACCGTTTTATATTGTATTTATCATAAAACTATTATATAATATATTAAGAATAAATACTAGATGTTTCTAGTTAAAATTCATTAAAGTTCAAAAAAGGGGATGACTTTAGAATGCTTAAAAAATTTGATTTTGAAAAAATACCTGTTGTTGAAATAGTAAACGACATTATGGTTGACTCAGCTAAAAGAGGTGCCAGTGATATTCACTTTGACCCATTAGATGAATATATGAAAGTAAGAATCCGTGTAGACGGTGAATTAGTAGATTACGCAGAAGTACCTAATACAATTAAGAAAAACTTAGTAACACGTATTAAAATTATTTCTGGAATGAATATTACTGAATCTAGACTACCTCAAGATGGTGCTATTAAAGCAGCTATCCAAGATATGAATCTAGATTTACGTGTATCTTGCTTACCTACTAACTTAGGAGAAAAAATAGTTGTCCGTATCTTAGACTATACTATGAGTTTAAGCGGTATTGACCAATTAGGATTCTCAGAAGATAACTTTAAAAAGGTTTTAAAAATGATTACAGTACCAAATGGTATTATCTTAGTAACCGGAGCAACTGGTTCAGGTAAATCAACTACTGTATACTCTGTTTTACAAAGACTTAATAAAGAAGAAACTAATATTATTACAGTAGAAGATCCAATAGAGATGAATGTTGCTGGTATTAACCAAGTTCAAACTAATAGTGAAATCGGATTAACATTCGCAACTGCCCTACGTTCTATATTACGTCAAGACCCGAATATCATAATGATTGGGGAGATCCGTGATACAGAAACAGCAAAAATTGCCGTACGTGCATCTATTACAGGTCACTTAGTGTTATCTACAGTCCATACAAACAACTCACTTAATACAATTGAACGTTTAATTGATATGGATGTTGAAAGATACTTACTATCTTCTGCTTTAGAAGGAATTATATCTCAAAAACTAGCTCGTAAATTATGTCCTAAGTGTCGTAAATTAAGACCTACTAATGACTATGAAAAAAAATTAATCAAACAAGTTTTAGATCAAGACATTGAACAAGTATATATTCCAGAAGGATGCGAAGAATGTAATAACGGATTTAGAGGACGTATTGCTATACATGAAGTATTAGTTATCTCTCAAGAAATAAGAGATGCTATATCAAGTGATATGAGAAAAGAAGATTTAAGAAAACTAGTATATCAATCAGATGTAACTACAATGCTACAGGATGGTTTAGAAAAAGTTGTATCAGGACTTACAAGTTTTGAAGAATTAATTAAATTAATCGAACTTGATGATGATGATAGATTAAGTAAGTCAGATTTAAAAGCAGCACTTACATTTGCTAGCATAAATAAAAAATCACAAAACACTACTGAACAAGTTTTAGAAACACCTGTTCAACCAACTATGGAACAAACAGTAGAACCAATACAACAAGTTCAACCAACTATAGAACAACCTGTTACAATTCCAGAAACTACACTAGAGCAACCAATAATGCAACAACCTATTGTTCAACCAGTAGAAACTGCTCCAGTATTTATAAATCAAGATGTTGAAACACTATTCTAAAAATAGTGTTTTTTTTATACAAAAAAACTAGCTAAAAGCTAGTTAAAGTTAATATAAATTGAATAACATCAATTTGAGTAAATAATAAAATCATTGCTGCCATACTTAAAAATGGTCCAAAAGGAATTATTTTAGCTCCTTTTTTCATCATCAATAATGATATAGGTAAAGCAATTACACTACCTAAAAATATAGTTGCAATAGCATTTACAAAACCTATATTAAAACCTATATAAGCGATTAACTTAATATCACCATCACCCATAGATTCTTTTTTAAATAAGAAATTACCCAATTGTTTTATTAAAAACATTACTATAAAAGCAAATACCCCAGATAAAATCATATTAAATAAATAAGAGAAATCCTTAAATAAAATTGTAGCAATCGATAAAAAGATTATACCAACTATTAATGTTTCATCTAAAATAATCATGTAATTAAAATCACTTACAAATACTATAGCAAGCACTGAAGTAAATATTAAAGATAAAATAAATTCAAAACTAAATCCAAAAATGTAAAAAGAAAGAGCAAATAAGATTCCTACAAATATTTCAAAAAACAAATGTATTGGACCTATTTTAGTTTTACAGTTTTTACACTTTCCTCCTAAAAATAAATAAGAAAAAATTGGAACTAATTCTAAAGGCGTTAACACATGGTTACAAGTATCACAATGTGATGCAGGATGAACAACTGATTTACCAATTGGCATCCTATGACCTACAACATTGTAAAAAGAACCCATAGCTGCACCTATAATGAAAAAATAAATTACAAATACTAGTTCCATATTCTCCTACTTCCTATAATACTGACTGATATGTTCCGAACATCGGTATAATTACAGCAAGTAATATTCCACCAACAACAACTGTTAAGAATAATAACAAGGCTGGTTCTATAAATGTTTTGATATTAGCAACGGCTTGCTTATGTAACCCTTGATAGAATTGAGCAACTTTTTCCATCATCTCAGGCATCTCCCCTGTTTTTTCTCCTGTTACTAACATTTCATAAGCAGGAATTGGGAAAGCCCAGTGATTTTTAAAGGCTGTTGAAATTTTATCACCTTTTGCTAAATTTGTAATAGTATCTAATATTAACATTCTATAAACTTCATTCGAAGTTATTTTATTTAATATTTCCATACTGTCTGTAATAAATACATTGTGTTTTAATAAAGATGCGAATGTTTTTGTAAACATCGTAACTTCATTATAAATAATAACTTTACCAAATACTGGCATATGCATTATTATCCATTGTGACATTGTACGTAAGATTTTAACATTTTTATATAAATAAGAACATAAAAATCCAAATATAATTAATCCAATGATAATATGTAATATATAAGACTGTAAGAAATCAGACGCTGCTAATACTACTAAAGTATATCCAGGTATTCCACCATCTAAAGTTTCATAAATAGAAACGAATTGTGGTATTACCCAAATTAAGATAAAGGCAATAACACATACTGCTACCACTGATACGATTGCGGGATACATCATTGCAGTAATCATTTGTCTTCTTGTTGCATCAGTTTCAGTAAAGTAATTAGACATATCATCTAAACTCTCAGGTAACTCTCCTGTCATTTCAGCAGCCTTAACCATGTTTATTAATAGTCTTGGGAAAGCATCCCCTTGTTTACCCATAGCATCAGAAAAGCTTTCACCCATAGTTAAGTCATAAATCATTGATCTAAATATTCTTTGATAATTTTTATTTTTATATTGTCTTGATAATATTTTTAAAGCGTCTACTAATGGTATACCTGCTTTAATATAAGTTGATAACTGAGTAGTAAAGAAAATCAAATCTTTAACTTTAATTTTACCAGAACCACCACTTGGTTTATGCATTGCTTCAATCCATTTATTCGTTCTAATAGAATATACTTCCATACCTTCAGATAATAAGAACGAATGAACTTCTACTTTAGAGAAAGCCGCAAAATAACCTTTTATAGTCTTACCTTCAGCATTTTTACCAACATATTCATATAATTGTTTTTTCTCAGATTTAACAGCATCTGCACCTTCAAAATCAATTAATAATGCCTGATGATTAATATCTTTTTGATTACGAGAATTTTTAACAAAATCTAAATTATTGTAGTAATCTTTAAAACTTTTTTTAATGTTACCTGGAACTTTAAAGACACTTTCTAAAACATCATTGATTTTATCTCCTAATGTTTTCTTCTCAATTTTTACATTTTCATTAACATACTCATCTTTTTCTTTTTTCTTTTTCTTAAGCAAGACAGCATCTTCTTTTTTGCGCTTACTAGCTTCAATTGCTTGTTCTTTTTTGCGTTTACTATCTTCTATAGCTTTATCACGAGCTTGTTTACGTGCTAATTCTTTTCTAAGTTTGATATCGCGTTTTTGTTTAGCTCTTTCACTAGACGTAAAGAAGAACTTAAATATAACTGTAAATATACTTAAGAATGTAAATAACATACCATATAATATATATTTAAATAATTTATATACACCATATGATAATACTAAGAACCCTGTAAAGTCATAATGTATAATTTTAAACACCTTACAGAAACCTAAATAAACTCCATAACATAAAGCCATAAATCCTAATAAAATATACTTAAATATATTTAATATAGTACTTATAACATAATAACTAAAAAAATAAAACCCTAATAAAACTAGTTGTACAAATTTTATCGGTGCTTTTAATACTAATAAAAGACTATTCACTATATCACTCCAAACCCCTATTTTTTTATTCTACACTATTAAAATTATACCATATTTTACTTAATTGTAAAACATTTTTTTGTAAAACATATAATATTTTGAAAGGAGTATTTTTTATGAATTACAATTTACCCTACTCTGCTTTATCTTCTTCAACAGCAAGTAAAGGAATATTAGGATTATTCGGAAGAAACGGAATAACTTTATCTGGAATATTAAGTGGTACTCAAAAAACTATTAATTTTATGAATCAAGCTATTCCTTTAGTAAAACAAGTAGGCCCTGTTTGGAAAAATGCAAAAACAATGTTTCAAGTAATGAACGAATTTAAAAAAGTAGATACTCCACAAACAAGTACACCTACAAAAACTAATATAGCAACTGATTTACAAATAAAAAAAATCGAATCACAAGGACCGACATTTTTCTTAAATTAACAAAGAATTTCTTTGTTTTTTTATTATGTTTCTTTTATATTTTAATTTAATCTTTTCATATATTTTACTTTTATGTAAATTATTAATTTGTTTATTTAATATTTTAATATAGTCATCATAATAAACAACACTATTTTTATTCAACTTTAAAATAGGGCCTAATAAATAATCATTATATTTATATTTTTTAAATCCTTTTTTAAATTTTATGATAACGTATATTTTATTTTTATCAACAACTACTATTTCATCTTCAATAAAATAAGATTTAGACATAAATTTTCTTAAACTATATAAATCATTATTACTTTGTATTATAAATGTATCGATATTAGAAATATTACAATTATCATAAATATGTTTAATAGTAAAAGTACCCATACCTAAAATAACAACTGTACTATTTTTAACAATATCAATATTGCTTAAACCATCATTTAATAAAACTTCTATATCTGTATTATATAATTTAGTATTTTCCAAAGTCTTAGAAATACACTTCTTATTAACATCAATTGCAACACATTTACAACCTTTATATTTAGTTAAATAAATATCTAATAAACCATGATCACATCCAACATCATAAATAAAACTGTTAGGTTTTATTAACTCACTAACAGCTTTTAATCTATTTGATAATTTCAAATTAATTATCCATGTAATCTTTTAATTTTCTTGAACGAGATGGATGTCTTAATTTTCTTAAAGCTTTTGCTTCTATTTGTCTAATACGTTCTCTAGTAACGCCAAATAATTGACCTACTTCTTCTAATGTTCTAGACTTACCATCTTCTAAACCAAAACGAAGTCTAATTACTTTTTCTTCTCTTTCAGTCAATGTTAATAATACTTCAGAAATTTCATCTTTTAACATTTCGTTAGTAGCATAATCTTCTGGAGACATATTTCTTTCATCAGGAACAAAATCACCTAAATTAGAATCATCTTCTTCACCAATTGGTGTTTCTAATGAAACAGGTTCTTGACTAATTTTATAAATTTCTCTTATTTTTTCAACACTAATTCCCATTTTTTTAGCTAACTCTTCTTCAGAAGGTTCTCTATTTAATTCTAATGTTAATTGTCTTTGAATACGAGCTAATTTATTAATAGTTTCAACCATATGAACAGGAACACGTATAGTTCTTGCTTGGTCTGCTATAGCACGAGTTATAGCTTGTCTAATCCACCAAGTTGCATATGTTGAGAATTTAAATCCCTTTCCTACATCGAATTTATCTACTGCTTTCATTAATCCGATATTACCTTCTTGAATTAAATCTAAGAAAAGCATTCCTCTTCCTACATATCTTTTAGCAATAGAAACAACTAAACGTAAATTCGCTTCTGCTAGTCTAGTTTTAGCAGTATCATCCCCTGCTATAATTCTATCAGCTAATTGTAGTTCTTCTTCCATTGTTAATAACTTAATTTGTCCAATTTCTTTTAAGTACATTCTAACAGGATCATTAATTGTTAAATCTTTCGTTAAAGTTGTATCATCTAAAATTAATTTATCTTGTGAATCTCCTTCTTCTTCATCAGTTACTATTAGTATACTGTTTTCAGAAAACAAATTATATAATTCATCTAATGAATCAGAATCAAGTTCTAATCCTTTTAAATTTGTTGCTAATTGTTCATAAGTTACAAATCCTTTTTCTTTACCTAATTTTACTAAATCTTTTTTTCTATCTTCAAATGTTTTTATTTCGTTAATCATTACTTTCTCCTTTTTTAATATCTAATATCATATTTGTATATTTAATTTTATCTTGTGTATTACTTGCATTTTTTATTTTTTCATGTAATTTTTTTATTTCTTCTTGTACATTGTACTCTCTTATTGTTTTTAAATAATCATCAATTGCATCTTGAGTATAATCTATTTGCAAATCTAAACTTTCTATTAAATTAATTGTTTTTAATATAGTTTCATCATTATCAACAAATATAAGTAAGTCTGCTGTATTTATATATCCATATTGTTTATAAAACAAATTAATTTGGTTTCCCAATGTCTGATAATCTTTATTAGACATACGGGTTATTTTTTTATTATATGTTTTTATTACATCTTTATCCTTTAACATATAAAATAATAAATTTTGTTCTGCTTGTTCAAATTTATTATATTTTACACTCGGTTTTTGTTCTATCTTAACAACACTTTTTTTATTAGCAATTCTATTTTTAATAAAATCGACTTCTAAATTAACTTCTGTTGCTATTTTATTAATTGTAATTTCTTTTAATACATCATCTTCTATTTTAGAAATTTCATCTAACATAGTATTAACATACATTGCCATTTCTTTAGTGTCTTTTAAATCTAATTTAGATTTATGATGTGATAATTTAAAATCAATTGCTGTCATTGGATTATTAATTTTATCTAAAAATTTATCTTTACCAAACTTTTTAATATATTCATCTGGGTCTAAATTATCTTCTAAACGAACTATTTTAGGAGTAACTCCTATTTTTTCTAATTCAGTTAAGCAAGCAAGTGTAGCTTTAGCTCCTGCCTGATCTCCGTCAAAACACAAAATTACTTCCTTGGCCATTTTCTTAAGTAATAATGCTTGAGTAGAAGTTATTGCTGTTCCCATAGACGCTACTGCATTTTTTATATCTATAGTATAAGCTCTAATAACATCCATAAAACCTTCCATTATTATTACTTTGTTTTTAATTCGAGATTCATTTTTTGCTTTATGATAATTATATAATAATTCACCTTTTTTAAATATTTTAGTTTCACGAGTATTTATATATTTAGATTCATCTGTTTGATCATATATACGACCAGAAAAACCTACTGTCTTACCTGTTAAATCATATAAAGGAAACATTATTCTATTAATATACATATCTGTATATCCTAAACTTCCCTTTAAAAGTAGTCCTGTTTCATCTAAATCTTTACCATCATATTCTTTTTTAGTTAATAACTTAGTTAATAAAGTTCTATCCTTTAAAGATAAACCTATTTCAAATTCTTTTATTACTTCATCTGATAAATCTCTTTTATTTAAATATTCTTTTGCTAAAGCACCAGATTTAGTAAATATATTATTTTGATAAAACTTATTAGATAAGTCATATATTTCATATAGTTTATCATAATGTGTTACTGTTTTTGTTTTAATATTACCTAAATTTAAATTAAATCCTACCTTATCAGCACACATTTTTAAAGCTTCAACAAAACTTATATTTTCATAGTCTTGAATAAATTTAAAAACATTACCTGTAGCTCCACAAGAGAAACATGTATAAATTTGTTTATCTTTAGAAACACTCATTGAAGGATTATTATCATCATGGAAAGGACATACCCCAAAATGGTTTTTACCTCTACTAGTTAGTGGTATATAACTAGATACGACATCGACGATATCTATTTGATTTCTTAACTTCATTATATCTTCTTGACTAATCATAAACCACACTCCCTAATATAATATACGACAAAAAAAACAGTTTTCCTTTTTTTTTATCATATTTTTTTTAAAATTGTTAAAAATATTAGTAAATTATTAAATTTTTGATTATTATATCATATATTTTGGTATACAAGAAAGGAATATTTATGAATTTAAAAAAAATAAACATTATATCAATAATAGTAATTTTTTTACTTAACTTTTTATTTCATTATATATATGAATTATTTCCTAATTTTATATTTTCTATATTATTTCCAATTAATGAATCAGTATTCGAACATATGAAAATGCTTTTTTCATCAGTTGTTTTTGGTAATATAATAAAATATATATTATTAAAAAAATACAATATAAATTATAATAATTTTTTATTATCAACTTTTATTACATCTCTAAGTATAATCCCTATTTATTTAACTATGTTTTTACCTATATATTTTAATTTTGAACATAACTTATTTGTAACTATATTTTTAATGCTTATAAGTATTATAATAATAGAAATTATTAGTTATTATATATTAAAAAAAGAAAATAAAAATTTAGAAATAATAAGTTTTATTTTAATTATTATTACTTATTTAATAAATGGATATTTAACTTATAATCCACTTCACAATACATTATTTTATTATTAAAAAAGAAACCTTTTATAGGTTTCTTTATCTATATAAACGCTTTTTTAAGCGTGGTCTAAAGAAGTGTATAAAGTTTTCTTATCAAAGTTATAAATAATCATACCATATACACTAGTGCTATAATGCGGGATATCATCCAATCTATTTATTACTTCAATAGAAGGATGATTAAATTTATTATTTTTACCCGCACTTGATATAGCAAGTTTAGGATCAACAAAATTTAAAAATAAACTTGATGTACTATTTTTAGAACCATGATGTCCTAATTTTAGTATATCCATTTCAAAAGATAAATATTCCAACATAATTTTATCTTCAGTCTCAAATCCTGCATCTCCCATTAATAATATATTCTTATTATTTATATTTGTGACTATTATAAGACTATCTTCATTTTCATCTTCATTAGGATAGTTAAGTATTGTAAAATGCTTTAACTTTAATTCATTAGATATTTTATAATATGAAATATCTTTGCTATCTAAATAAGACATTATTTCTTTTTCGATTTCTGTATCATTATAAGAATTAAAAAAAACACGCCCTACTTTAAAATTACTAACAAAATCATAACCAGATCCAGCGTGATCATAATCACCATGTGTAAATATTAAATAATCTATTTTTTTAATACCTATACTTTTTAAATAAGGAATAATAATATTTTTACTAGTAGAATAATTATCTAATCCTCCTGTATCAACTAAAATAGTAATTCCATCTTTTATTATCAAAGTACTATCACCTTGTGAAACATCAATAAAAGTAATCGAATCATCTAATTTTATAAAATTACTATGAATGATAAATAAAATAAATAATAATATCATATATTTATACTTCAAAACTTCCATTTTCTTTAATATAAAAAATATTAAAAAAATATAAATTATTATAAATATATTATTCTTACTTAAAGTAATTAAAAAATAAAAATTATTAGATATAAATATAGATAAATTTTCAAAATAATATAAAAAATTATACATTATAATATCTAATGGTTTAAATATAAAAGTAATTAAAGATAAAGGAAATAAAAACAACGAAACTATTGGAACAAATACTACATTAATAAAAGGTGTAACTAAATTTATTTCAAAAAAATTAGTTATTAATATAGGAATACTACTTAAAAAAGAAATAATAGAAGTTATTAGTATTTTTAAGTAATAATTATTAAAATTATTTATAATTTTAGAAAAATACACTAGTGCAAAGCTAATTAAAAAACTAAACTGAAAACCTAAATTATAAATATAAAAAGGATTATAAACTAACAATAAAATAAAAATAAAAAATAAAATTTGTAAAATAGAAAAATCAAATTTAAATAATTTGTTTAAATAAAGAAACAAAAATAATAAAACTGCTCTTAAAACAGAAGGAGAAAAACTAGTTAAAAATAAATAAAAGATTAAAAACAAAGAAACTAAAATATAACTAAAATTAATACTAAAAATTTTTTTAAAGATAATAAATAAACAAGTTGATAACAAAGTAATATGCATACCAGAAACAGCAAATAAATGACTAATACCATTTTTTTGATAAGAACTAATAATTTCATCAGATAAATAACTAGAATCACCCAATATGAAAGTATGTAAATAATTACTACATTTATAACTATTTATTCTGTCTATTACACTTTGTTTAAGTGAATATAATATATTTGTATTAGTATCAAGTAAAGTTCTAGCAGAAGCTGTAAAAGTATAATATATTTTATTACTCAATAAATAAGTTTTATAATTAAATAAATTAAAATTAGTATTATCACTTACCTCAATAATATTACCAAAAAAAGTATATGTATCACCTATTTTATAATCAAAATTATTATAATCCCTTATTATAATTTTTTCTTTACCTAATACTTCTAAAGTTGTTTTATTACTATCAATATTAACATTTATAATAACACCTGTAATACTAGTAGTCGACATATCATATTTAGAAACATAATGATTATTATACAAAATAAATATTATATAAATAATACTAAACAGTAATAAAATCTTTAATATTTTCAAAAGTTGCTTCTCCAATACCAGATACTTCCATAATATCTTCTATTGTTAAAAATGTATTATTATTCCTATATTCAATTATATCTTCAGCAGTTTTCTCTCCTATGCCTGTTAAAGTCATTAAATCTGAAATTGAAGCTGTATTAATATTTATAAGACTAGTATCTTCTTCACACTCACAAACAAATACTTCTTCTACTTTTATATCTAATGAAGCAATTTCTTCATTAGTACAAATTACTACTACCATTTCATCTACTAATATTTTACTTAAATTCACATTAGCCGTATTAGCTTCTTCTTTAAAACCACCTGCTAAACTTACTAAATCAATTACTCTACTACCTTTTTTTATTTCATATACAGAAGGATTAACAACTGCTCCTTTAATATCTACTTTAATATACTCAACTTCATCTACTTCATTATCAATAATCTCTTCTTTAATAATTTCTTCACCAATAATTTCATTATCTAATATATCAGTCTCTTCTTCTACTGGAATAAATAATATTAATAAAATAATAATACTTATAATAATACATATTATTAATTTTTTAGAAATAGCAAATTTCTTTTTATTTTTTGGTTGTGCAAATAAATCTAACATATTATCACCTAATATATTATAAAAGAAAACTTATTAATTTCCTTTAAAAAAACTTACCAATTAAAGGTAAGTTTATTCTACTATTAATAATATTCTAAATCTATTTTCTAAATCTACTTCTAAACGATAAGTTTTACCATCTAATTCTAAAGTAGAAGCAATATTTCTTCTAAATATATCTTGTAATTCTCCAATATCAGATACATTAGAAATTGTATTAATATAAATACTATAAGTTCCTTTTTCTAAAGAACTAACATCAATTGATGTTTCAAACCATGCTTTTGTTTTATCAAATCCATCTGGAACTCTTAATTCAATACCATAATCTCCTGTAGTAATAGAACCTATATCAAATGTAGTTCTATCAAAAGTAGATATATTTTCAAAAGTTAGAGTTCTTGTAACATCAGTAGTTAAAGAATAATCTCCACCTATTGTATGAGCTGCTCCTTTAATAACTAAATTATTATCAACAAAATTTATAGTTGAATATTCAGTAATTAAGTTATATAAAGAAGAAGTTGTTTTTTCTCCAATATTTTCATCTCTAATAAATACTTCAATTGGAGCTTCTCTTGTTTCATAATTATTTCTAATAAAAGCTGATTTAGTATCTGTATTTATAACAGTTGCCATACTTACACCAAATACATTAGATAAAGCCGAAGTCGTAGTATGTGTAGCCGTTTCTGCTTTAATATATAATGTATAATCGCCTGCTGAAATATCTGATATATCTACATTTCCTTCAAACCAGTTATAAGTATTTTCACTTGTAAAAAATGGAATATTTTCAGTTAATCTTGAAAGTGGTTTTTCAATTACTTCTAGTGTTTGATTATTTATAAATTGTAATGTATAAGTAATATCAGTTGCCAAACTATTATCAACAGTTAACATAGTTAAAAATCCTTTTACTTTAATACCAGAATCTTCAGTTAATGAATCAAAATAATATTCATTTTCTACTTCTGTTTTTATAATAGGTATTTCAGGATCTACTACATCTTCGTTATCTTTAACAGTTACATTAATAACTTTAGTTGAAGTATTTCCTTCTAGATCAGTTGAAGTAAGTGTTACTGGATAAATACCTACTTTATTAACATCAACATTATGACTAACTGCTACATTTGAATAACCATTCCATGCATCAAAAGCAGTTGCATTAATTACTAAAGTATCACCTTTATTAATTTCAATATCACTAGCAGTTATTACAGGTCCTGCTTGTTCTACATAAATGCTAGAAGAATGAACATATGCATAACTATATTCATAATTATAAATAGCGTTTTTTATATCTGTATAAACATTTCTATTTTGATCAATTGGTACATCACTTTGAATTTTATACCAAATATTATTTCCATTAATTTCTTCACCAATAACAGTATCTAATATAGCTACAGTTATATCTGGAATTGCTTTTAAAGAGTAATATGTAGTAGAAGAATTATTAGGCTCACTTTTAACTAAAACGGCTTCACTACCTTGTTTAATACCTGTTGTAGTCGATCTAAACTCTTGTTTACCATAGTAATTATCAAGTAAGAAATATTGACCTGCCATCTTTTCTCCCCAATAGGCATCAGATGCATATTTAACATTATTACCACTTAATTTATTACCATAATGTCCACCATTATAGTTAGTTCCATTAATAGGATTAGAATAAGACCCTACTATATAATCTCTTGCATGAACTTCGATACCATGAGCTACTGATTCATAAGAATTAGCTAAATCAGGATTTGAATCTACGGCATTATGTCCAAACATATTATATTCTCTTACAGCATAAGTACTTCTACCCCAACCTGATTCATTAATCGCTAAAGCAAATGTTTGAGCAGCATTTACACCATATGTATTTTGTGTATCTATAAAAGTTTGTCCTTCTCCATATAACATAGATTGATTAGATGGAAAAGCGTTATTATTATATCTTACGTATTCTCCATTTTGAACAACATAATAATCACTTCTATTAATTTTAGAAGTATATTTACTTCCAATATAAGCATTTATATTTTCTGCTGTATAAATAGTTTGTGTTCTTGAAGGTAAATACTGATAATAATTATAATATGGTAATTCATTTACTGCATTATCATAAGTATTGTTTCTATAATCATCAATCATTTTAGTAAAATCATCATAAAAATAATTACCATCAAAACTATAATAATTAACTCCTTGACTTAACCAAGTAGGTGCTGGTCCTAAATTAGTATACCAATCTGATCCAGCTGATGCTGTTGCATAATATTGATGTATTAAATTACCATTTTTATATACATAGTAATATGTTTCAAAATCTAATTTAGTTGATAATACAGGAATAAATTCTTGTACATATACGCTAGACGGATCACTTGCTACATAACCAGTTGTTCCATTATAAACTACTTGATACCAGTCATATCCACCAACATTTACTACATTTCCTTTATTAACCCATTCTACTATGTTTCCCTTAGAAATAGTTACACCTGTAGAACAAGATGAAACTCCTGCACTACATCCTATTTGAGTTGAACTAGTTCCTGGAGCTTCTCTAAATCTTAAATTAGATGTTGATACTACCTCTACATATGATTTATTAGAATCATATCCAAGTGATGAATTAGAAGACGATAAATAACTAATTGGTTGTACTTGACCTTGAGATAAATTTACCCATCCAACTACACCTGATATTTTAATTTCAACTTTGTTAGTATTAGGATCATAATTAATTAAAGCAGCTTCACTATTATAAGAACCACTTACATATCTAGTCCCATAATCTGTATCAAAAGTAACTGTTGATGATGTATTAAATCTAAATACACCATATTCAGCATTAACTAATTGCCCATTTCTATAAATAGAAGAAACACTTGTTAAAGTAGAATCATAATTTATCATAGTATTGTAAGCTTCATCATAGTTAGAATATGTAGCAATATTTTCTATTGTACCATCAGAATGAATTACTACTACTTTATATTCATCTTGCCCTTCTATAAAGTAAGCAGGGATGATTAAAAAAATACAAAGTATAAGTAAATAAAATATTTTTTTCATAGCACCCCTCCTATCATATAAAATTATATCAAATATTAGTTTTTTTGTATATATAATATTAAGAAATTTGTCAAATTATCGTAAAGAAAAAAAGACTATTTTAAGTCTTCTAATCTTACACTTACTAATTTAGAAACTCCTGATTCTTGCATAGTAATTCCATATAACGTATTAACATATTCCATAGTTTTTTTCTTATGGGTAATTAATATAAACTGTGTTTTAGTATTTAACTCTTTTAAATAAGATCCGAAACTATCAACGTTTACTTCATCTAATGCTGCTTCTACTTCATCTAGTATACAAAATGGTACTGGTCTAGATTTAAGTATTGCAAATAATAAAGATATTGCTGTAAATGTTTTTTCTCCACCTGATAATAAAGAAATTGAACTTAATTTTTTACCTGGAGGTGATGCTACTATTTCAACTCCTGTTTCTAATAAATTAGATTCATCAGTTAATTTTAAGTAAGCATTTCCACCTTTAAATAATTCTTTAAATGTTTGTGTAAAATTTTCTTTAATTACATTAAAAGTTTCCATAAATTCTTTTTCCATAACTGAATCTAAGTTATTAATTATATCTAATAACGTATTTTCAGCATTAGTTAAATCATCTTTTTGTTCAATTAAAAATTCATATCTTTGACTTACACGATCATATTCTTCTGGTGCTGCTAAATTAACAACTCCCATTTCTTTAATTAAACGTTTTAAATTATTTACTTTATTACGAGCTGAATCAATATCCATAGTTAATTTATAAGTAGTTGCTAATTCATATGTAATATTATAAGTTTCATTTAACTGCACTAATAAATTATCTAATCTTACATCATATCTATTTAAAGATATTTCTGCATCTTTTAATTCTTTATTTTTACTATTAAATAAAGTTGATTCTTGTCTTGATTCAAACTCTATTATATTTAATTCATCTACTAATTTTTGTTTATCTAAAGTAATTTTTTCATAAGTTGATTCAATTAACTCTTTTTGTTTAATTGCTTCATAATACTTACTTATAATTTCATCTTCTTCTTTTGATAAACTATTTTGTAATATATTATTAGTACCATTAATTTCTGAATTAATGCGATTTAATTCTGTATTTATTTCTTCATATGTATTTACTTTATTATCAATAAATTCTTTTAAATTAAATATAGATTTATTTTCTAAATATAATTTATCTTCTATTATTTTATATTGGTAATCTATTTCATTTATTTTATTTTCAATTATAGAAATTTGATTATCTAATTTAGATAATTTTTTTAAATTAATTTCTAAATCTAGTTTTTCATTAATAACGTTTTTATATTTTAATTCAGAACCACCAGTAATAGAACCACCTACATTAATAACTTGTCCATCTAGTGTTACGATTTTATATCTTTTATTAACTACTTTACTTATTTTATTAGCAGAATCAATATCTTTACATACAATAACGTTTCCTAATTGATTTAATACAACATTTAAATAAGTTTTTTCAGCATGTACTAAAGAAGATGCTATATCTATAAAACCTTCTATATTTTTAATACTATTTAAAGTAGTACTATCAACATTTCTTTCTTTCATTACAGTTAAAGGATAAAATGTTGCTCTACCTAATTTATTTTGTTTTAAATACATTAAAGCTTCTTTAGCACTTGTTTCTGTTTCTACTATTATATTAGAAGCACTAGCACCTAATGTAGTTGAGATTGCTAAACTATATAATTCATCTATTTGTAAAACATTACCTAAAATATCTTTTACCCCACTTAATTTAGGATTATTTAATACACTTCTTACAGAAGATGGTAAAAAAGATGAATTTTCAATTGAATAGTTTAACTTTTCTATTTCTAATGAAGTTGTATTTTTTTCTCTTATTGTTTGAGTTAATAAATTTTCTTGGTTTTCTTTTTCTTTTTTTAAATTAGATACATTAGTATTTAATTTACTTAAAGTATCTTCTAAAGTTTTAATTTCTTCTTTTTTAAAATTAATAGTAGTATCTATACTAGCTAATGAATTTTCATATTTTAATTTTTGTTCTTTTAAATTAACTAAATTATCATGTAATTTATAATCTTCTAATTCATATTTTTTTCTTTCTAAAATAATTTGTTTTTGACTATTTATTTTTTCAACATTAGAAGTGATTGTAAGTAAAAGTTGTTGATTACTTCTTATATCTACCTCAAGTGCATTTATTTTATTTTTAAGTTCAATTATTTTAGTTGATGATACTGTAGAAGATGTAGAAATATTTACTATTTCTGCATTAATTGTATCTATTTTTTCTTTTGTTTCTTGATATTTATTATTTAAAGTAGTTATATCTTCTGCTATTAAAGCAATTTCAATATTTTTTAATTCATCAGTAGCATCTATATATTTTAAAGCTTTTTCTTTTTGTTCTTTTAAAGGTAATACTTGAACTTCTAATTCATTAATAATATCATTTACTCTACTCATATTATCATGTGTTTTTTCAAGTTTTCTTAAAGCTTCTTCTTTTCTTTTTTTATACTTTAATACTCCGGCTGCTTCTTCAAAAATAACTCTTCTTTCATTAGGTTTAGTAGATATAATTTCATCTATTTTACCTTGTGAAATAATATTAAAAGATTCTTTCCCAACACCGGTATCTAATAGTAAGTTAGTTATATCTTTTAAACGTACTTTTTCTTGGTTTATTAAGTATTCATTAGTTCCATCTTTATAAAGTCTTCTTGTAATAGATACTTCATCAAAGTCTAGTGATAAATATGAATCTTTATTATCAAACACTAAAGTAACTGACGCTACATTTAAAGCTTTTCTTGATTTTGAACCTGAAAAGATTACGTCAGTCATATGAGAATCTCCACGTAATGATTTTACAGATTGTTCTCCTAATACCCAACGTATAGCATCTACTACATTACTTTTACCAGATCCATTTGGACCTACTATACCAGTAATAGTATTATCCAATTCTATATTAATTTTATCAGCAAATGATTTAAAACCATGTGCTTTTATTTCTTTTAAAAACATATCTATCTTCCTTACTAATTTACTAAAACATCTCCTAATAGATCAATCATATCTTCTAAAAAATCTATTATTGAATAGAAAAATTCTTTTATTTTTTTATTTTTTGTATTTAATGTATTTATTTCTAAAATATAATAATCATTATATTGTACTAATTTATAATCAGTTGTATATCTTTTATATCTTCTTACTAATTTATCAAAATCATAATCTTTTGAAGCATATATATAAGTAACACCTTTATTTACATATATATTAAATCTAATAAATACGCGTGCTAAGTCACTTATTTCTTCTATATTACATAATACATATTTTACTTTGTTTTTCTTATATTGTTTTTTCATTTTTTTAAATGATGTTTTTTTTACTTTTTTACCTTTTTTTTGCTTTTTATCTTCTTTTGTATAAGAATTAATTAAATCACATGTAAAAATTTTTTTATTTTTATCAATTTCTTTAATTAAAGCTTCTTCTTTAATACCTATACCAAGTAGGCTTGTATCCATATTTTTAATTATTTGTTTTAATTGTTTTTGCATGTTTCACCTACTATATCATTTATTATATAACTTGTGCATAATAATCCTGCTGTTGCTGGTACAAAAGAGTTAGATGCTATAGTTTTGCTATTTGTTTTAATTGATTCTTCTTTGGAACAAATAACATTTATTTTTTTATTTATTCTTTCGTCTTTTACCATTTTTCTAAGTATTTTAGCAATTGGATCATAACTAGTTTTTCTTATATCTATTATTTCTAATTTAGATGGGTCTAATTTATTACCTGTTCCCATAGATGATATTAATTTAATATCTCTTTTAATACTTTGTCTTATTAATTCTTTTTTAGTTTCTATAGTGTCACAAGCATCTACTATATAATCTATTTTTGTAGAAAATAAAGTGTCTATATTTTCTTTTGTTATAAAGTTAGTTATTTTAGTTATATTGCAGTCTTTATTAATTTCTAAAATTCGTTTTTCCCATACATCAGTTTTATTAAGTCCTACATTATTTAAATTAGTCATTAATTGTCTATTTAAATTAGTAATATCTATTGTATCGTTATCAACAATTATTAAGTTATTTACTCCTGATCTAACTAAAGATTCTAAAGCATAACTCCCTACTCCACCTAAACCTATTATAAGTACTGTTGTATCTTTAATTTTATTTAGATTGTCTAATCCTACTAAAAGTTTTAATCTTTCATACTGCATATAATCACCTAATAATAATTTTACCATAAAAACGTATTAAAAAACAAATAAATCTAAGACTTATTTGTTTAAATTACTAATTATTACCTAAGATAGGGCTATAACGATAAAACCATGTTTCCAAGGTGGGTGTCACCGAAATAGATTTTAGGATCCCTTAATAAATTAAAGTATTCAACACCATCTACTCTTTTGACTCCCTTATCGTTTTATTATAGATTTTTCATACAAGCTTACTACCCTAGGTATTTATAGTATATCACAAATATTAAAAATAATCCAATTTATTTTATAATAATGTATAAATTTATATGTATTAAAACAATATATATATGAAAGGAGAATTATATGGTACCAAATATTATTTCAACAAAAGATTTATCATATTTAGAAGATATATTTGAATGGAATTTTAATGCTTGTAAACAAGTTAATAGTATTAAAAAAGATATTAAAGAAATTGACATTTTAAATATGCTAGATCAAGTATGTAATACACATAAAAATATATGTACAGAAATTACTAATATTTTAGGAGGTAATTATGAATAATGTATCAATGCCTAAAGTTGCAGTTTTAGAAAATGAATTAATGAATGAATTAGATTATTTAACTAGTGTTTTAATAATTGAAAAAAACATGTCAACAAATTTAAATATCGCATTAAATGAAGCAAGTAATGAGCAATTATATTCTAAACTAAAAAACTTTTACGAAGATATTAGAACTTTACAAAGAAGTTTATATGAATTATCTTTTAGTAAAGGATGGTATGTATTAGAAAAAGCTGAAAAAAACAAAATATCTACTACATTAGATAAGTTAAATAATAAAATTAAGCAAATTTAAAAGATATCAAAAATGATATCTTTTTTACTTATTTTTTAATTTCTAAACCTAATTCATTTAATTGTTTTACATCAACTACATTAGGACATTCACACATTAAATCAGACGCAGATGCAGTTTTAGGGAAAGCAATAACATCTCTAATGTTTTCAGTATTAGTTAATAACATAACTAATCTATCTAACCCTAAAGCAAGTCCACCATGGTTTGGAGCACCATATTTAAATGCTTCAATAAAGAAACCAAATTTTTCTTTTATTTCATCTTCTTCTAAACCTAGTGCATCAAACATTTTTTTCTGAACATCAGCATCATGAATACGAATAGAACCTCCACCCGCTTCATAACCATTAATAACTAAGTCATAAGCCTTAGAATAACAATTAGCCTTATCAGTAACTAATTTTTCAATATCACTATCTTTAGGAGAAGTAAATGGATGATGACAAGCAAAGAATCTTTGTTCTTCTTCATCCCATTCAAATGCAGGGAAATCTACTACCCAAGATAAATTATAAATAGATTTATCATATAATTCTAAATCAGATCCTAATTTAGATCTTAATGAACCTAAAGCAGTTTTTACTACTTTTTCTTTATCAGAAATAATTAAAACTAAATCATTAGTTTCTAAAGATAATTGTTGTTTTAAATTATTAATTTCAGTATCTGTTAATACTTTAGCAATAGAACCAGTAATACTATCTTCTACTTTTAAGAAAGCTAAACCAGATGCTTTATAAGTTTTAACATAATCAGTTAATTTATCTATATCTTTACGACTAAATTTATCAGCAGCATTTTTAACAACTAAACAGTTAATAATACCATTGTTTTCTATATTTTGTTTAAAAAATGTAATTTCTGTATTTTTAAAAATATTTGTAATATCATTAATTTTCATATCAAATCTTAAATCAGGTTTATCAGAACCATAAAAATTAATAGCATCAACATATTTTAATTTATTTAAAGGTAAATTAATTTCAATACCTTTGTATTCTTTAAATAATTTATACATTAAGTTTTCAATAGTAGACATTACATCTTCTTCATTAACAAAACTCATTTCAACATCTACTTGAGTAAATTCAGGTTGTCTATCAGCTCTTAAATCTTCATCTCTAAAACATTTAGCAATTTGAAAGTAACGCTCTAAACCGCCTATCATAAGTAATTGTTTGTATTGTTGTGGAGATTGTGGTAAAGCATAAAATTTACCTTTATTAACTCTTGAAGGAACTAAATAATCTCTTGCACCTTCTGGAGTAGATTTACATAAAATAGGAGTTTCTATTTCTAAAAAATCATTTTCGATAAAGAAATTTCTAATTATTGAAGTTATTTTACTTCTTGCAATTAATCTATCTTTAATTTGACTTCTTCTCATATCTAAATATCTATATTTTAATCTAGTATCTTCAGACACTTTAGCATTATCATTTATTTCAAAAGGAGTGTCTATTGATTTATTTATAATAATTAAATTATTAACTATTACTTCTATTTCTCCAGTTTTTATATTTTTATTAACACTTTCTCTTGCACAAATAACACCTTCTACTTCAATAACATCTTCACTTTTTAAAGTTGATGCTAATTCATAAAATTTATTATCAGGTCTTACTACTAATTGAATAATACCAGATCTATCTCTTAAATCTATAAATATTAATCCACCTAAATCTCTTTTTTTAGAAACCCAACCTTTTAAGTTTACTTCTTGATATAAGTTATTAATATTTAAAGATTCATTCATATGTTTTTTCATTATTCTACCTCACTTATATTAGTATCTAAAAATTCAATTAAATTTTCAGTACTTACTTTATATTCTTCTAAAGTTTTATTATTTTTAATAGTTAAAATATTAGTACTAACTTCTTCTTCACCTACTAAAATAACCATTTTACTATTTAATCTATCAGCTTGTTTAAAATTAGATTTTATATTTCTATCCATATAATCAATATCAACATTAAATCCATTTAGTCTTAAAGTATTTAATAAACTAAAACTATACGCTTTGTAATCATTATTCATAGGTATTATATAAGCATCAATGCTTATTTCTTTAATTAAATCAATATTTTCAAATTCTAGTGCAGTTAATAATCTTTCAAAACCTAAAGCAAAACCAACACCTGCAGTTTTAGGTCCATCAAGCATTTCTACTAGTTTATTATATCTTCCACCACCGCATAATACATTTTGTGCTCCAAAACCTTCAACAGAAGCTTCTACTTCAAATACTGTATGTGTATAGTAATCTAATCCTCTAACTAAAGAAGTATTAACAACGTATTCAATATCTAAAATATCTAAATATGAACAAACATCTTCAAAATGTTTTTTAGATTCTTCATTTAAATAATCTGACATTTTAGGTACATCTTTAAAAAATTCTTTTTTAGAGTCTATTTTACAATCTAATAATCTTAATGGATTTTTTTCATATCTAGATTTACAATCATCACACATTTCATTTAAATAAGGTTTAAAATAAGCTAATAAAGCATTTTTATATGCTAATCTAGATTCTTCATCACCTAATGTATTTATATTTACTTTTAATCCTTTTAATCCTAAAATTTTATAAAAATTTACAGGAATACTAATAATTTCTGCATCTAACATAGGATCATTAGATCCAAAAGCTTCTACACCGAATTGATAAAACTCTCTAAAACGTCCTGATTGTGGTCTTTCATATCTATACATAGGACCAAAATACCAACATTTATAAGGCATATTTGGTAACCCATGTATTTTATTTTCTATAAATGATCTAACAGCTCCTGCAGTTCCTTCTGGGCGTAGAGTCATCTCTCTATTACCTCTATCAATAAAATCATAAGTTTCTTTAGAAACAATATCCGTTGTATCTCCTACTCCTCTTTTAAATAATGAAGATGCTTCAAATAAAGGCGTTCTAATATATTCAAAATTATATTTTTGCATTAAAGCTTCTAATATACCTTGTAAATATAAAACTTTTTTACCGTTTATTCCATTTAAATCATAAGTTCCTTTTGGTTTTTGTATCATATTAATCTCTCCTTTTATATAAAAAAAGCCTATAAATTTAAGGACGAATTACCGCGATACCACCTTAATTTATAGACTTTGCTATACACTTAAATCTTTAACGCAGATATGCGAATTATCTTTAGTATAAGTGTCTTTCTTTATAAACTATTACTTGTTTACACCAACCACAAGCTCTCTTTAAATATTTTATAAATACTTCTCTTAAACAATAATTATGTATTAATTATACTTTGTTTTATGTAACAAAGTCAATATTTAAAACCCTACTTTTACTTTTTTCTTTACATCTAACTTAGTTAAAGTTGAATAATCAATATCTTCTTTATTAATAATAAAATCTTCTTCTAAATCATTAAGCACTATATTACATTTATGTTTATTTAATACTTTATCAGCTAAACTTTTAGCAAATCTTGCAGCACCAAAGTTAGGTTTGCAACTTTCTTCATTTATTATTTTTAATAGTAAATCTAATAAATGATCACTAATAATAAACTTTTCTTCTACAATTAAAGACTTAGTTATTTCTAATAATTGTTCATTTGTATAGTTTTTAAATTCTAATACTTTAGCCATTCTAGATTTTAAACCAGAATTCATTTTAAATAATTCTTTCATTTCTTTTTCATATCCTAAAAAGAAAAATGATATTTTATTTTCTAATTGCTTTAAACTTAAATCACTAGCAGTTGAAGTTTCTAATTCTTTTAAAATTTCAGTAACAGCTTTTTGAGAAAAATTTTGCTCACCTACTGCAAATTGATAAGCTTCATCAATTATTATAATTCCACCTTTATTTTGAGTAAAAATTTCTTTTGTTCTTTCTTCTGTATGTCCCACATACGCACCTATAAAATCAGAAGGTACTAATTTTGTTACTTTAGAAGAAGATGAATAACCTAAAATAGATAATATTTTAGCTAAAGTATAAGCTACAGTAGTCTTACCCGTACCAGCATCACCTATAAATGCGAAGTTTATATTTTTACTTAATAAACTAGTTTTAATTTCTTCTTTTGTTTTAGAAGTGTGATATCTTTCATACATAGCTAAACTAACTAATTCTTCAATTTGCTCAATTATATTATCAAGACCTTTTAACTTTTCTAGTTTTTTTAAATGAGGTGCTAACTTTTTAAATAGTTCTTCTTTAGTTAAGGGTTGTTCTTCTTCAATACTTTTTTCTTCAGTTTTTATCTTAATTAAATTATGTTTTTTTACTAAATTGTTATATTCATTATCAAAATAATCAGTTACATCAAATTTAAAAGAAACATGAGATTCATTTTGCTTTAATTTTTTCCCATTGAATTTTTTTGTTGTTTTATTCAAATAAGTAAATGTATTTCCACTATTCATTTTTTTAAATTCAAAGTCATAATTTTTTAAAGTGTCAATAACATATTCAATTTCTTCAACACTAAAATCTATTCTTTCAGATTCTAAAGCTTCAATAAAATTTTTATTGATTTCTAAAGCAACTACATAATCATTTTTTTTAAATAATTCATCAGATAACCCTTTATACTCTTTTTTTCCAGATTTGTATACAATTTTACCATTTTCTTCTATTTTTTCTAAACATAAAACATCAACCGGAAAAATTTTAACTTTTAAATTATTAATTTTTACTGTATCACATACAACATAATATTTTTTCATAAAACACACCTCTTAATTTTTTTTATAATAATAATATCTATTAATATCTTGCGAAGGAGTAGAATAAACTATATCTTCTACTTCTAAATAATCACTAATATTTACTGGATCATAGGAAAGTACTAGTGGTAAATTAAATTTATATTTATCCATTTGACTAGTTATTTTATCTATGTATAAAGCATATATCTCTTTTTCTGTTTTTTTAAAAAGAAGACTGTTATTATCTAAATCAGATAAGATAATGTCTTTAGCTTCTTCAAAAGTATAATTGATTAATAACTTATTCATAATTTCTTTTTCTATTACAAAATTAACTATATCATTTTCATTTTTAAATATGTTTTCAGTTATAGATTCATATACTAAATTATCTTTTTTATAAACATTACCATCATACTCTAGTTTTACAACATCATAAGGAGTTATTACTACATGGTTGTCTCTTAATTTTGTTACTTTGGATAAAACTACATAATAAAGCATATAATCACCTCTTTTATTAGTGATTATTATAACATATTTAATTTTAAAGTAAATAAAAAAAATCAAATTAAATTTGATTTATTTTACACCTGATATTTTATATAAAATATCTTCTTTGAAAAATCTATAAGTTGCTATTATAGCTATTGCTAAAGGCATTGCAATAATAACTCCTACTATACCCATTAAATAACCGAAAGCAAATACTGCGACGATACCAACTAATGGATGAATTTTATTTGATTTACCATATACTAAAGGGTTAATTAAATAACCATCTACTTGGGCTAATATAATAAATGCTATTACTGTATATAAAAGTAATTGTGGCGATACTACTGATGCAGTTATTGCTGCGATTACATTTACAATCATACCTCCAAAATATGGAACTAAACCACCAATTAAAGCCAAGAAACCAATTAATAAAGCATTTGGATGACCAATAATTTGGTAAACTAAGAAATATTCAACAACAGAAATTAAAGATATTTTAATAAATCCAATTAAATATTGTTTCATTTCATGATCTAATGTTTTAAAATATTCAAAAGTTTTCAAAGACGTTCTTTTGAAAAACTTCTTAGCTCTAGTTCTAATTTTATCCATATCTATTAAAAAATAAATAGATGCTGCTAACACTATAAAAAAGTTAGTTACAGCTGCTAATGAAGCATTTAGAAAAGAAATTGCTCCATTTGAAACATACTCACTCATACTTGCTATTATTTTATCAAAAGACTCATCTAATGTAGCTGATAAATCACCTAAATTAACATCCCATTTAACTGATAAGTCTGTTATAAATGTTAATATACCATTAAATAAAGATTGAGATTGTTCAAATAATAATGGCACTACTAATACCAATACTAATGCTAATATTAAAGCAACTGATGCTAATACTATAGCTATACTTAACCCCTTAGGTAATTTCTTTCTTTCTAAAAATTGTACTGATGGATATAGTGCATAAGCAATTGCAAATGCAAAGAAAAATGGTAATCCGATATATATAATATCATTTATAAATCCTAACCATACTGTACTTGTTTGATAAATTAGAAATACAATTAAACAGATAATTGCTATATTTACTAATTTAAAATCTAATTTGTTTTTAATCATCTTACTTCCTACTTTCTAAAATTATTGTTACAGGTCCTTGATTTGTTAAAGATACATCCATACTTGCTCCAAATACCCCTGTTTTTACATTTACTATTTTACTTAATAGATCATTGAATTTATCATATAAAATAATAGATTCATCACCTGATAGTGCATCTACAAAAGATGGGCGTCTACCTTTTTTACAATCTGCATATAAAGTAAATTGTGAAATAGATAAAATAGAACCTTCAATATCTAATAAAGATTTATTCATTTTACCTTCTAAATCTTCAAATATTCTTAAGTTAATTACTTTATCAATTAAATAATTAATATCATCTATATTATCACCTTTTGTAAATCCTACTAATAAAACTAAACCTTTATTTATTTCTCCAACTACTTTATCTTCTACGCTAACGCTAGCTTTACTACATCTTTGAACTACTATTCTCATTTCATTATTCTTTCTACTGAAACAATAGATTTAATGTTTTTAAGTTCCATCATAAATTTTTCTAGTAATTCTTTAGAAGGTACACTAATAGTTACATCAAATAAAAATCCATGATTAGAATTAATTGTATTAATACTTAAGACAGTTACTTCTGTTTTACTAGTTTTAGCTATAATATCCATTAATATATTTTTAGATTCATCAGAATGCACTAATATTTGAGTTGGATAACTTTTAGTAGTTTTTTCATTCCATTCAACATTAATACATCTCTCTTCTACTTCAGATACATTTGGACAACTTAGTCTATGAACTGTTATACCATTTCCTTTAGTAATATACCCTATTATTTGATCAGTTGGAATAGGCATACAACAAGATGCAACATTTATTTTAATATTATCAATACCAGGTACTATAATATCACCTTTAACAATAGTTTCTTTAATATTGTTATTATCTATTCTTCTTAAAATAATATCTTCTTTAGTATCTGTTGTTTTATCAATTGTATTGATAACTGTTGTTGTTGATAATTTATTATTACCAATACTAATATATAATTCTTCTAAAGTTTTACATTTTGTTTCATCTAATATTTTTTCTATATTTTCATTCGTAAAGAAATCAGCATAAGATATTTTTCTTTTTTTAAGATCTTTTTGTAACATATCTAAACCATTTTTATTATACTCTTCTTTATCTATTTTATTAAAAAATGATTTTATTTTATTTTTAGTTTGTGTAGTTTTAGCCATATTGATCCATTCTTTAGAAGGACCTACAGAATTTTTATTTGTATTTATTTTAATAATATCATTATCTTGTAGTTCATAATCTAGCGGTACTATTGAATCATTTACAATAGCTCCAACCATTTTATCACCAACACTACTATGTACTCTATAAGCAAAGTCTATTGGAGTTGCTCCTGTTGGTAATTCTATTACATCACCTTTTGGTGTAAATACATAAATAGATTCTTTAAATACTGTTTCATTGACCGAAGATATTAATTCACTATCACTTTGATCTTTTAACTCCATTACAGCTTTAAAAAATTGTAATTTTTGTTCCATAGCATTTTGTAAATTTGCTTTAGTACTACCTTGTTCTTTATAAGACCAGTGTGAAGCTATTCCATTTTCTGCTATTATATCCATATCATAAGTTCTAATTTGTATTTCAAACAAATGTGAATCAGAACCAAATACAGTTGTATGTAATGATTGATACATATTTGCTTTAGGCATCGCTACATAATCTTTAAATCTTTTTGGCATCGGTTTAAATTTAGAATGAATTATACCTAATGCTTGATAACAATCAGATTCTGTATCAACATATACTCTTAAAGCATATAAATCATAAATTTCTCTAAACTTTTTACCGCCATCCATTTTTTTATAAATACTATAAATACTTTTAGAACGACCTTTAATTTTATGTTTAATATTATTTTTAGTTAAATACTCTTCAATAGATGATTTCATGTGTTCAACTGACTCATCACGCTCTTTTTTAGTAGCATTTAACTGTTCTACTATATCAAAGTAAACATTTGGTTTATAATATCTTAAAGATAAATCTTCTAATTCACTTTTTAATTGATTAAGCCCTAAACGAGAAGCTATAGGAATAATTATATCCAAAGTTTCTTTTGCTTTTTCTTTTTGTTTTTTCTCAGGTATTGCCCATAGTGTTCTCATGTTGTGTAATCTATCTGCAATTTTTATAATTATTACTCTTACATCTTCTGATATACCAACTAATATTTTTCTATGGTTTGCTATAACAGATTCATTACTACCTTCAAAATTTAATTTATTTATTTTAGTAATACCTTCTACTAAAGAAGTTATTTCTAAACCAAATTTTTCTAATAACTCTTCTTTAGTAGCTAATTTATTTTCTAATAAATCATGTAATAAAGCTGCGCATATAGTTGCTAAATCAGCTTTAATATTTGCTAATATATAAGCAGTAGTTAAAGGATGAATTATATAATCTTCACCAGTTAATCTTGTTTTACCTAAATGAAGTTCTTTAGTTAACTCATATGCTTCTATGAATTTAGAATAATCAGTATCATCAGGTAAATACGTTTTTAGTTTGTCAAAAAGTAATTCATATGTCATTTGTATTTTTTTCATAATTTCACCTCATCTAGTAAAGGAGATCTTGTTTCTACTTTTAATTTTTGTTGTAAATAATTTTCAATTAAAATTATATCAACATTTAAAATATCACTAACCATTTCATAAAGAGCTAAATTACTTTGTTTAATCCATTTGTTTTCTTTTAAGTAATTCCATATATCTTCTTCTTTTATATATGTTATTCCTGCTCTTGCAGAATCATTTACTTTAGTTTGCAAAGCAGGTGTTACTCTAGTGTAAAGTTCTTGCATTGTAGAGAAATGTATATCCATAATATAGCCTCCTTTGTATATTTTTTTATAGTTTGTCATAGTTTTAATAAGTATCTATATTAATTATATATGAAAATACATTATAAATAAAGGAGAATTATGAAAAAAAGCAAATTTATACAGTCTACAGTTATTTTAATCATCGGTGGTTTTATTACAAAAATACTTTCAATGATAATAAGAATTATAGTAACGCGCATGTTAGGAACAACTGGTATGGGAATATATATGATGGTTATGCCTACTTTTATGTTATTTATAGCACTGGCACAATTAGGACTACCTACTGCTATTTCAAAACTAGTGGCAGAACAAAAGCACAATACTAAATCTTTATTTATATCAGTTATCCCTCTTTGTTTATTATTAAATTTAATTATGTTAATCTTTATGTTATTATCAGCAGATTTTATATCATCAGTTTTATTACAAGAACAAAAAACTTATCTCCCCTTAATCGCTATTGGTTTTGTATTACCTTTTATTTCAATTTCTAGTATGTTAAGAGGATATTTCTTTGGTAAAGAAAAAATGCTAGTACATGTTTTAACTAACATTTTAGAAGATATCGTAAAACTTATTTTTATAGTAATAGGTGTTCCTTACTTTTTAAAATTAGGTATAGAACAAACAATTTTCTTTGTCATATTAACAAATATTTTTAGTGAATTATCTGCTATTATTGTTTTCTTATTTTTAATACCTAAAAAAAATATTACTAAAGATGATTTAAAAGTTAGTAAAAACAGTATGAAAAAAGTATTAGATATAAGCCTACCTACTACTGGATCTAGATTAATAGGTTCTATTGGATATTTCTTTGAACCTATTATATTAACATCAATTTTATTATATTTAGGATATTCAAACGATTTTATTTTAACTAATTATGGTATTTTAGCAGGTTACGTAATGCCTTTATTATTACTACCATCATTTTTTTCATCTGCTATATCTCATGCCTTAATACCTGTTGTTTCTAAAAATTATAGTGATAAATTATATTTATATACTAAAAATAAAATTAAACAAGGAATTGGTATTTCATTATTAATAGGAATTCCTGCTACTTTTATTTTCATGGTATTCCCTGATATTTTATTAAAATTAATTTATAATACTAATGAAGGAATTAACTATATTAAAATACTTGCTCCTATATTTTTAATCCATTATATACAGTCGCCTTTAGCTTCTAGTTTACAGGCAATGGGAAAAGCATCTATTGCTATGAAAGGTACATTATATGGAATGATTATTAAAACTATTTCTCTAATTTTATTTACTTATTTATTTGGATTTTCAGGTATTATAATAGCTTCTACTATTAATATAATATTTGTTACATTTTATCAATATAAACATGTATTTAAATTTTTAAATGTTTAGGTATTACTATTATTTTTTCATTAGTATATAAAAGACAAAAAACACTTTTAATTTTTATATTTTTTTCTTTTAATATATTTTCAATCCATAATTCATTTTTATTTAAATAATTTAATAAAGTTTTATTTATTTTATTATTAATCATTAAAATAACAGGATATTCATCTAAATAGTTATTAACTATTAATTTATTTTGAGAATTTATATAGGCAAAGTTTATATTCGATATATCTTTTATATTTTTTTCTTCTAGTTTTTTTAATAAATTATCTAAAGATATATTAGATTTTACTAATTGATTAAAATTAACGATACCATTACTTATTATAAATCTAGGTTTAACAATTTCTTTTTTAATATTAATTACTTTTAATAATATAAGTAATAATATTATAAATAATAAATAATATAAACTAATAATATTTATTAAATAAAATGTTATTAATATTAAATATATAAACAAATAACTTAACTCTAAAGTAGTTAATAAAGAAATTTCTTTATTGTTCGTTTTAAATAAAACTATTAATAAAATAGTAAAAATTAATAAGTTCATAAAATCACCTATTTAATTATGTAATAAGTAATAAATAAGTATTCATAGAATAAGATTTTATAGGAGGATTTTATGAAATATTTAAAAAATGCAAGTGTTTGTACACTAATTATGTTAGGATTTATAGTTATTACTTCTTTTATATTCTCAAGCCTTTATTATTTTAATATAATTAGTTCTAGTATTTCTTCTTTTATGGATATAATAATTCCTAGCATATCTTTTTTAGTATCTGGTATTTATATGGGAAAAAAAGTATTATCTAAAGGATGGTTAGAAGGATTAAAAATCGGATTAATATTGTTATTTGTTTTTATTTTAATTAGTATTTTGTTATTTAACTATACTTATGATTTTAAAAATTTATTATATTATATAATTTTACTAATAAGTTCGATGTTAGGTGGAATGATTGGTATAAATAGAAAAAAGAATTAGTTAAACTAATTCTCTTTTTTTAAATATTTATTTAAAAATTGTTCTTTATATTTTAAGAAGTTATTTTCTTTAATTGCTACTCTTGATTCTTCCATCATTTTAATTAAAAATCTAATATTATGAATAGATAATAATCTTCCACCTAAAGTTTCATTAGATACTAATAAATGTCTAATATAAGCTTTAGTGAAGTTTTTACAAGCATAACAATCACAGTTTTCTTCTACTGGTGTAAAATCTTCTTTAAATTTTGCATTTTTTAAGTTTATTTTACCAGTTCTTGTAAAGGCATTAGCATGTCTTGCAATTCTTGTAGGTAATACACAGTCAAACATATCAATTCCTCGTTGTACACCTTCAAGTAAATCAACAGGATCTCCTACACCCATTAAATATCTTGGTTTGTCTTCTGGCAAATAAGGAACAGCGTAATCTATCATTTTATACATTACATCTTTTCCTTCACCAACTGAAGTACCACCTATAGAATAACCATCAAAATTCATTTTAACAGTTTCTTCTGCACTATATTTTCTTAAATCTTCATATTCTCCGCCTTGAACAATCCCAAATAAAGATTGTTGTTCATTTTTATGAGCATCTAATCCTCTTTTTGCCCATCTAAGTGTTCTATCTACTGATTTTTTCATATAGTCATATGTTACTGGATATGGTGGACATTCATCGAATGACATTGCTATATCACTGTCTAATTTGTTTTGAATTTCTATTGATAATTCTGGTGTTAAAAATAATTTTTTACCGTCTAAATGACTTTTAAAAAATACACCTTCTTCTGTTATATCTTTTTCTTTATTTTTAATTAAAGAGAATACTTGGAATCCTCCACTATCAGTTAACATTGGTCCATGATAGTTCATAAACTTATGTAACCCTCCCGCTTTTTGTACTATATCTTCCCCTGGTCTTAACCATAAGTGATAAGTATTTGATAATACTACTGCTGAGTTTACTGCAACTAATTCTTCTGGTGATAAAGTTTTTACTGTTGCTAGTGTTCCTACTGGCATGAACATTGGAGTTTCAAAACTACCATGATTAGTATGTAATATACCCATTCTTGCTTCCTTATCTTTGTTTTTTAATTCATATTTTATTTTCATAATTCACCTCTGCTTAAAAAGTATATCATAAGACAAATAAAAAACCAAATAAATTGGTTTTAAATTAATGTTTTTACTTTATTTTCTTCTAATACAGTATCTTTTAATATTTCAGTAATTACAATACTCATTTCTCTTCCATTTACGTGTATTTTAATTTCATCATTTAAAGATTTACCAAATAATGCATTTCCTACTGGAGATTCTTTAGTAACTGCCATATATTTTAAATGTTCTGGTAAAAAATCAATAGTTTCTACAAATATTAATTCTTCAGATGAATTACCATTAAATATAGTATTAAATCTTGTACCATACGTAATTACATCACTATTACTCTCTACTATTTCGTAATCTGATAAATAAGATTCAGCTTTCTTTTTTAATAATGTTGTTGTGTTTAAATCATACATAAAACTTGTATCAGGTATCATACCACAGTTTTCTTCTTTAAACATTTCAATATTATCTTTTGTTGATCCTATTAAATTTTGAATACGTTGCTCTAGCATTGGATATTGTTTTTCTAGTTCTTCTAATTGTTCTTGTAATAATTTAATTTTCATACGATTACTCCTTCTTGTCTTAGAACACTAATATATAATCTTTATTTAATTTTGTCAATTATTTTTTAAAAAATTTACTACTTGTTTTAAATTGAAAGCATTAGAGCCTTTTATAGCATATATAACATTTTCATATTTTTTATTTAATAAGTAATTATTTATTTCTTCTATTGTATTAAAGTTTTTGTATTTTAATTTTTTAAAGTTATTACCTATCGTTATTACTTCTTTATTTTCTATTTTATCTAATTCTTTTTTTATACTTCTATGTATTTTTTTGGTATGTTTGCCTGTTTCTAAAATATCTGCTAATATGAATATATTTTTTACATCTTCATTTTTCACTATGTTAAATAAAGCTATCATTGATTCTTTTGATGCATTATAAGTATCATCTATTATTACATTATTTTCTTTTTTAAATATATTTAATCTATTTTCATTCATTTCAAATGATTTTAATAGTTTTACAATATCGGTAATTTCTATATCATACATTAAACCACATTTTATAGCTATTAATATATTATCTATTAAATGAATAGCTGGAAAATTTAAAATACATTTATATTTATTATCTTTATAAGTTAAATCAAAAGTTGTTTTTTCTAGTGATTGTTCTAAATTGTTTATATATAACTCTTCATCATGTTTAATAGTGTTTTTTAATTTTTTTAAATATTTATCATTGTTATTTATTAAAAGTTTTTTATTATTCATTCCATCTAATATTTCTAGTTTAGCTTTTAGTATATTTTTTTTATTTTTTAAAATACCTATATGAGATGTACCTATATTCGTTATTATTGCTAGATCAGGTTTTACTATTTTAGATAGTTTTGATATTTCTTTTAAATGATTCATCCCAAGTTCTAACACTATTAAATCATGAGTATTATTTAATTTAGATAAAGTAATAGGTATTCCTATATGATTGTTTTGGCTTTTACTTGAAAATAACACTTTATATTTATCACTTAAAATATGTGATATTAAATCTTTAGTTGTAGTTTTTCCAACACTTCCAGTTATAGCAATTAAAGGTATTTTTTTGTATTTTTCTCTTAAATAAGTAGCATAGTCTATTAAAAAATCATATGTGTTATTTACTTTTATTATAGGTATATTAGTACTAATATCAATATCTTCTTCTATTATTATTGCTGATGCTTTTTTAGAAATTGCCTCTTTTATAAATCCGTGCCCATTATAGTTTTTACCAGTTAATGCTACAAAAAAATCTTTGCTATTCATAGTTCTTGTATCTGTTGATAGTTTTTTTATTTTAACTTCTTTATATTCGTTTATTATACTACCTTTACTTACTTTTAATAATTGTTTTAAAGTCATTTTTTTCCTCCACTTACTTTAACAAAATATCTACATATTTTATAATTAAATTTATCTTTATCAAATAAAGATTCAGGGTGCCATTGTAATCCTAGAAAAAATAATTTATTAGTATCTTCAATTGCTTCTACTATATTATCTTTACTAATAGCACTTATATTTAATTTAGTGTTTATTATTGTGCTTTTATGCCTGCTATTTACTTCTATAACTTCTTTTTTTACTATTTTATATAATAAAGTATTTTTTTTGATTTTAATTTTATGAACATAGTCTTTTTTATCTTTATGATTTTGTTTATTTTTTAAAGTTTTTATTTCTTTTAATTCACCTGAAAATAAATACCCCATAGCTTGCATGCTTAAACATATACCTAAAAATGGAATGTTTTTATCATAAATATATTTTATTAAAGATATATCTTTTTTTAAAAAATCATCTCCACCTTGCCCGATTATTCCATCACATAAATCTATTAATTTTTTATTTTCTTTTATACTATTAGTTAAAGGTATTCCGATACAAGTAAAGTTTAATCTTTTACTTATGTATAAGAATTTATCATATAACAAATGAATATCATGACCTTCTAAACTTTTATCAGGTCTTAAAATAATACCGATTAATGGTTTAATAAAATTCCTCCTAACAAAAAAACAATGACTATTCAAAGTTTTTAGTCATTGTCTTCATCATTTGATTAACTTGTTTTTGGCTTGGAGTTCTACCCATGCCTGACATCATTGCTCTAATCATTTGTTCATTGATTGGTGGGTTTTTTTTCATATATTTTTTCATATAGTTACGAGCTAAGAAAAATCCTAATACTGCTCCTGCTATAAATCCACCTACTATTTGTAGTACATCTACTAAAAATTCCATTATTATCATCTCCACAATAATTTTACTAAAAAATGATTGAAAATACAAGACTATACTTAATTATATTTATTTATATTACTAATATGATTATATTCTTTTATCCAAAAGTAGTCATTATTTAAAAAATCACATACAAATATATTTTGATTATATATTTTAAGTATTTTAAATATATCTGAAAAATTATTATTAGTCGCTAATGTAAGTGCTGAATAATTAATTTTAATAACACTTTCTTCTTTTTGAGTATTTAAATAAAATAAGTTGTTATCATTTATAAAGGCTTTTTTATTATGAAAGTAATATAGCAATAATTTTTTATCAAATACATTACATATTTGATTATATATAGATAAACTATAATTAACATTGGTCTTTATTTCATATAAATTTTTCAAAGTTTTAAAAAGTATTATTCTATTATTAGAATAAGATTTTACATATTCATCTTTAATTAAAAACAAATTATATTTTCGCATTAAAATCACCTATTTATATAATAAATTATTAAATTGTTATAATTTGTCAAAAAAAAGAAACTTATATTAGTTTCTTTACTTTTTCTAAAACTGCTTTATCATCTAATTTAAAATATGCTAATACATCTTCTTTTGTAGCACTTACTCCAAAATTTGATACATTAATTATGTTTTCTTCTTTGGCATATTTATACCATATATGACTAGATGATGCTTCTATTACTATAGTTTTTTTAGTCTTAGGTAATATTTCATTTTGATATTTTTTTAATTGCTTATTAAATAGTTCTACACAAGGCATACTAACAACTCTTATGTTTTTATTTATTGCTTTAGCTACTTTTAAAGCTAATGATACTTCAGTTCCCGTTGCTACTATTATAGCATCTAACTTACCTTCTTCTTTATGTACTATATATCCGCCTTTATAAACTGCATCTTCTAATGTTTCAATTAATAAAGGTGTTTCTGTTCTTGATAATGCTAATGAAGCAGATATTTTATTATTTATAATGTAATCCCAACATCCAACTAACTCTTTACCATCTGCAGGTCTAAATACAAAGTGATTAGGTATTTCTCTTAATGAACCTAATTGTTCAATTGGTTGATGTGTAGGTCCATCTTCACCTACCATTATAGAATCATGTGTAAATATATTAACTACGTTTAAATTCATTAAGGCCGCTAATCTAATAGCAGGTTTTAAATAATCTGAAAATACTAAAAATGTAGAACCATATGAAATAAATCCAGATAATGAAAGTCCATTCATAATAGCACCCATTGCATGTTCTCTTACTCCAAAAAATATATTTTTTCCTGCATAGTTTTCTTTTGAAAAGATATTACCGTTTTCAATATATGCTTTAGTAGAACTTGATAAGTCTGCTGAACCTCCAAAAAGATTAGGAACTAATGAATCAAGTTGCTGCATTACTTTATAATTTGAGTCTCTTGTTGCTTCAAATGCTTTAAATCCATAATCATATTTCATTAAATTAATTCGTTCAGTTTTTTCAAAATTATTATGTAATTCTTTCCAATTCTTATATTTTTCAAAACTGTTTTTATAAATATTGTCAATAAAGTATTTTTTAGCTTCTTCATCTATAAAAAACGGTGTATTGTTTATTTTTAATTTTTCTTTTAACTGTATTACATCTTCTTCTGTTAATACTTTACCATGTACTTTAGAACTACCTTCTAAAAGTGATCCATGTCCAATTTTTGTTTTTATTTCGATTAATGTAGGTCTTAAATTTTTCTTTGCTCTTTTAATTGCTTTTGATATTGCTTTAATGTTACTACCATTTTTAACATACAATACATCCCAACCCATTGCATAAAATTTTTCTAATACATAACCACTTGAAGATGTTTCAAAGTCTGCATCTAATGTAATGTCGTTAGAATCATATAAAACAATTAAATTATCTAGTTGTAATTTTCCTGCTATTGCAGCTGATTCTAAAGCAACACCTTCCATTAAATCCCCATCACCACATAGTGCATATACATTATAATTATACTTTTCACTATCCAATGCATTTAATCTTTTTTCAGCCATAGCCATACCTACCGCTGAAGAAAAACCTTGACCTAATGGACCTGTTGACATATCAACACCTGGTGTTTGATGAACTTCTGGATGTCCTGGTGTTTTCGAATGTAGGCTTCTAAATTTTTGTAAATCTTCTATTGTTATTCCAAATCCTGCCATAAATAAATTGGCATATAATAAAGCAGAACCATGTCCTGCTGACATTACAAATCTATCTCTATTAACCCATGTAGGATCATTTGGTTTAACTTGAATATGATCTTTATATAAAGCATATATTATTGGTGCTGCTCCTAAAACAATGCCAGGATGACCACTGTTTGCTTTTGAAATCATATCTATTCCTAAAGTTTTTAAATTATTAACAACTCTCTTATCCACTAATACCACTCCCTAGTATAATAATTATATCATACTTTAGATTATTTGATTAGTTATTTGTTTGATAAATTGCTAAATCTTGAATTTTATTTTCTTGTTCTAATTGTATACTATAAGAGTTAAGTAATAGTATACAAACTATAAAAATCATAAAACCTCCAATCATTTTGTTTTTCATCATATCTAACATACTTACTCCTCCTTAACTGTAAAACAAGTTTACCACGAACAATCGTTCGTGTCAATATCTTTTGCAAACATTTGTTTGACATCTTTACACTTTCATGATAAAATTATTTTAATGTAAAGGGGTGCTTTATGGAAGACTTAACAAAAAGACAATCAGATATATTAACATACATTAAAGGATATATAGTATCAAACGGATATCCACCTACTATTAGAGAAATTGGAAAAGCTTTAGGAGTTTCTTCTCCTGCTACTATTCATGCTCACTTAAATAATTTAGAAGCTAAAGGATTTATTAAAAAAGAAGATTCTAAAAACAGAGCTATTGAAGTTTTAGTTAAAAACGAATTTGTAACTGCCAACCAAGATGTTATTGAAGTTCCTTTATTAGGTAAAATTACAGCAGGGTCGCCTATTGAAGCAATTGAAAAACCAGATGAATATTTTTCATTACCTAGTTATTTAGTTCCTAATAATAAAGAAGTTTTCACTTTAAATGTAAGTGGACTATCAATGATTAATGCAGGTATCTTAGATGGGGATATAGTTATAGTAGAAAGAACTAATACTGCTAAAAATGGTGAGATTGTTGTTGCAATGACTGATGAATTTGAAGTTACATTAAAAACTTTTTATAAAGAAAATGGTTATTTTAGATTACAGCCTGAAAATGATACAATGGAACCTATTATTTTGCCTAATGTTCAAATATTAGGTAAAGCTATTGGTTTATATAGAAAAATATAAAAAGAAGTAATTATTTACTTCTTTTCTATTGCTAATTTTATAATATTAACAGCATTTTTTAATCCTACTTTAGATATATCTATAACTAAATCATAGTTTTCTAAGTCTAGTACATCACTACCTGTATAATATTTATAATAATTTTGTCTATTATCATTTATTTTTTTTACTAATTTTTTTAATTGTTTTTCCGTTTTATTTTTATCTGCTTCGTTTTTTTCATATAATCTATTAATTATATAATCTTCATCCTTAGCATATATAAATACTTTAAAAGGATTTTTTTCTTTTAAAATATGATTTGAACATCTTCCTACAAAGACACTATCTTTATTTGATAGTTTTTTTATTACTTCAGCTTGTTTTTCAAATACATCTGCTGAAGGACTATCTTTATATTTTACAAATGATGTAGCAAACTGGAATTTGAAATTCGAACTAAAATTAATATCGTTATATTGTTCTAAATATTCATCACTTAAACCATCGTTATTTAAAATATCATTTATAATATCTTTATCATAGTAAGCAAAGTTTAATTGTTCTGCTAAACGCTTTCCTACTTCTCTTCCCCCTGAACCAAACATTCTATTAATGGTAATTAAAGTAGAAGTTTCATATGTTTTTTCTTCTAATACTTTTTTACCTGAATACATATAAATATCTTTATATTTATTAAATAAGTATAACGATATAAATAAAGTTATGAACTCTGCTACTGGTACAGCCATCCATACACCATTTATCCCGAATATATTAGGTAATAATATAATTGATGTAGATATTAAACCTAATGTTCTTATCGCTGATATAAATGCAGATACTTTACCATTTGAGTATGCTGTAAATAATCCTGATGCAAATATATTAAATCCCATAAATAAAAATCCAAAGGCAAATATATTTAATCCATTATGTGATAATTCATATATTTCGCTTCCTTTTTCTGCAAAGAAAGAGGTTAAGTTGCTAGAAAATATAAACGCTATACTAAAGCTAACTATTGACATAATGCTTAATATTTTTAAACTTGATTTAAATATTTTATGTAAATTATTACTATCTTTTTTACCATAATTAAATCCTATTAAAGGAGCTATTCCTATAGCATATCCCATAAATATAGATCCTAATAAAAATTGAATATATAAAATTACAGTAACTGCTGAAACTCCTGAGTCTCCTACTAGTTTTAACATTGCTGAATTAAATAAAAATGTTGTTACTGCAGATGACATATTTGTTACCATTTCACTTGAACCATTATAACAAGAGTCAAGTATTATTTTTTTATCAAATTTTGGTTTAACTAATGATAAACCTTGTTCATTATTTTTTGATAATGCTATTATTGATACTATTACTGGTATTAAATATCCAAAAACACCAGCAAAAGCTAAACCTGTTGTTCCTAAATTTAATACTGCTACAAATAAATAACTTAATATTACTTTAAGTATTCCTGATACTATCATTGCTTTAAAAAATAAAAATGCTTTTCCTGATACAACCATAATACTTTGGAATATTGTTTTAATCATTATTATTGATAAAAATATTGATAGTACTCTTAAATAACTACTTGCATACCCTATTGTATCTTCACTAGCTCCTAAGAAATTTAGAATACTATCCATGTTTAATTGTGTTAATATAGTAAAAATAACACCTATTATAAAAGATACTACTAATACTGACGATAAAGTTTGTTTGGCTTTATCTATTTTACCTTCTCCTAATAATTGGCTACATATAGCACTACTTCCTGCTCCAAACATTAATCCTACTGCTAAGAACAAAGACGTTACAGGCATTACTATATTAATAGCGGCTAGTGCTGTTTCATTGATATAATTTGACACTATTATTCCATCTGACATGACAAATATTGATGTAAATATCATTGTCATTATACATGGTAATGTAAATTTTAATATGTTTTTTTCGTTTATTTCAAAATTCATTTTTTCACTTCCCTTTTTTTACATGCTTTAGCAGTTTATCAAATTAAGAATATTAAGTCAATAAAAAAAAGATGAAATTCATCTTTGTTTTGGTTTTTTTAATTTAGTAGTGTCAATGTTTTCTAAATTTAATAGTTTTATTTTAGTGTCTATTCCACCACCATACCCAACTAAATTATTATTTACACCTATTACTCTGTGACATGGTATTAGTATTGATATTGGATTTTTCCCTACAGCATTTCCTACTGCTTGACTTGACATTCTTTTGATATTTCTTCTTTTTGCTATTTTTTTTGCTATATCGCTGTAAGTTATTAATGTTCCATATGGTATATTTTTTATTTCTTCCCACACTTCTTTTTGAAAAGTGGTTCCTATTAATAATATATTTATATCTTCATATTCTATTAATTCTTTATTAAAATATTTATCTAACCATTTTTTTACTTTAATAAATACTTCTAAATTATCTTTTCTAATATATGATTCATTATAACTATTAAATCTATATACTTCTCCTGTTATTTCTAATAAATAATTACCATCACTTATTAAAGTAAGATTTCCAATAACTGATTTATAATTTGTATAATACATATTCATCACCTATCCTTATTTTACCATATTTTAATATTTATTTAAATTAGATTATTTTCTTCTTTTATGGTATAATACACTTAACAAGGAGTGATTACATCATGAATGATTTAGAAAAATTACAACTAGAATTTGAAATATTAAAAAAAGAGTACGATGAATTAAAAAATATTAATTCATGTTTAACTAATAAAAATGTTAATTTAGCTAGTGAAAATGCTTTATTAAAAGATTCTAATATACATTTAAAAGAAAAAAACAATTCTGCTAATAACCATATTAAAACATTGGTTAATTCAGCAAAAGAATTAAAAGAAACTGTAATGTTTTTGGCAAATGAAAATTTACATATTTCAACTAAATTAACTAAACAAGTAGAAATATCTAATACTGATATTTTAACTAATTTATATAATAGACGTGGTATGTATAATAAATTAATAGCAAACAGAGGTTGCATTTATACTTTAGTAGATTGTGACTTAGATAATTTTAAAAATATAAACGATACTTTTGGACATCATGTAGGCGATCTTGTACTTAAAAAAATAGCTACTATTTTCAAAGAAAATACAATGCGTGCTAATCATGACTTTGCTGTTCGTTCTGGTGGAGATGAATTTCAATTGTTTTTTAAAACAGAAGATGTTGTTTCAATTGAAAAAAGAGTTAAAATTATTATGGAAGATATAAATAAATTCATAACAGTTTTATATGATGAAAGTAAAGTTTGTGTTGAACCAAGTAATCGCTTATCTTTAAGTGCTGGTATAGCCTCATATTCTTCTTATGAAGATATTCAACGTTATAATAAATTTAAAACTAATAATTTAGATAATGACAATGTAAATTTTACTGATTTAAATGATACATTACTAATAACTGATAAGTTATTATATGAAAATAAAAGAAATGGTAAAAATAAAGTTACTACATATAATGGTTATAGTTTAAAAAAATAATTGCTTTTGCAATTTTTTTTGTTATAATTATTATGGTGATTATATGAATATTATAGATATTTCAATTTTAGTTTTTATTATATTAGAACTTTCTAATGTAATAATATTATATTTCTTTCCTACTTCTAAATTAGGTAATGGAGTTGCTGTATTTAACAACTACCACTTATCTAGAAAAGATGAATCTAGTAAGTTATTTACTGATTATTTAGTAAATTGGGTTGCTGGGACTAAATTAATTTTTATTTCTTTATTAGTAGTAATTTTATTTTTAGGAGATGAAATTTTAAAAGTATATACTTTGGGTATGTTAATACTTTCTATATTAACTTACTTTTTTAGATTGCAACCTATTATTACTAAATTAGATAAGAAAAATATGATAAGTCCTAAAGGTTATTCAAATATTTTAAGATTGATGATTATTTCATTTATTTTATTATTTTCAATTACTTTATTAATTAGTGTATTATAAAAGATATCAAATTTGATATCTTTTTATTTTATTATTCTTTATTTTCTGTATCACTTTGAGATTCTTCTAAATTAACTTCTTCTATTTCTTCTCTATTATCTAATTGGATTGCTATTTCTTCTTTTAATTCATTATTTTCCTTTATACCTATTATTTGTTTTTTCTTTTTTATAATTACAATAACTACTATAGATATAATAAATAATATCGCTATGATAATATATATTAATGAATTAGAAGATTCTTTTGTTTCTTCTGGTTTAGTTTCAATTGGTGGTGTTGTAGAAGTATCTACATCTACATCAGTATCTTTAATTCTATTTAATTTTACTACATAAGTTAAATCTTGCAGTTCATTTGACACTATTACATTTATTTCAGTTATTTTATCAGTAATAGTATAAGTTGTCGCACCTTGGATAGTTAAACCTTCTTGTGCAGTTGCTATTACCGTTAACTCTTTCAAGTCTTCTTCTACATCGATTGTATACTCATAAGTATCCGGATCAAAAGTTATTTCATAACCTTCTATTTCAAGAGTAATTAGTTTTAAATGTTCTGTTGAAATTTCTTCCCTATATATTTTAACTGAGTAAGTATTTTCAATAACATTTTCACTGTTTTTAACTTCAATAGTAAACATATTTACTCCGAATTCTAATACTTTTAACCCAGTCCCAATTATTTCATAACCTTCCATAACCTCTGCATTAATTACAATTTCACTACCTTGAGTAGAACCTAAATCATATCCATAAACAGTTTGATCAAATACTGGATTCAATTCAAAATTATCTACTGACAATGAAGTTAAATAACCTATTTCTCTTCCTAAAACTACTATCTTAGTAGATACTGTATCAAAAGAAATATCAGTTTGGTCGTTATCTTTTAACGAAGCTGTTTCTAAATTAATCCAAGTTGTTCTATCTTCTTCTGCAGTATTTATTACTCTAAAAGTTAAAGTTAAAAAATCTCCATTAGTAATGTTACTAGTTTCTTTTTTATAATTAATAGTTAAAGTGCCCATTCCAGGAATTATCGTAATTTCATTTGCCTTATCAATACTTTGTGACACTTCTAAATCTATATATTCTAAAAAACTATCATCAAATGTTAAAATTAAGTCCCCACTACTAAAGCCGTTATCTAATTTTGTTAAATCTACATCTACAGTTAATATATCATTTAACTCTACTTGTTCTTTATTAGGTGTTACTACAACATCAGCAAATATTTGAGTTGGAAATAACATAAATAACAAAATTAAAAAAATAAAATTCTTTTTCATATATTCACCTCTATTATAAGTATATCATAAAAAAATATTTTATTGCAAAGAAAAAAAAGCTTACGCAGCTCTTTTATCTCTTGCAGCTTTTTTTGCATCTCTGCATTCTTTACAGCTTTTTGGATCTGAAAAATCTCTTTCAGCGTAAAATGCTTGTTCATTAGCAGTAAAAGTGAATTCTTTACCACAATCTTTACAAACGATTACTTTATCAGTTGCTTGCATAGTTTACCTCCTTATAGTTTTCATTAAATAGTAATATCTGTTATAAAGAGATAAAAAATTTAATTCTTCTTTATTATATACCTTTTAATCATTTTTTGCAATTGTTTTAGTTTTTAAATCTAAATTTTCTTTCATAAATTCAGTTATTGCTACTTTTATAGCTTCATCTGTAACTGTTTTCCTACAAATTATACTATTATTAGTAATTAAATTACTTGAAGCATTATCATAATGATGGTCTAATACTTCTACTTTGATTATATTATTTGTTTTTGAATCATATTTTTGATACACAAATTTTTGATTAATTAATTCTTCTCTATTATACAATTCATTATATGCACTTAATGAATTGATTATGCTATTTAAAATTTTATAAAACTCAATATTATTATCTAAAGAGTGTAACATCGGTCTTAATTTTAATAATTCTAATTTAACATTGTTTAAATCATAATAAAATTTAAAATCTAAATTTCCTTTTCTTCTTGTAAGTAATTTAATTATATCTTTTGTATCTATTTCATTATTTAATTTAGCAGTAAATAAAAGTTTTACTATTTCTTCTTTTAACATTTTATTATCTTCTAAATAATGTATCAAATATGACAATGGATATGTCGTTGCTTCATTATCACAATATTGTCTTATAGTTAATTGACCGTTTGCTATTTTTTTAGCAACTAAAATTAATTTTTCCCTTTTTTGTTTTTCTTGAATTTCATATTCTAAGTTTTCTTTGATTTTATTATTTTGCCCAAATTCTTTAACTAGTGATATTTCTTTTTCATTATAATTATTTTGAACAGAAAAGTTTATTAATGATAACTTAGAAGCTATTAATTTTTGATATATATCTGTTTTCTTAATTTTGTTATCTTCTTCATTTTTTGTTTTTACTTCTAAAGAAGATTTTATCTTACTAAAAACATCTGGATATATTTTAGTTAATAAATCAAATGGTTCTTTTTCTAATCTATCGACTATACGTATTGCATATTGTCTTTCTTCAGAAGAAAGATTTGCAAAATCTATATTGCTTCCTTTGAATGCTGCATATATTTTTTTATATAAATTTAATTCTTTAATAATTTCTATATTATTCATTTGATTTTTTAATAATGCTAATACTACATCTATATCATTTTTATATTTTGATTGAACTATATACTTTTTAAAATTGTTTCTGTTAAGTGATATATATAGTGTATTTTCTTTACTTGAAAAAATGTACTTTAGTTCTTTTTTTGATAAGCTTTCTTTAAAACTTAAAACAAATAATTCTCTTTCTTTCATTAATTCATTTATGGTTTTAGTTATTTCTTGTTTTTCAAAAAAGTATTTAAAATATTTATGTTCTAAAACTTTTTCTAAAGAGTTAGTTGCAAATTCAATTTTAAAAAATACATCTTCTATTACATCTGCATTATCTGCTTCTAATGCGAAAATTAAAAAATTATATGCTTTTTTTGTTTCTATTGATTTAATTTTACTAGATTGATTTTTTAAAGCTGCTATCAATATTTCTTTTTCACTAACAAATGGTTCTTCACAAAAATATTTCAATAAATTATGATCCATTCTAACTAGTTCTATTAATGCTTTTTTATTTTTTTTCAATTCTACTACTGATTGTTCTGATAATTGACCACATTCGTCAATATAATATTCTCTTTTCATACTACTTCATTTCCTTCTGTTTTATATCTTTAACAAATTCATTTATTGCTATTCTTAAAGCTTCATCTGTTACTGTTTTTTTACAAATTATACTGTTGTTTTCATTTAAGTTATTAAACGCTTCATCATAGTGATGTTCTAAAATATTTATTCTTATTATATTATTCGTTTGTTTATCATATTTTTGATATACATGTTTTTCATTAATACTTTCTTCTCTATTATATGTTTTTAGATATAATTCTAAAGTATTTATTGTACTTTTAAATATATCAAAATTTTTACTACTTTCACCAATTAATTGAAAAGATTTTCTAAAATTTAAAATTTCAGTTTTGACATTGTTTATATCATAATTATATTTAAAATCTAAATTAGCTTTTCTTCTTGTAAGTAGTTTAATTATATCTTTTGTATCTATTTCATTATTTAATTTAGCTTCATATATTTTTTGAATTACTTTAGCTCTTAAAATGCTATCTTCTTCTATATAATGTAATAAATATGACAATGGATATGTTGTTGCCTCATTATCACAATATTGTTTTATTGTTAATTGATTATTTACTATTTTATTAGCAACCAAAATTAGTTTTTTTCTTTTTTCTTCTTCTTGCATTATATATAAATTTTCTTTTTTAGGAGAATAACTTTCAAGAAAAGTTTGAAGATTAGTTAATTTACTAGCTATTTCATTTTGTTTTATAAAATTTGTTGATGATAATTTTGATGCTTTAAATAAATTTACTAAATCGTCAATTTCTTCTTCTGTCATATTAAAACTATTTTTAGTAGTTTCCATTCTTCTATCTATCAATAATTGTTCTTTTACTTCTTTTAGTAAATTAGGATATAATTTATGTAAATTATTATATCTTGATTTTAAAAGAATTTCAGGATAAAAACTCATATTTCGTTTTAATTTGAAGCTAATTTTATGATTCGGATTTTTCACATATTTTATTATTTCTTTAAAAAAGATATTTTTTGGCATCGATTCATTTTTTAGTGTTTCTGCTTCTAGCATAGTAATTATAACATCTATATCGTTTAAAATTTTACTATCTTCTAGATAATTAACTACGTTTAAGTTTAATTTAATAACTTTTAGTAATAATTCTTTATTACCAAGCAAAAGAGATTTATTTTTTTCACTTAGTTTTTGTTGTGGTAATTCATACATTATAATATTTATTTGCTGTTCTAAATTTAAATTTTGCATATACATCCCTCATTGTGCCTATATACTAACATAAAATTTAGTTAATTTCAACAAAAAAAGAAGTTTTCACTTCTTATATATTAAATATTAATAAAACTAATATACCTAGTATTATTCTATAATAACCAAAGACTTTAAAGTCTTTTTTCTTGATATATGACATTAAACACTTAATTGCTATTATACTTGTAATAAAAGCAGTTACTACTCCTATTACCATTATTATTAGTTCAGTTTGTGTAAATACAACACCATATTTCACTATTTTTAATAAACTTGCACCTATCATTACTGGTATTGCTAAGAAAAATGTAAATTCTGCGGCTACTTCTCTTGATAGTCCTAATATAATTGCTCCAATTATAGTAGCTCCTGATCTAGATGTTCCAGGTATTAGTGCTAGTACTTGAAATATACCTATTAAAAAGGCTGTATTAAAGGTAATTTCTTTTAAGGTATTAGTTATAGGTGTTTTGTTCTTACTTTCAATTACAACGTATATAACACCATAAATAATTAACATTACAGCTACTACTATATAATTATAAAACAATTCATCAATTATATCATCAAATAATAATCCTATTACCGCTGCTGGTATACATGCAACAGCTACTTTAAACCATAAAGTCCAAGTATCTTTTTTTTCTTCTTTTGTTTTTGATATTGAAAAAGGATTTAATTTTTTAAAATAAAGGATTGCTACTGCAAGTATTGCACCTAGTTGTATAACTACTAAAAATAATTCTTTAAATTCAGGTGTTATATCCATTTTAATTACTTCATCTAATATAATCATATGCCCTGTGCTACTTACTGGTAACCATTCTGTTATACCTTCTACTATTCCAAATATTATTGCTTTTATAAAATCTAACATAAGCACCTCTTTCTACATTAAAAGTATATCATAATTTTTTGCTAAAATGAATTTAATTTTTTAAAGTAGATGAATTATTTACTATTAAAGTACTGTATAAAAATAGTATATCTTGATTATCAAAAGTAATTAATTCATTATATATATCACTTGTTATATATCTTGTATCTATTAAAGTTATTTTTGTGTATGATTCTATTAATAAAGGCGTTAAACTACTAGAAAATGAATCTCTAAATATTACTAATTCTTTATTTGAATTTGCATTTTCATTTATTATTTCTATAAACGGCTGTGCTCCATTTAAATATATTTCATATTTATCTAATGTGTCTTTATTAAGGGTATAAACTAAACCTGTTTCATCTAAATAATTTACTTTGGCAGTATTAATTGATTCGGATGTTAAATATGTAATAACATCAGGTTTTAAGTTAAGAGCTGCCTGACCATAATATACTCCATAAAAATCATTTATTTGATTATATGTGTAATTAAAATTATAATTAAAGTTTAAATTCTGACTTAATGTATCAACTATAGGTTTTAATGATTCTTGTTTGAAGTGCGTATCTGTTTTATAGTAATCATCTAATGTTAATTGATATGTTAAATCAATATAGGATGCATTATTATTTTCTTTTATGTAATTAAATAAATATTCATAATCTATTTGTAAAAATAATTGTTCATTTAAGTAATAATTTTTATCTGGTATTATTCCAATAAATATATTTTCATTTGGAATATTAGATATTATATCATTTATTTTATTGTTAAAGTTTTTAATACTATCATAATTAGTTGGATATTCAGTTTTAAATATATAGTCATCTTTTATATATATATCGTTATTATCTAGTTGTAATAATAAGTTATAATTAACATTTGCTTTAATACTTCTGAAAGTGTCTCTTAATATAAATTGATCTAGTAAGTAACTATCTAGCTTTTCCATATATGATGTATCCATTACACTATCAAATGTTATTTCTGGTAATTGTTCTAAGTTTCTTCTTTCGGATTCACTTATTAAAATATCTGGAGCAATTATATTAATTATTCCAAAAGTTGCAATTATAAGTACAAATGATATTGAAATTATTTTATCTCTCATAAATCCTCCTAAAACCTAAAATATAAAAATGGATTAAATGATGAATCTATTAAAAATGCTGTTATTATTACAAATAAAGTCATATAATAAATTGGTTCTAATACATTTATTATTTTATTTTCTTTTATTTTTTCATATATATTTTTAAATAAAGGTGTTGATGCTAATATTGCAATTAAAATAATTACTGCATAACTTCTTAAATAATATATTGTTTCTAAATTAATTAATGGTATATCATTTATTAAAAACATATTTTGTAAAGTATTAGTTATTTCTACTATACTGTTTGAATTAAATATTACAAAACTTATTATTACTATAATTAAAGTATATATGTGTTTTATAATTTTTGTTTTTTCTAATTTTTTTAGTAAGAATATTTTTTCTATTATTAAAATAATTGCAAAATATAATCCCCAGAAAATAAAATTCCAAGCGGCTCCATGCCAAAATCCTGTAAGCATCCATACTATTAAAATATTTCTAAACATCTTTAATTTAGATACTTTACTACCACCTAGCGGGATATATATATAGTCTTTAAAAAAACTTGATAATGATATATGCCATCTTCTCCAAAAGTCTGTAATTGATGAAGCAATAAAAGGATAATTAAAGTTTTCTAAAAAGTGAAATCCAAACATTAATCCTAATCCTATGGCCATATCTGAATATCCTGAAAAATCAAAGTATATTTGTAGTGTAAATCCTATTGCATTTAACCAAGAAGATACTACTGTAATTGTAGTCATATTAGTTAGTAAACTACATAATTGGCCTATTATATTTGCTATTAATACTTTCTTTGCTAATCCTGATATAAAACGTTTTACACCTTTTGAAAATAAGGTGTAATTAGTAGTTCTACTCTTTAATTCCTCATCGATTGTAGTATATCTAACAATTGGTCCTGCAACTAATTGTGGAAATAAAGATACGTATGTTGCAAAGTTTAAAAAACTTTTACTTGCTTTAACTTCTTTTTTATATACATCTATTACGTAAGATAGTGTTTGGAATGTGAAAAAAGATATTCCGATAGGCATTATTACTCTTAATAAGTTAATATCTAAATTAAATATATTATTAATGTTTTCTATAAAAAAGTCTGTATATTTAAAATATAATAATTGTCCTACATTATAGACAATAGCTATATTTAAATATAGTTTTTTATTATTACTTTCTTCTATTAATAAAGCTAGTTTATAGTTTATAAAACAAGATAGTAATAAAATAATTATATATTTAGGTTCACCATAAAAGTAAAATAGTAAACTAAATATAAATAAAATTAAATTTTTGTATTTATTTTTAACTAAAAAATAAATTATTAGTAATATTGGTAAAAAATAGTATAAAAATGTAATACTTGAAAATAACATATTTACTCTCCTTTTAAAGAAAAGTCTTCAAAATGAAGACTTAATTTTATAAATTTTTGAAATTATTATGTATTGTTTCTGCGTTATCTGCACTTGTCATTATTAAGATAATTAAATCTCCTTTTGAATCAACGATAACTTCTTCTGCTTCTACACAAATCCATTTTCTTGGATCAACGTTTTCTTCTATTTTCGTTTTAGCTTCTTCTACATCACCTTCAACTCTTAATAATACGATTGAGTGTGCTACTGAACCAATTCCTGATTCACTTGCTAAAATTTCTTTTACTTCTAATTCAGTTGTTCCAATATAATATTGCATCATTTCATCAGTTACTTCAATATTTCCAAGCATTCCTGGTAAGTTTTCTTCTGATACACCTTCATATACAGATGTCATTAAATCTGTTAATTCACCTTCAACATTTGAAGATCCACATCCTGTTAACATAAACGTTGCTGTTATAGCTAATAAAGCTAGTCCTAATTTTTTTAAATTATTCATAAATTTCTCCTTCACATTTCTTAAATTCCATGTAGTTTTCATTATAAACTACTATGTTTTCACTGTTTTTAATTTTGTACAAATTTCCCCCTAGTACAAAGTCTTCTAAAATTAAATTGGCAGATGTTTGATTATAAATACCAATTTGTTCATAACACGTATTATTATATTCAATTACCTGAATATTTCTAACACTCATTACTTGATCAACATTTACAACTTGATATACAAGTATTGATAAGCAAGCAGTTGCTAATGTTAATGCATATTTGTGAAAACTAGTTTTTTTATGTCTTAATATATTATTAAGCATAATTTCTTTTTCGCTTGTACTTGGAAGAATACTGTTTAGTGAGTTTTTAAATTTATCCACTAAAACCCCTCCTTTATAATTTCTTTTAAGTAGTCTCTTCCGCGATGTAGATGAGATCGGATTGTTGATTCATTGATATTTAATATTTCGGCTATTTCTTTTGTTTTGTATCCTTGATAGTAATACATATAAAATATTAGTTTATATTTTTCTGGAAGTTTTAAAATTATATTTAAAGTATTATCTTCTTTTTTAGTTACAGGAATTTCTTCTATTAAAGATGTTACTTGTTTTTTAAACCAATATTTTAAATTATTTTTACAAGTATTACTTGCTGTTACTATTAACCAAGCTTTAGCATGTTCTTCTGTTTCAAATTTCATATTTGATTTAAATAGTTTTAAAAATGTAGTTTGAACAGCATCTTCTGTATCATGTTTATTTTTCATAAACATATAACATACTTGATATATAGTATCTATATTTTTTTCATAAATTTCAATGAATTCACTATTTGACATAGTGTTCACCAAATCACCTCTCATTACTAATACAATTAAGATTGCATAAATGTTGCAAAAAAATTAAAAAAATTTAAATTTTTGAAATATTCTTTCTAAATTAATTATACCATAAAAAAAATAATAGATATAATCTATTATCTATAAAGTCCTATTCTTTGTTTTAGTAAGTCTAATTTTGCTTTTGCTATACTTCTTGATTTAATTATTCCTTCGTCTAATATTTTATCAATTATATCACTTTTTAGGTATTCATTATATTTATTTTGAATATCTGTTAGTTTTTCTACTAATACATCAGCAACATATTTTTTAAATTCTCCGTATGTTTTATTTTCAAATTTTTGTTCTATACTTTCGATAGTTTCATCATTAAATGAAGATACGATTGTAAGTAAATTAGATATTCCTGGTTTGTTTTCAACATCATATTTTACGATCATTTCACTATCAGTTGTTGCTCCCATTATATTTTTTCTAATAGTTTTCTCATCATCTAATAAATAAATTACTGTTTTTTTATTATCAGATGATTTACTCATTTTTTTAGTAGGATCTATTAAGTCCATTATTTTTGTTCCTTGTTTTGGAATAAATGGTTCTGGTACTTTAAATGACTCACCATATTTTTTATTAAAATTTTGAGCTATATTTCTTGCTAATTCTAAGTGTTGTTTTTGGTCTTGACCTACTGGTACAAAGTCAACATCATATGTAATTATATCTGCTGCCATTAATACTGGATAAGTAAATAGCCCTGCTGAAAAGTTTTTTGATTTACTACTTTTATCTTTAAATTGTGTCATTCTTGATAATTCACCAAATGGTGTATTACATTCTAAAATCCAAGATATATTAGCATGGTATTCATTTTCTGATTGTAAGTATATTGTGTTTTTCAAAGGGTCAATTCCGCATGCTAAATATAATGCAATTGTACTTTTTAATCTAAAGTGTAATAGTTCTTTATCTTGTGGCACTGTTAAAGCGTGCATATCAGCTACAAATAAAAATGATTCAAATTCATCTTGTAGTTTTGCCATCTGTCTTATTGAACCTAAATAGTTACCAATGGTTAATTCTCCTGTTGGTTGTAGTCCTGTTAATATTGATTTTTTCATATATATCACCTATTTAAATTATAACAGTATCTAAAATTATAGTAAATAAAAAAAGCAATTTATTTGCTTTTAAATTACTTTTTTATATATTTATTTAACATTTCAATAGTTATTTCTAGTTTTTTAATTAAACTATCAAAGTTATTTATTACAAATTCTGTATCGTTTTCTTTACTTTTTAATTCATGTTCATATGCAACATCTGCTAAATCTAGTAATCCTAAATATTTAGAATCACTTTTTAATGAATGTACTAATATTGCATAATTATTCATATCAAGTTCATTTTTAAATTTAGTAATGTTTGATTTTTTTTCTTCTATAGTTTCTAAGAAGTCAGTTAATGTTTCATTATACATTTCCATATCTCCTAATAAACTTAAAGAATATTCTAAATTAACATTATTATCTTCTAAATAATTAACATTTAGGTAATTATCATTTTTACTTAAATATTGTTCTACAGAGTCTTGTTTTATTTTTTCTTGTTTTTCTTTATTTAAACTTAATACCTCAACAGTTTTATTTAAATGACTTGGTGTTAAGAATCTATAAAATACTTTTAATAATTCTTCTTTATCTATAGGTTTTGCTAAATAATCATCAAAACCTTTTTCGATATACATTTCTTTCATTCCAGATATAGCATTTGCTGTTAATGCTACTACTGGTATATTGAAGTTACTTATTTCTTTTAAATGAACTAAAGTTTCTTGTCCACTTAATATTGGCATCATATCATCTAATAAAATTAAATCATAATTAAATCCTAATTTTATTTTATCTATACATTCTAAACCTGAGTCAATTGATTCAGTTTCGATATTATATTTTTTTATTAGTTTGTCTGCTACTTTTAAGTTTAATTTATTATCATCTACTAATAATACTTTCATTCCAGAAAAATCTACATCATGAGACATTTCTCTCATGTTTTTTTCTTCTGCACCTTCATGTAATTTTACTATTTTTTGTTGTAAATAAACACTAAATTTAGTACCTTCACCATAATTAGATGATACTACTATTTTACCACCTAGCATTTCTACTAATGATTTAGTAATAGCAAGTCCTAATCCAGTACCTTCAATCGTACCATTTTTATCTTCGTCTAATCTATTAAACTTTGTAAACAATGTTTGTATTTTTTCAGTTCTAATTCCTCTACCTGTATCTTCTATAGTGATAACTAATGATGAATTATCACCTTCATTAATACAAGTAACTGAAAATATTACATAGCCTGATTCTGTATATTTAACTGCATTAGTTAATATATTAGTAATTATTTGTTTAATTTTTCCTATATCACCGTACATAGTTGCTGGTAAATCTTCTGAAAAATGTGTTTTTAATTGAATTGGTTTTTCTCCAATTCTTGGAATTACTAATTTAGATATATTATTTAAATGATGTTCTAAATGATAATTTTGATTAACTATTTCCATTTTATTAGCTTCTATTTTAGATATATCTAATATACCATTTACTATTTCAAGTAAGTTTTGAGAAGCCATTATAATATCATCAGCATCTCTTTTCATTTCTTCTGTATCATCTTCTGCTTTAATACACTCAGAAAACCCTATAATAGCATTTAAAGGTGTTCTTATTTCATGTGACATACTTGATAAGAAGTCTGTTTTTGCTCTATTTGCTTTTTCTGCATATTCTTTTGCTTGTGCAATTTGCTCTATCATTTTAACATCTGGATTTTCTATAGTGTGGTACATTAGCAATGTTGTAAAAGCTATTCCGAATGAAATAAATACAATAGTTGGATCTGCTACTCTTAAATACAAGTTTATTATACTGGTAATAAGGAACATATAAACAGGAAAATACTTTGTGTTTGCTATTTTACTTTTATTCATTATCAAACAAATAATAGAAATAATAAGATAGAAAGCTGCTCCGGCATACGCTATATCGACACCAAGTCCTGTTGCAGTCATTACATTATTTTCATTTATTAACTCAACAGGTAGAAACCAAAAACATAAAACAAAGGCTACATTTATATAAAAGGTGGATTTAATAGCCCAATTATTATATTTTTCCTTAACTTCAAAAGAGATATTATAAGTATATACAAACAGTAACCAAACCCAAAACCATAATACTATAAAATCTATTTGATTGAACAATATAATTAGGTAACTATCTGGTAATGTATAATTTAAAAATATAATAGCCGTGGTGAATAACGAAATCAAAAAACTAGTAAAAACTATATAAGAATATATTTTTGTTTCGAATGTATCAACTCTATTTTTTGTAAAATAAACTAGCATCAGCATTAACATTATTATTAATCCTGCTAGTGGAAAATGTAAATTAGGCATATTATCCTCCTTTAGTAATTATAAAATATCTTTTTCTTCTACTATAATAATTTTTTCTTCAATATTTTTCGATGCGATAGATATCCAATTATTGTTATATTTAAAACTTTGAATATAAATGTCATTAATTAAAATCTTATCGTATTCATACTGAAATTTTACATTAGACATGTTTGCAGATAGTCCATATCCTTTTAATTTAAGATATGCCTCTTTCATTGACCAAACTTTACTAACAAAAACGTTATTAGAAATTTCTTTTTTATATTTTTCAGTATCTTGTTCATCAAACATATAGTTTATCATCACTGAATCGAAATTTGAAATTGGTTCTATATCTAATCCAATCTCATTTATCTCATCAACAGCAACACCAATAATTTTATCTGAATGGCTGATATTGAAATTTAATTTTTCAATTATTGGCTTACCAAATTTATTAAAATCCAACTTAATTAAATTTACTTCAGATTTACTTTTGGAAAGATGATTTTCTAAAAGTAGGTATGCTATTACACAATTAAGTTTATCTTCATAATTCTTATAATTTAAAAATTTATAATACCTTTCAACTGGCATTGAAAGTGCTTTTTTTGCAATGCTCTCTAGCTCATATTTTTTTTTTACTTCAAATAGATACACCATTTTGATACCCCTTTGAGTAGTCAAAACCTAACTCTTTTAATTTTTCCTGTGTCTGCCTATTACTAATAGTATTTTGAGTTGGATTTTTAAGGAAATTTTCTAGATACTTATAAGCTATTGAGTGTTCTAAACTAAGACTATCTTTTAATTTTTCTTCTGCTACTTTTCGAAATTCTTCGTCATTAATTATTTTATAATCTACACCTCGACTATCTAAATAACTAAAGAAATCTTCAATGCGTTCATCGTACATATGATAGGTATGATTAGAATCTTTATCTTTAATTAAAGTTACAATTGCTTCCGCCAATTTATCAACAGGACCATGTTGGATTTTTACGTTCACAGCTGACTCAGGAACAATACCAAATTCTCTTATAGTATCCACTATCATTTTAAATGCACTTGTGTCATCATTTATTTGAAATTTATTGTCATAACTTCGATTATTAACATAACCCAGTCTGTATATATTTGCATCTAGACCTTTTTCTCTGAATTTATGTAATAATTCTTCAGATTTAAATTTACTAAGCATGTAATTATCATGAGAATAGTCTTGACCTATATCTAAATTATTTTCTTTGAATTCAAAATTTTCAATTTTTTGATTTGATACCCCTATTCCAGAAATTGTAATTGTTGACATTTGTTCATACTTAGAACCATTTTCTAAAGCAAATTTCGCTGTATTATAAACACCATCTACATTATCACGTTTCGCTTCATCTAAAGTAGAAAAATGACTAACATTTGCAGCACTATTTATAACCACGCTAACTCTCTTAGCTAACTCTGAATATTCATATTCATTAAGTCCTAAATTTTCTTTTGAGATATCACCATTTACAATGAATACTCTATTTGAAAATTCATTACAATCATCAAAATAAAAATTCAATGTCTTGATAAATTTTTCTGGATTTCTCACAAGGCAGTACACATTTTTATCTGTCGTATCCATTATATTTTTCAACATATGAGAACCTAAATATCCTCCAGCTCCTGTTAACAAAATATCTTTATCACTCTGTTTTTCACCTATTGAGATACTATCAATATTGTAACTTTCAATATTGATATCATTAAAGTTTTTTTCTTTTTCAATTAGTTGAGCAATATCTTTTATAGTAGGGTTTTTTGGAAGTTCGCTCGTTTTACAAGAAACAGATAATTCTCTTTCTATTTTTAAAATCATATTTATCAATAACTTAGAGTTTCCTCCTAGCGACGAAAATGTATTTTCTACACCGATTGGTGCAACTTTTAATATTTCTTCCCAAATATTGCAAATTTTACGCTCTAATATAGTTTCTGGTGCTGTATAATTATCTTTCAATATGTCACTAATAGAAATTTTAGGTAGTTTTTTTCTATCGATTTTTCCTGATGTAGTTTTAGGTATTGAATCAAGTTTCACAAAACTTTGAGGCACCATATAAGCAGGTAAATAAATTTCTAAATGTTTTTGTAGAAGTTTAGCAAAATCACCTTCAACAGAAGAATCTGGAGTACCTTCATAAAAGGCAACTAAAAAACCTTCCTCTTTTGTCTTTTGTACATCAACAGCGGATAATTTAATGCCTGGAAATTTATTTAAAACACTTTCAATTTCTTCTATTTCTATTCTAAGTCCATTAATTTTTATTTGGCTATCCATTCTTCCTATAAAAACCATTTCATTTTTTTCATTAATATAACCAAAATCCCCTGTTTTATAAGTTCTCAAATTCGTATTATCATCAACATAAAATTTTTCATTAGTTAATTCTTCACGTCCATAATACCCTTTTGCAACACCTGTTCCAGAGACATGAATTTCTCCAAGCACATTAGGAGGTAAAATATTATTATTTTTATCTTTTATATAATTCTTAAAATTCTTTGTTGGATGGCCTATTGTCGTTTCCCCATTTTCAACTTTTTTCATACTATTAAATACGGTTGTTTCAGTAGGACCATATAAATTATATAAATTTAAGTCGCCACATTTTTCTTCAATTAAAGATAATAGTGACGCATCTATTTTTTCACCACCAAGAACCATGTTATTTACTTTATTCCATGATTCATTTTCACTCATGCTTAAAAGCATTTTTAGTTTAGTAGGTGTAAGTGTTAAATATACTGAATTTTCTTTATCCAACATATTTTCTATAGCATTTATATCATTAATTTCTTCATTATTAGTTAATAACAATTTTTTTCCATTTAGTAACGGCAAAAATGTATCAACTAGAAATGCATCAAATGACATTGTAATTAAACTTATAGAAGTATCACTAGTATCTAATAAATAATCATTATTTTTTGCCATATTTACGATGCCTGAATCACTAACAACTGCTACTTTGGGATTGCCTGTAGAACCAGAAGTATGGATGGCAGCAAATGAATCCTCTGCATGTGTAGGTATATTTAAATTGTTATACCATTCACTGGTTGCATTTTCTTTACTATTTCTAATATCAATTGCTTCAACATTTTCTTTTTTATATGATGTTCCAAATGTCAAAATTTTATCTGCTTTCACTTCATCTAATAAATAATTTATTCGTTCTAATGGATATTGAGTTTCATCAATTATGAAATATGCTTTATTTATTTTTCTCAATGCTAGTAGAGATATTATAGTATAATGACTCCTATTACCAACAATAGGAATTATCTCATTTTCACTTAAGTTCTGAGTTAATAAGTAATTAGCCAGTTCATTAGCTAACATGTTTAATTGCTTATATGTAAAACTTTTATTTTCAAATTCTAATGCAATATTATTTGGATTCTTTTCAACTTCCTCTTCAAAAATTTCAATAACTGACTTATCTATTTCTTGATATGGCGAATTATTGTAATTATTATATATTTCCTTATCTTTTTCGCTTAATATTTCTATTTCAGTTAATTTTATATCTGGATTTTCAATGATTTGATCCATCATAGAACCAAGTCTATCGATAATATTATTAACATCATCCTTTGACAAAATTGATGTTTGATAGTCAAAACTCAATCTTAATTCATTGGAATCACTTCTATCATCAATACTTAGCATGAACGAGTTATTCAGCGATTCTGAAAAATACCAATCAGCATGACTATTACTATTTTCTTTTGCACCTGTTATTTTTGCATTTTGATAAGAAACTGCAACATCAAATAATTTTCCAGAATATCCAAATTTTTCATACAAATCATTTTGAAGATCCATAAAAGGATACGCTTGCCTTTTGAACATAGCAAACTTTTTGCTCGATACTTTCTTTGATAAGGTTCTAAAACTATCTTCTTTTTCTATGTCTACTTTCAAATGATTAGTGCTTACAAACATCCCAAGTGTTTTTCTTTCTTTAGGTCCTTTCCTATTCATAACAGGTGACCCAATAGTAATTTCTTCTTCTCCAGAAATTCTATTTAAATAAGTAAATATTAAAGTATCAAAGAATACTGCCTCAAAAATTTCATTTTTAACACAAAAATCTTTTAACTTTTGAGTTTCTTCCTGTGTTAATAGTTTATCAATTCTAGCAGCTGAAATATTATCAGTTTGCTTGTGCGTAACAGACACAACTTTAGGTTCTTCTTTAAATTCATTATCAAAAAAAATTTTATCTTCTTGATAATTAGAACTTTCAAAATATTTTTGTTCTCTTTCAAGCAATACTTTATAAGAACTCCCAGTTTCAAAATCAAGTTCTTCGTTATTTTTTAATTTTTCATAATTATTCAAAATTAACTCACTTAACAAAGCCACTGAATAAGCATCTATTACTATATGATTCGCTAATAAAAATACACTTGCTTTTTTTGTGCCATATTGTATTAATTTAAACTCAATCAATTCGCCATCTGGTAATTTAGAAGTTGCTTTATTTTTTCTAAACAATTCTATTTCTTTGTCTGTTTTCATTGAAAAATCTAAAAATTCGATATTGGATTCCTTATACTCTTCAAAATATTGTTGAACGCCATCAGCAGTTTCTGTAAGTTTAATTCGTAATCCATCATTCATTCTTATAACATGATTTACAGCTTTATTTAGTAATTCATAATCGAATTCTTGCTCTTCTATTATAAGTTCACCACAAATGTTTGTAAGAGGGCTATTAGGATTTGTTAAATCCATGTTCCAAATATTCATCTGTGGTTTAGATAATCTATATTTTTCCATACTCAAACCTCTTTCTTGGCTATTCTACTACTTATATAAGAATAACATAAAAGGTCAATATTTTCAATATTTTATAAGGAAATTGTCGAAAAAAATTAAAATTATATTTAGATATAAAAAAACATTTAATCACTTAAATGCTCTTATTTTTATTTTTAACTTTCTCATACTCTTCTTTTAACTCTATTTTATCTAATTTATTAACAGAATCATATAGAATTGTATTATTATTTGTTTCTATTGGAACAATAGGAATATTTAATTTAGCTGCTAAATCAAATACATATTCATTTTCTAAAGTAACAACACTAAAACGATTTTCTAATAAAGTTTTAATATCATATTTTACTTGACCTTCAGTAGTATTTTTTAAATACTCTTCTTTAAAAAAATATACAGGTTGTTTAGAATTAACAATTAATGTAGATTTATCTAAATTAGATAATGTATTACTTACATATATAATAGGTCTTTTTATTTTAGAAATATTTTTATTTATTTTTTCATAATTAATAGTTTCATATAAATCATTTTTAAGTAACTTATGTTTTATAGAAATAAACTTTAAATTATATACATTTAGTTTATCTATATATAAATGAGTTTTTATATCTTTTATCTCATTTAATATAGGATATATATTTAAATCATTATTGATCATTTCATAATTTAACTTCATACTATTACCTTTATAAGAAGAAACTAAATCTTTATTCGAAGTTAATAATAAATCTGGATTTATATTTTCTAAATACTCTAATTTTTCTTTTATCGAAGAAGCAGAAATCACTTTAGAAAAATTAACTTTATTTAATTTTAAATAAGATTTAAATAAATTTTCAATTATAACTTGCTCTATATTAGATTTATTAGTCTCAGGTAATATAAAAACAATATCACCGTCTATTTTATTAAAAAAATCAATTACTTTTGTATCTATTTTAAAAAACAAATATTTTGCATAGTTATTTTTAATAAAATCTATATTAACTTCTTTATAAATTTTTTGTGCTTGTAAATCTGAAATACTTTTAATAATTAAATGTCTGTTTAAATTAAATTTTTCTGAATATCTTTCTTTATTAATATCTTCTAATGTCACTTTCATATTATACTTATTAAATAAATACTTAGGAATATTATTTACACAAAAATCATTTTTACTACTTATTATATTTTCTAAAGTTATAGCGATTACTTTTTTCATATAATCCCTCCTGGTTAGAATATGTTATCAAATAAACTGTTTTAAGTCAATTAAAAAAAGATAGAAATGTTTTGGAACTAAATCTATCTATTATATGTTTTTTTTACATTATTTTTAAAACACTATTTTCTCTAATTCATTCCCAGATATACCATATATAGTAAATACTTTTTCTTCATATATCCCAAAACTTGCTTCAATATCTTTTTTAGGTAATGATATAGATCCAACATTAATAAATATCATATCATTTTTCTTTTTTATAAAAGGATAATGATCATGGCCATAAACAAGAATTCCTTTTCTCTTGAACTTTCTATCTTTTTCTATATTGTGTTCATTGCCATGAGTCAAATAAATATCTAATCCATCTACACAAATTAATGATATAGTGCTGCAAATCGGAAAATCACTCGCCTTTATATCAACTTCAGAGTCACAATTACCTTTCATACATATAAGTTTATCTTGATTTTTCGTAAGAAACTTTTTGACTTCATTGCTATTAATTTGATAGGAATTATCATAAGTTGGACCAGCATAATATAAATCGCCTAATACTACAATTTTATCAAAATTTTCTTTTTCTTCTAATACCTTAATATAATTTAAATTTTCAGTTATACCATGAATATCTGATATAAACAATATTTTCATTTTATTTCCTCCTTAATATTTTCTCCTTCTTAAAGTTAGAATAATATTTATTTTTATCAAGTATAATTTCCATTGTGTCTATAGATTTCTGTGAAAATTCTATACCGTACTGTGATAAATAATCATACATTTCAGTATAATAATATTCTTCTAGTGATTTTAAAATTCGTTTGTAATTTAGAATTAATAAAAGCAATATTTTCCGTAGTAAATATTCTTCAAATTGTAAATATATTACCATTTCATTATAAAGTCCTTCTGGTACAATTTTAATTTGATTTCTAATAAAATTTATATTGCTAGTTAAGGAAATTGATCTTTTATTTTTCCATTTGAATCTAGTACGTTATTTATCATTGTCATAAGACTTTCATCTGTTTTATCATTATCTATGAAGACTCCTTTTCATTGATTAGACATCATGCAAATAGCCATTCTTGTAACTTTTTATGAAAAATAAACAAAATTTTATCTTCTTAAGGATTCACTATGCAAGCAGTTGCACAAAATGTTGTTTCATCTTACTTCTCCATATTGTTAAAATAAAATATTTCTAATGCATATTTTACTTCATCTGTAATTTTACAGTTATTTCTGGCATCTTCAATACTTAACCATTTAAATTCGTCATGTTCAGATAATTTAACATTACTACTATTGTCTACTTCTACAACAAAATTATACTGTCTCGCTTTTTTCCCACTACCTGATAAATAATCAAAAGTATTAATATAATTTTTTATATTAATCACATCTAAATTTGTTTCTTCCTTAACTTCTCTTATTAATGCTTCTTTGATTTTCTCCCTATTTTCCATATTACCGCTAGGTAGTTCATCAATTCCGCCCATAAAATCATCGCTTTTTCTAGTTAAAATCAGTATTTGATTTTCTTTATTTATAACAATGCCACCTACTACATTTTTTTCTATTCCATCTTCTTTTGCTTTCTCCATTAATAAATCGTAAAATTTCATATTATTTTCTCTCCTTCTTATAGTAATTTGCAACTTTTTTCAATGCATTAGATTACTTTATAACAATATTTAAATCTTCATCATCAATCCCATTTAGGCATTTTAATCTCAAATTTTAAAGTTTTCTATTTTCGGCATCCTTGTTTTTATATATTTTAAATAACTCTAACATTTCTTTTGTAATACTGTGCGGATCACCAAATATTTTTACATTATTAATTAATTCTTCTTCTACTTTATCTAAACTAACAAATCTTAACTCAAAATCTCCATTTTTTTCCTTTTCAGTTAATTTCAGTTTATCTAATTTCGGTTGTTCGTCAGTTATAATTTCATAGTAATATATTTCGATTTTTCTGTTTTTTCCTTTTTCAGGCCAATTTTTATAATATCCTTTAGCACATGCAAACGGTTCTAATTTTTCTAAATTTAAAATAATACCTGTCTCTTCTTCAATTTCTCTATTAACTGTTTCAATAAGTTTTTCATTTTCTTCATTGGTTCCACCAGGAAATTGATATTCATTATTTGAATAAGCAAGCATAATTTCTTTATTAGAATTTATAAGTAAAAGTTTTACTTTTCGTTTTATTTCTGTCATTTCCTCTTCTTTTAATTTATCTATATTTGTTATTATTTCTTTCATTTTATGTTATCCCTTCTATTTTTTGAATGGTATTAAAATTTTATTTAACAACATTATTTAATTAATTTAATATTTTACATTTTTCATTAAAAACACATTAGTTTCATTATACCTAAATTTTACTTATTCATAAACCTACTTACTTTATAAAGATATTTTATCAAATATAATATATTAAATCAAATAAAAAAAGATTAATAAATTAATCTTTAATTAAAGATAAACTAACCTTAT
>CAYJEO010000001.1:31089-91759 GCA_964369355.1 uncultured Muribaculaceae bacterium | reverse complement strand
ACACGCTGCCTCATACCACCTGAAAGACTCGATGGATAACTATACATAAAATCTTTTAGGCCATAAGTTTTTAATAATCTTTTAACATAATAAATATTTTTTTTAGTTTTTTTCTTTTGTATTTCTAAACCTATTAAACAGTTATCTAATATGGTTAACCAATCTAATAGACAATCTTGTTGAAGCATATAACCTAATTTTAAATTATCAATTACTTCAATATTACCACTTGTTTTATTTTCTAAATTAGAGAGTATAGATAATATAGTACTTTTACCACATCCGCTGGGTCCGATAATTGATAAAAATTCATTTTTATTTAAATTAAAACTGATGTTATCTAAAGCTTTTATTTCTTCTTTTTGTGTATGATATATTTTTTTTAAATTATTTATTTTTAATATTTCCATAAACACCTCTAAAATATTTTATGAGAATATCTTAAATATGTGTAGTTGATAATGCTATATTTTACTTTTGATATTTATATGTTATAATTTAAGTAATAATAGGAAGGAGTTTTATTATGATACGTAATTTTATTAGTATTAAAGTTTTAGGATTATTAATAATTTTCTTATCTATTTCTGTAATATCAATAGGGTATTCTGCATTAAATACAGAATTAGCAATTAGCGGTGAAGCGGTAATTGGTGAAGTAGGTGGAATATATATATCTGATATACACTTAGAATCTATAACTAATGCAACAGAAACTTTTTCTCCTACATTTACAGATAGCACAACAAATATTGGCGTAACAGTTCAAAATACGACATCAAGATTTTTTTACGAAGTAACTATTAAAAATGATACAAGTGATTATTATCATTTAAGTGAAGTTAATGAATTAATTTATAGTGGTGTTGGCGACTACTTTTTAGTAGGTGTATATATATATTCAGAATTTGCACCTAACTCAGAAACTACTTTCCAAATATATTTTAATACAGAAAAAACTTTGACAAATACCAATTTTGTTTTAGAATTAGAATATATATTTACTAAAGGTGGAATATATAAAGATCCGACTTTAGATGGTGCAGACCCAGTTTTAATTGATGGATTAATCCCAATTGTTTATGATAATACAATAAATGAATGGGTAAAAGCAGACGTTTTAAATCAACAGTGGTTTGATTATGATATTTTAAAGTGGGCAAATGCTACATCAGTTATTGAATCAGAGCGAGCTAGATATGTAGCATCAGAACCAGGTACAATTGTTGAAATGGAACATATGACTTCAATGATGGTATGGATTCCAAGATATTCATATACAATAAGAGAACCTTTAGGATATCTAGGTTATGGAGGCTCTGAGTTAAGCATAACAACTCCTGGAGCCTTTGATATTAAATTTGGCGGTACGGATATGTTAGATACTGGTAGTGCAACATATGATAGTGCATATCCAACAAACTATTACACATCACCGGCATTTTGTTGGGGCAATACTTGTGACACATCAAGGAGTGATGTAGGTAATATAGAAATACCCGGATTTTGGATAGCAAAATTTGAAGCTTCAAAAGTAGGGAATTTATTATATTCAAAACCTAGTATGACACCTATGGTTAATTATTCTATTGCTCAAACATTTAATTACGTTCAAAGCTTAATGAATGGAATGAATGGATATTATAACTATGGTTATATAGGTTACGTAGATGCTCATTTAATTAAAAATACAGAATGGGGATCAATGGCGTATTTATCTCAATCTAAATTTGGAAAATACGGAAATACAGATTATACAGGAGTTAATAAAGAAATTTATCCTAATAATTGTATTAATTATACAACAGGTATAGGAGGAGATTATCCTCATGCAGGCAGTACAACTGCTACTTGTACAGTAAATACTTATGATACATATTATGGTATGGGAGCATCAACTACTGGAAATATATATGGTGTATATGATACAGTAGGTGGAACTTTCGATAGAGTTATGGGAACTGTTTTAAGGTCAAATGGAACAGTTAATTTTGATAAATCAGGATTTACAACTTTGCCAGAAGGAAGATATATAAATATATATCCATATGGTAATTATGGAGTAACTACAACCCCATCAATTAAAGGAGATGCTTTAACGGACACTTTAGGTTTTTATCAAGATAGAGGAGTTACATCTGAATATTTAGTAAATAGTTGGTTTTATAGAGGTGGTTCTTTATGGTCAAATGCAACTTATATAAACGGTATATTCTCATATACAACTTATAGTGGAATAGCAGATCCTAACCACTCATCTAGATATACAATAACAATATATTAATTTATATTGTTTTTTTATGATATAATTAATTTATAATTTTAAATAGCAATAATTGATGTATCTAAATATTTATTGTAAAAATTAAGGAGTAACTATGTTAAAAGAATCAATACTAAAATATCAACCAATAAATGTTCAAGAAGAAAATGATAAAAAATTGATGCTTGAATATATAAATACTTTTGATGATGTTTTAACAAGAAAAAATGAAATGTGTCATTTTACAGCATCAGCTTGGGTCGTAAACAAAGAAAAAACAAAAGTATTAATGATATATCATAATATTTATAAATCTTGGGCTTGGACAGGCGGACATGCAGATGGGGATGAAAATTTAGCAAAAGTAGCTTTAAAAGAAGTAGAAGAAGAAACAGGATTAAAAAATCTAAAGTTAAAAAACAATGATATATTTTCATTAGAAATATTAAATGTTAATGGACACTATAAAAAAAATAAATATGTTTCAGCTCATGTTCATTTAAATATAACTTATTTAATAGAAGCTTTAGAAGAAGAAGCATTAATTTTAAATGAAGAGGAAACAAGTGGAGTAAAATGGATTGATATTAATAAAGTAGTAGATACAAGTAATGAAGACCAAATGAAAGTAGTGTATCAAAAATTAATAAATAAGATGTAAAAAAAAGATACTAATGTATCTTTTTAACTTTTACTATAGATAAAATATCATCAATAAAATAATCATCTTGATCAATATCAATAACTTCATCTAAAAACATTTGAATTTTTTCTTTAATATCATAATCAATATTTAAACTGCTAATATCAACGTCGTAGCAAGTTTCATTATTGAATTTTTTATTAATTAAATAATAAAAATACATACGAAGAGTATCTCTTTTATCATCATTAATAGAAATATATTTTAAATCTTCTAAATTTAAATTATCTTCTGCATAAATATTGTCTTTTGAAACTATATCATTTACAATAGATAAATCAAAATCTATTAATTTAATACCTTCATATTTTTTATATAAAACATTTAAAGGATAAATATCGCCATGAATAATATTTTTTTTATTTAATATTTGTAAATATCTTAATTGTCTTAATAATAAAGTATAAATTTCTAATTCATTAAAATTATGCTTACACTCATATAAATTAGAAAAAGATTTATAAAAAGGTAAAATAATTTCATTATTAAAAACTCTAAGAGGATTAACTACAAAATGAAAATCACATTGTTTTATATATTCTGAAGCATCTTTAGATAAAGATGTTTTTTTAAATAAAATATTTTTAAAAACTCTAATATTTTTATATTCGTATCCATTAGTTTTTAATAACATAAAATCACCTGGCTATATAATATCAAAAAAATAAAAAAAGTCAAATTAAAAAGGCATTTAAGCCTTATTTTGAAAATTGTGTAGTAACTAATTTGTTATAATCAACTCTTGAAGTTAATTCACCAGCTTCTTCCATTATATCTTGAACATGGTTAAAATCAGTTTCAGTTATTAAAGTAGTATTGAACCAAGAATCAGCATCTTTATAACGAGTCACGATATTAGTTAAATCAGTTAAAGACGTATCTGGGAAGTAATCTATTATAGCAGAAGCTATATCTTCACTGGAATTATTTAAAACATAATCAATTCCTTTTTGTAAAGCAGTATTAAATTTTTCTAAAGTTTCTCCATTTTCTTCAATGTAACTTAATCTAGCATTATAAGTAGTATAAGGAACTACACCGCCTAGCTCACCAACAGAAGCAACTACATAACCAAAACCTTGTTTTTCTATTAAAGTAGCTTGTGGTTCAAACAAATTAACGAAATCTCCAGTACCTCCTATAAATGCACCAGCCATAGCAGCAAAGTCAATACTAGTATCAATTGTTAGATCAGTACTAGGATTAATCCCGTTTTCCTTTAAAATCCATTCAAATGTCATAACAGGCATTCCACCTTTACGCCCACCAATTACATAACTTCCTTCTAAATCTGAAACACTAAAGTCTTCTATTGGCTCTCTTGATACTATAAAAGAACCATCTCTTTTAGTAAGACCAGCAAAGTTAACTAAATAATCTTCTTCACCACCATTATATACATAAATTGAAGCTTCACTACCAGAAAAACCTATTTGAGCATCTCCTGATAAAACAGCAGCAGTAACACTATCAGCACCAGGTGTTAAAATAAATTCCACATCTAATCCAACTTCTTCAAAATAACCTAGAGAATGAGCCACATATTGTGGAGCATAAAAGATACTGTGAGCTACTTCAGCAACAGTAATGCTCTCTAAATTAGAATCTTCTTTCTCAGGTAAAAATGCTATAAAACAAGCAAGAGATAATAATACTAAACCTATTAATATTAAATATTTTTTCAAAATATCATCCTTTCTTTTCTATGTATTATATTCGATATATAAAATAAGGTGATTTCATTGACTAAACTATTTTAGTAAAGTATAATTACGTAAGAGTAGGTGGTATAAAAATGTTAAAAACATTAAATGAAAAACAATTAGAAGCGGTTAAAAACATTAATGGACCATTATTAGTATTAGCGGGAGCAGGATCTGGGAAAACAAAAGTTTTAACAACTAGAATTGCTTATTTAGTAGATGAAATAGGAGTAGATCCTTATAATGTTTTAGCTATTACTTTTACTAATAAAGCAGCAAAAGAAATGAAGGAAAGAGTAGTAAATATTTTAGGACCACTAGCTTTTAAAATACAAATATCAACATTTCACTCACTTGGTTTATTATTAGTTAAAGAAAATTATGATTTATTAGGGTTTAAATCTAATTTTACTATTATTGATTCAGATGATTCATTAGCAACTATTAAAAAAATATTAAAAGATATGAACTTGGATCCAAAAGAATATAATCCAAGAGCTATAAAAAGTAAAATTAGTGGTGCTAAAAATGAGTTAATGGATCCGGATAAATATTCTAATTTTGCTAATAATCATTTTGAAGAAATAGTACTTAATGTTTATAGAAGATATCAAGAAAAATTAAAAATTAATAATTCTTTGGATTTTGACGATTTATTAATGCTACCAATAAAACTATTTACTAAACACAAAGATGTTTTAAAAAAATATCAAGAAAGATTTGAATACATATTGGTAGATGAGTATCAAGATACAAATGAAGCACAATATATATTAATAAAAATGTTAAGTGCTAAATATCAAAATGTATGTGTAGTTGGTGATGATTATCAAAGTATATATGGATTTAGAGGTTCTAATTATAGAAATATTTTAAACTTTGAAAAAGATTATAAAGATGCTAAAGTTATTTTATTAGAGCAAAATTATCGTTCTACTAAAAATATAATTGAAGCAGCTAATTCAGTTATTAAAAACAATAAATGGAAAAAAGATAAAAATTTATGGACTCAAAATGATGATGGTTTAAAAATAAAATATCATAGAACATATGACGAAAAAGAAGAAGCTCATTACGTTGTAGCTCAAATTAAAAAATTAATAATAGAGGGTAATCCTTTAAGTTCAATGGCTGTTTTATATAGAACAAATGCACAATCAAGAACAATAGAAGAAGAAATATTAAGAAATAATATACCTTATAAAGTAGTAGGAAGTTTTTATTTTTATAACAGAAAAGAAATAAAAGATTTAATAAGTTATTTAAAATTAATATATAATCAAGATGATGATATAAGTTTACTTAGAATAATTAATGTACCAAAAAGAGGTATAGGATTAAAAACTTTAGAAAATTTAACATCTAAAGCAACATTAGAGAAAAGAAGTTTATTTGAATCAATTGAAAATGCAAAAGAATTAGAATTTAAAAAAATAATAAATAAATTAATAGAAATATCTAAAAATTCTTCTTTAACAGAATTAATAGAAGCAATATTAGTGGAAACTAAAATGCGTTATGAATTAGAAAAAGAAAATACAATAGAAGCAATTTCTAGATTAGAAAACTTAGAAGAATTTAAATCGATTACAAAAACATTTGAAGAACAAAGTGGAATAGTATCTTTACAAGAATTTTTAGAAGAAATAAGTTTAGTAGCTGATAAAGAAGAATATAAAGACAACAAAGAAGTAGTTACATTAATGACTGTTCACTCATCAAAAGGTTTAGAATTTGAAAATGTATTTATAGTAGGTTTAGAAGAAACAATATTCCCACATCAAAACTCACTACAAAGTAACGAAGATATTGAAGAAGAAAGAAGACTTTGTTATGTATCAATAACAAGAGCAAAAGAAAAATTATGGATAACTAATTCTAAAAAAAGATTATTATTTGGTCGTGATAATTATAATCCACCAAGTAGATTTATAAATGAAATAAATGCAGATGTTTTAGATATAGATGAATTCGAATTAGTAAGTGAATCTAAAATAAAACCTAAAGAAAGTTTCATTGATAAAAATGCTGAATATACTTTAGGAGAATCAATTTTGCATGATACATTTGGAAGTGGTATAATAGTAGGTATAGATAAATCAATACTTACAATAGCCTTTGAACATCCAATAGGAATTAAACAACTTATGAAGGGGCATAAAAGTATAAGAAAGGAAGATTAATATGATTAATTTTTTAGAAGGAATAATAGAAGAATTAGAAAAATTCATGTCAAATATTCAAGGGTTTATTTTAGATAACTCAGGTAATCCATTTATGTGGTTGACATTTTTCTTAGTAGGACTAGCTTTATTTGGTTTTGTATATGGTTCTTTAAATAAAGGTAACTAATATGAAAAAAGCCTTTACTTTAATTGAATTATTAGCAGTATTAGTAATAATTGCATTGTTAGCAACTATTACATTTGTTGCAGTTAATTCAATATTAAAAAATGCAAGAGAAAATACTTTAGAAGAACAAATAACAAAAATAGAACAAGCAGCACAAACTTACTTAAATGAAAATATATATTTATATAGCGAAAACACAATTCAAGTGGAAATTCAAACTTTAAAAGAAGAAGGATACATTAAAAATGAAGATTTAAAAAATCCAGTTAACAATGAAGTAATGAATGGTTGTGTAGAAGTTTCATTTCAAACATCGTCTAATCAATATGAATTTACATATATGGAAGAATGTAATTAAAAACATACAATTGTATGTTTTTTTTTATTAATATTTGGTATAATGATAATAGGGGAGGGTGATCATGAAAAATAGAGTTAAAGAGTTAATTGAAATACTTTCTAAAGCATCACATGAGTACTATATATTAGATAATCCAACGTTATCAGATCAAGAATATGATAGATATTTACAAGAATTAATAGCTATAGAAGAAAATCACCCAGACTTAATAATGGATGATTCACCTACTAAAAAAGTAGGGGCTACTGTAATATCTGAATTTAATAAGATAACACATTCAGTGCCAATGCTTTCATTAGGTAATTCATTTAATGAAGAAGATTTAATAAATTTTGACAACAAGATAAAAAAAGAAAATATAAATCCTACTTATTTTTGTGAATATAAAATAGATGGTTTATCAGTATCATTAATTTATAAAGAAGGTAAATTAATTACAGGAGCAACTAGAGGAGATGGAGTAGTTGGAGAAGACATTACACATAATGTTAAAACAATTAAAACAATACCTTTAAAGCTAAAAAAAAATATTGATATTGAAGTTCGTGGTGAAATATACATGAGTAAAAAATCTTTTGAAGAAGTGAATATTTCAAGACAAAAAGAAGGTTTATCTTTATTTGCAAATCCTAGAAATGCAGCATCAGGTTCAGTTAGACAACTAGATAGTAAAATAGCAGCAAAAAGAAATTTAGATTGTTTTTTATATCAATTAGTGGACCCTTCAAAATATGGAATTAAAACCCAAGAAGAAGCTTTTATATTTATGGAAAGACTTGGTTTTAAAACAAATAAAAACAGTATATTAACTAAAAATATTGTAGAAGTAAATAATTTCATAGAAGAAACTACTAAAATAAGAAATGACTTAGCATATGAAATAGATGGAATAGTTATAAAAGTAAATGACTTTGATAATCAACAAAAAATAGGATACACAGTTAAATATCCTAAATGGGCAACAGCGTATAAATTCAAAGCAGAATTAGTGCTAACTAAATTAAAAGATATAACTTTTACAGTAGGTAGAACTGGTCAAGTAACACCAAATGCTATTTTAGAGCCAGTAAGAGTAATGGGATCAATTATTTCAAAAACTACATTACACAATGAAGACTTTTGCAAAGAATTAGATTTAAAAATAGGTGATACTGTTGCAATTAAAAAAGCTGGAGATGTAATTCCAGAAGTAGAAAAAGTAATAAAAGATAAAAGAGATGGTAGTGAAATTGATTTTAAAATGATTAATACTTGTCCTATATGTGGTACTACTTTAATAAGAAAAGAGACAGAAGCAGCATATTATTGTCAAAATGAATTATGCCCAGCAAGAAAAATAGGTGGATTAGTTCATTTTGTTAGTAGAAACGCTATGAACATTGAAGGTTTAGGAGAAAGAATTATAGAAGATTTTTATAATCTAGGTTTTATAAAAGATATAACAGATATATATGATTTAGAATTTCATAAACAAGAATTAATGGAATTAGAAGGTTTTGGATTAAAAAGTATAAATAATTTATTATCAGAAATTGAAAATAGTAAAAATAACTCACTAGAGAAATTATTATTTGGTTTAGGTATTAGACATGTTGGAAGTAAAACAGCAAAAATATTAGCGCAACAATTTAAAACAATTGATTTATTAAGTGTTCAAACTTTAGAACAATTAGAAAATATAAAAGATATAGGTAAAACAACTGCTAAAAGTTTAGTTGATTACTTTAACAATGAAGAAAATAAAAATATAATAGAAAAATTAAAAGAAAAAAACATTAATACGAATTATTTGGGGAAAGAAATAACAAACAACGAATTATTTACAAATAAAGTGTTTGTCTTAACAGGGTCATTAGAACAAATTACAAGAGATGAAGCAAAAGAAGTAATTGAACAATTAGGTGGAAAAGTAAGTGGAAGTGTTAGTAAAAACACTGATGTTGTTATCGCTGGAGATAAAGCAGGAAGCAAACTTACAAAAGCTTTAGAATTAGGCATTACTATTTGGGACGAATTAAACTTTTTAAACAATATTAAATAACGTAGTAAATATTTTAAAACAGACAAGAAATTCTTTTAAAAAACATAAGGATTCTTGTTTTTAAAACACTAATTTGATATAATGTTTAGGCGAAAAGAGGTAAAAATATGAATTTTAAAGGTAAATTTTGGAGACAAAATATAGATGTAGCAAACTTCATAGAAGAAAACTACACTGAATATACAGGTAATGAAGACTTTTTACAAAATGCAACAGATAAAACAAATGCAATATGGAATAAATGTCAACAATTACTAAAAGAAGAAGTACAAAAAGGTGTATTAGATATAGAAACTAATATAATTTCAGGAATAGATAATTTTAATCCTGGATATATAGATAAAGATAATGAAGTAATAGTAGGTCTTCAAACAGATGCACCACTAAAAAGAATTGTAAATCCATTTGGTGGAATAAGAATGGCTGAAAAATCAGTAGAAGCTTATGGATATGAAGTGAATAGTGAATTATTAAAACCGTTTCATGAAACAATTAAAACACATAATGATGGTGTATTTGATGCTTATACTACAGATATTAAAAAAGCTAGAAGTAATGGATTATTAACAGGACTTCCAGATGCTTATGGTAGAGGAAGAATTATTGGAGACTACAGAAGAGTAGCGTTATATGGTATTGATATTTTAATAAACGAAAAGCAAAAAGATTTATTAAAATTAGAAAACATTACTAATGATAAAACTATTCAATTAAGAGAAGAAGTAAATGAACAAATAAAAGCTTTAGTAAAAATTAAAAACATGGCTAAAACTTATGGGGCTGATTTATCAGTGCCAGCTAAAAATGCTAAAGAAGCAGTACAATGGACATACTTTGCGTACTTAGCAGGAACAAAAGAAAACAATGGAGCGGCAACATCTTTAGGTAGAGTATCAACATTCTTAGATATTTATATTGAAAAAGATATTGAAGAAGGTAGATTAACAGAAATAGAAGCACAAGAATTAATCGATCAATTTGTAATTAAATTAAGATTAATGAGACATTTAAGAACTCCAGACTATAATGAATTATTTGCTGGAGATCCAACTTGGGTAACTGAATCAATTGCTGGTATGTTAAATGATAAAAATAGTTTAGTAACAAAAACATCATTTAGATTTTTACATACATTAACTAATTTAGGTCCAGCACCGGAACCAAATATGACAGTATTATGGTCAGATAAGTTACCAAAAAATTTCAAAGAATATTGTGCTAAAATGTCAATTGAAACAGATGCATTACAATATGAAAACGATGAAGAAATGAGACCAATATATGGATCTGATTATGGAATTGCTTGTTGTGTATCGGCAATGACTTTAGGTAAACAAATGCAATTTTTCGGAGCAAGATGTAATTTAGTTAAAGCACTACTTTATTCAATAAATGGTGGAGTAGATGAAAAAACATTTAAACTAGTATTAGATGATGTAGAAAAAATAAACGATGAAGTGTTAGATTACGAAACAGTTAAAAAAGCTTACTTTAAAGTATTAGATAAGGTAGCAAAAATATATGTAGATGCAATGAACATAATTCATTACATGCACGATAAATATGCATATGAATCGGCACAATTAGCATTACATGATACAAATGTTGAAAAATTAATGGCATTTGGCGGAGCAGGTATATCAATAGTAGCAGATAGTTTATCAGCAATTAAACATGCCAAAGTAACACCAGTTAGAAACGAAGATGGATTAGCAATTAGTTATAATATCGAAGGGGATTTCCCTAAATATGGTAACGACTTAGATGAAGTAGATTTAATAGCAAAGGAAGTAGTAGAATATTTCATTAATGCATTAAAACAACATGAATTATATAAAGATGCTAAACATACATTATCAATGTTAACAATTACATCAAATGTAGTATACGGTAAAAAAACAGGAGCTACACCAGATGGTAGAGAAGCATCAATTCCATTTGCACCAGGAGCAAATCCAATGCATGGAAGAGATTGTTGTGGAGCATTAGCTTCATTAAATAGTGTTGCTAAAATACCTTATAAAGATATTTGTCAAGATGGTGTATCAAATACGTTCTCAATAACACCACAAGCTTTAGGGCAAGATGAAATATCTAGAAAACAAAACTTAGTTAATATATTAGATGGATACTTTAAACAAGGTGCACAACATATTAATGTAAATGTATTTAATAGAGAAACTCTAATAGATGCTATGAACAATCCAGATGCATATCCAAGTTTAACAATAAGAGTATCAGGATATGCAGTTAACTTCGTTAGATTAAGCAAAGAACAACAATTAGAAGTAATTGAAAGAACATTCCACGAAAAAATCTAATGGGAAAAATTAGTTCAATAGATACAATGGGTCTAGTAGATGGACCTGGAATTCGTTTTGTTGTTTTTATGCAAGGTTGCAAAAATAGATGTATATACTGTCATAATCCAGAAACATTTAATATAAATGATGGAACGGAAATGACTTCAGATGAATTAATAAGAAAAATTTTAAAATATAAAAATTATTTTAATGATAATGGCGGAGTTACTTTTTCAGGAGGAGAACCTTTATTACAAAAAGATTTCTTATTAGAAATGTTAAAACTTTGTAAAACTTGCAATATTCATACTTGTTTAGATACAAGTGGAATAGGTGTAGGTAATTATGAAGAAATATTAAAATATACAGATTTAGTATTATTAGATATAAAAGGAATAACTGATAAAGAATTTTTTGAAATAGCGAAACATAAAAAAGACGAATTTGATAATTTTTTAAATGTTTGTCAAAAACTAAATAAAAAACTATGGATAAGACATGTTATAATTCCTGGTATAAATGATACAGAAGATTATATTATAAGATTTAAAGAATATATAAAAAATATAAACAACATAGAAAAAGTACAATTATTACCATATCATTCAATGGCTATAGAAAAATATGAAAAATTAGGACTTGAATATCCTTTAAAAAACGTATTAGATATGGATATAGAAAAAGTACAACAATTACAAGAGATATTAGATAACTAATATCTTTTTTTATACTTCAAAATTTAAATTATCAATTATTTCTTCTAAATCACTACCATCATTAGGGTCATTATTAACTTGTTTATTATATAAAATTATATATAAGCTAATTAAACCAGCAAAAGATATAAGTAGAGAAGCAAAAACTTGTAAAGAAGCAATATATGTATCGCTTTTGGTTAGTCTAGCTAACTGTAATGTTTCATAACTTAAATATAAAAAATAAAAAATAGCAATTGTTAAGACAATACGATTATAAAAAACAATACTTTCTAACAATTCATTATCAATAGGATAATTTTCATCTTCTAAAAATTTCTTTTGTTCTAAAGCAACATATAAAGAAAAACAAATAGATATTAAAAAAATAACAATCCCTAAGATTTGTCCATTTAAAATTTCTTCTTCTTTTTGCTTTATATATTTATCTTCCATAGTTCACCTATAAAATAATATGAAACTACTTATACATAATGTACAAAGTAATTAGATATTAATATAATATTTTAGAAAGGATGATTATATGGATTTAGTTTTACCAGATAAACTTATAAATATATTAGCGGTCAGTATGCTTTTTTCAATAATATTAATGACTGCTATACAAAAATTAAAAACATCATCTATGTTAAAAGAAGGATGGCATATATGGGTTATGAATTTACTTTTAGCTTTTGCTATGGGAATACCTTTTGCAATTCAATTTTATGATTTAACTTTATATGACAGTATTTGGGTTGGTGTTTTCACGTTTATAGGAGCTCCTGCTATATATGATGCATTAAAAGCACAAAATATAATAAACTTCACACCACAAAGTCTAACAGATAAAAAAGTAAGTATAGATGAAGAAAAAATAATAAGATAAAGAATATGAAAATATTCTTTTTTATTGTTAAAAAAAGTAATTTTTGATAAAATATTAATAGAATAGGAGAGTATATATGAAAAAGGGATTCACATTAATTGAGTTACTAGCTGTATTAGTAATATTAGTGATAATAATGGCAATAGCAACACCTATTATTTTAGGTATAATAGATGATGCACAAAAGTCTGCAAACTTATCAGAAGTAAAATTTATACTAGATGGAGCTGAAACATATTATGCAACATCGCATTTAGAAGGAATTACTTTTGATGGTGAAACTAATTTATATAGTGAAATAAAAACAACATCAGAAAAACCAGATAATGGGATTTTAAAAATAAAAGACAATGGGCAAATATATATAGCAGTGTATTTGGATAATGTTTGCTATACAAAAAACTTTGAAGATAAAGAAATAAATGAAGATAATACAATTAAAACACAAGAAGAATGTGTACCGAATTTTAATACTGCCGAATACATATTGTCAAGCGAGGGAATGGATGTAATAAACGCAAAAAACAAAATAACAGCACCCTCTGTAGTAGAGATAGATACAGGTATTCATGTTACTACAGATAGTTTAGGTGAATCTTATTACTATCGAGGTGCAGTTAATGATAATTGGTTAAAATTTGATGATTATTATTGGAATATTATAAGAATAAATGGTGATGGAACAATACGCATAATATATGCAGGAACTACACCACCAACAGAAGCAGAACAAACAGGGAAAATAGGAGTTGATACAACAATAGGTACTCATAGTTACAATCCCAATTCTACAAATTCAAACATTCTTAAATATGCTTATGAAAATGTTGATGGTACTATAACATCTTCAAACTTAAAAATAGTGTTAGATAATTGGTATGCTACAAATATAATTGATAGTCAAGAGTATATAGCAGACTCAGTGTTTTGCTCGGACAGTGGGCAAACCTCAGGAACATCACTTAATCAAGGATGGACCTATTCTACTAATGATCACCAAAAATTTTATGAAATATATTCAAAAGGTTATAATCTTGAATGTAATAAAGAATCAAGTTATACAGTAGAAGAATCTGAGTATGGAAATGGATTATTAACTTATCCAGTTGGTACATATGACTTTCATGAAGCAGTTTTGTCTGGTAGTTATCACAGGCAAGAAGGTGATAGCTGGCCGTTTATTAGCAGTAATTATTTATATAATGGACTTTGGAATTGGACAATAACAACACAAGGAATAGGTTGGGGATCTTCTTACGGTCTAGCAACAACTTCAAATGAACAAATTTGGGCCACATACACATGGAAGTCATATTATGTAAGACCTGTTATATCCTTAAAAGCAGATGTAACATTGACAGGAACAGGTTTATACAACGATCCATATGTAGTAGTTAAATAAGAATATGAAAATATTCTTTTTTTAATAAAACGAACAAATTTTTTCAAAATAAAAAAGAAACAAATTTTATTATAAATAAAGAGAAAAAGGTAATATTTTATTATAAATGTCAAAAAAACACATATTAAAAGCAAACAAAATGTATATTGACTTTAACTTAATTTTGTGACTATAATGAAATCATAGTAGTGGAGGTCAGATGTATGGAAAATTTAAAAGTAATTAAAAGAAATGGAAAAAAAGTAGATTTCAATGGTGCTAAAATCGCATTAGCCATTAAAAAAGGTATGGATTCTATTAAAATAGATGAAGACGAATTAAAATATAATGAAGAAGATGTTAATAAAGTATATACTACTGTTTTAGAAAAAATAAAAAACTTAAACGTAGACAAAATTAAAATCGAACAAATTCAAGATTTGATTGAAAATGAATTAAATGAACTAGGATATAAAGATGCTTATGAATCATTTTCTTTATATAGAGAAAAAAGAAGTAATGCTAGACAATATATATTCGGAGAACACAAACAACATAAATTTTTAAAATCTTTAGAAAGTCTTACATTAAAATCAGCTGAAGAAGAAGATTCAAAAAGAGAAAATGCCAATGTAGATGGTGATACTGCAATGGGAACTATGCTTCAATATGGAAGTAGTTTATCAAAAGAATTTGCTAAGGCATATATGATGAAAGAAAAATTTGCTGAGGCACATGATAATGGTGATATACATATTCATGACATGGACTTTATGCCAATGAAAACTGTAACATGTTGCCAAATAGATTTAAAAAAATTATTTACAAATGGTTTTTCAACAGGACATGGACATTTAAGACAACCAAAAGATATTATGAGTTATTCAGCATTAGCAGCAATAGCAATTCAATCAAATCAAAATGATCAACATGGGGGACAAAGTATACCAGCATTTGATTATTATCTAGCACCGGGAGTACTTGTTACTTTTAAAAAACAATTTAAACAAGCAATATATGATTTTCTAGACTTTTCATCATTATTAAATATAGTTAATATGGACGATATAGCAAAAGAAATAAATAAATTAAAATCAATTAAATTTGATTTAGAAATATTTAATAAATTTACAGAAAAATCAGAACAAATAGAAAAAATATTTAAAACATCATATGAAAAAGCCTTACAAAAAACAGATAGAATTACATATCAAGCAATGGAAGCATTTATACATAATTTAAATACAATGCATTCAAGAGCAGGAGCACAAGTTCCATTTTCATCAATTAACTTTGGAACAGATACATCAGAAGAAGGAAGAATGGTTGTTAAAAATTATTTACTAGCAGCAGATTCAGGGCTAGGTAAAAATGAAACACCAATATTCCCTATATCGATATTTAAAGTAAAAGAAGGAATAAATTTTAATGAAGGTGATATAAATTATGATTTATTTAAATTATCATGTAAAGTATCAGCTAAAAGATTATTCCCTAATTTCTCATTTATAGATTCTCCTTATAACTTACAATATTATAAAGAAGGAGACTATAATACTGAAGTATCTTATATGGGTTGTAGAACAAGAGTTTTATCAAATGTAGTGGATGAAAATAAAGCAATAACACCAGGTAGAGGTAATTTATCATTTACATCAATTAATTTACCTAGACTTGGACTAAAATATGGTAATGCTATAAATGAAAAAACAGATTTAGAAGGTTTCTTTAAAGAATTAGAAGAATTACTAGATTTAGTTAAAGACCAATTATTAGAACGATTTGAAATTCAAGGAAATGCACATGTATATAATTTCCCATTTTTAATGGGACAAGGAGTATGGATGGATTCAGAAAAGTTAAAATCTACAGACAAATTAAGAAAAGTATTAAAACATGGTACTTTAACATTTGGATTTATAGGTTTAGCAGAATGTTTAAAAGCATTAATAGGTAAACATCACGGAGAAACAAAAGAAGCCCAAGAATTAGGTCTTGAAATTATTGGATTCATGAGACAAAAAGCTGATGAATATGCAACTAAATATAAATTAAATTTCTCACTAATTGCAACACCAGCAGAAGGACTATCAGGTAGATTTTTAAAAATAGATCAAGCAATATATGGTAAATTAAATGGTATAACAGATAGAAATTACTATACAAACTCATTTCATGTACCAGTACATTATGAAATATCAGTGCCAAATAAATTACATCTAGAAGGCCCATATCATGCACTTACAAATGCTGGTCACATTTCATATATAGAATTAGATGGAGATACATCATCTAATCTAGAAGCATTTGAAAAAATAATAAGAATAATGCATGATGCAAAAATAGGATACGGAGCAATAAACCACCCAGTAGATAGAGATCCAGTATGTGGATATGTTGGAATAATTGGAGATGTATGCCCAGGGTGTGGTAGAAAAGCTTTTGAAGGAATAGAAAGATTATAGGTGATAATATGGAAAAAAGAGTAGTAAAAAAAGAAGGAGAAGGAGTAGGATTTGAAAGAATCAGACGAATTACTGGATATTTAGTAGGAACTAAAGAAAGATTTAATGACGCTAAACAAGCAGAAGAAAAAGACAGAGTAAAACACGAATGCAAATAAGATTAGCTGCTAACTTACAAGAAGAAAGTATAGTTGATGGAATAGGCATAAGAGCAGTTGTATGGACTCAAGGATGTTCTCATAATTGTAAAGGTTGTCAAAATCCTGCAACACATGATACAAATGATGGATTTGATATTGACGTTGATTTATTAATTAAACAAATAAAAAACTTAAAATATCATGATGGAATAACACTATCAGGTGGAGAACCATTTATGCAAGCAAAACAATGCGCATATATAGCTGCATCTGTTAAAGATATAGGTTTAAATGTTTGGTGTTATACAGGATATACTTATGAACAAATAATAAATTCTAAAAACAAATATTTTTTAGATTTATTAAATAATATTGATGTTTTAATCGATGGTAAATTCGAACTAGATAAACTAAGTTATAATACTAAATTTAGAGGTTCAACTAATCAAAGACTAATAGATGTTAAATCCTCATTAGAACAAAATAAAATAATCACCCTAGAAGAAATTCAAGAAGAAAAAAAAGATTATATATTTATATAGTCTTTTTTCATATAATTAAATATGAGAAAAAAAATAAAGAAATATAAAAAAATAAAAATTACTAACAAAGATAAAATAATTATTTTAATTATCCTAGTTTTTATAGGGATATATTCATCATTTTTATACATAAATGATAAAATAATGCCAACTTTAAATAATTATGCTAGTCAAGAAATAATAAAAATAACATCACAAATAGTAAATTTATCTATAAATAAAGAAATAACAGATCAAATAGATATAGAAAATTTATTTTTAATAAATAAAAATATAAATGAAGAAATAAATACAATAGATTTTAATCCAATAATAGTAAATAAGTTATTAACATCAGTTACAACTAATATATACGAAAATTTAATAGAATTAGAAAATGGTGTTTTAAATTTAAATAGTTATCAAAATGACCCTAATTTAGAATATAAAAATGAAAACAATGGGGTTATTTTTTATATACCTTCATTATTACCTTTAAATAACTCTTTATTATCAAATTTAGGACCTAAAATACCAGTAAGATTAAACTTAGTAGGAAATGTTATCAGTAATATAAAAACAGAAATAAAAGAATATGGAATTAACAATGCTTTATTAGAAGTATTTATAGAAGTAGAAACATCAGTACAAGTTATAATGCCATTTCTAACAGAAAAAATAACTATTGATTCCAAAATACCGATATCTATTAAGTTAATAAATGGTAGTGTACCAGAATATTATGCAAACGGAATAAACGAAAATTCATCAATTTTATCAATACCAGTAGATTAATAATAAAAAAGGTGTATAATTATAGTAGGTGATAAAATGGTATTAGAAGGTATAAAATATAAATTAATAGAAGATTATAAAGACGGATTTATAAAAGACGAAGTAGAAAAAAAATATACAGATTATTTTTCAGAATATGATTACATACTAGGAGACTGGGCTTATGGGAAACTTAGATTAAAAGGATTTTATAAACCAGAAAATAAATCATGTACCAATATTAATGATTTTACTAATATTAAAAAATATATAAAAGAAAAATGTGCTTATGAATGTAAATATTTTATTTTAGAAAAGGAAGATTAATATGAAATTAGAAAATAAAGTAGCAATAGTAACAGGCGGAGCTATGGGAAATGGATTAGGAATTGTAAAAGTATTTTTAAAATATGGAGCTAAAGTAATAATTTTAGACTATAGTGAAAAGATAGCAGAAACTTTAACTAATCTAAATGAATATCAAGGAAAAGTTTTTGGTTATAAAGTAGATATAAGTAATGATCAATTAGTAGAAAATTGTGTAAATGATATAATTACTAAACATCAAAAAATAGACATTTTAGTAAATAATGCAGGAATTTGCTTATTAAGTTCGTTCTTAGAAACATCAAATGAAATAAGAGATAAGCATTTTGATATAAATATAAAAGGACCTTGGAATGTAAGTAAATCAGTAATTAAACATATGAAAAAAGAACAATATGGTGCAATTGTAAATTTATCTAGTGTAACAGGACCTATGGTAGCAGATCCAGGGGAAGTAGCATATGCAACTACAAAAGCAGCTAATATGGGATTTACGAAATCATTAGCAATGGAAGTTGTAAATGATAATATAAGAGTAAACTCTATTTTACCAGGATACATATTAACACCGTTAGTAGAAAATATGGCTAAAGATAGTAATCCACAAAATCCGCAATCTGTAATAGATTCAATAGGTTCAGCAGTACCTATGAAAAGATTGGGAACAATAGAAGAAATAGGAGAATTAGCAGCATTTTTAGCAAGCGATGAATCTTCTTACATAACTGGACAAGGTATAGTAATAGACGGTGGTTCTACTTTACCAGAAACAAATAGTATGGGAGTATAAAAGGTTTAAAATACCTTTTTTTTAATTAAAAAAAATGTTATAATGATAAAAGTAAGGTGATTATATGGAACTAAATGAATTAATAAATATATACAACAACTATTTAGAAAAAATAAATAGTTTATGGAGGGCTCTTTGACCCAGATAATAAAAACATTAGATTAAAAGAATTAGAAGAAAAAATGAATGAACCAGACTTTTGGTCAGATAAAAAAACAAGTGAGGGAATAATCAAAGAAGCAAATGAATTAAAAAGCATATTAAGTGAATTTGATAATTTAAAAAATAGTGTACAAAATAATATAGAAACACTTAATTTATTAAAAGAAGACTTTGATTTAGAATTTTTTAATTTAATAGAAAAAGAAGTAAATCCAACTAATAACTTACTAGAAAATTTAGAAACAAAATTATTATTAAATAAAGAATTTGATAAAGAAGATGCAATTTTAGAAATACATTCAGGAGCAGGTGGTACAGAAGCATGTGACTGGGCTAATATGCTATATAGAATGTATTTGAGATATATTGAAAATAAAGGCTTTAAAGCGGAAATAATAGAAGAACAACCAGGAGAAGAAGTAGGTATAAAAGGAGCAACAATAATTGTAAAAGGAACTAATGCTTTTGGATATTTAAAAGAAGAAAGAGGAGTACATAGACTAGTACGTATTTCACCTTTTGATTCAAACTCAAGAAGACACACTTCATTTGCATCAATTGATATCATTCCTAAAATGGAAAAAAACTTCGATATTGAAATAAAAGAATCAGATTTAAGAATAGATGTTTACCGCTCATCAGGAGCAGGTGGCCAATCAGTTAATACAACAGATTCAGCAGTAAGAATTACGCATCTACCTACTAAAACAGTAGTGACATGTCAAAACGAAAGATCGCAAATTCAAAATAAAGAAAAAGCATTAGAAATACTTAAAAATAAATTATATAAATTAGAACAAGAAAGAAAACAAGAACAATTAAATCAATTAAAAGGAAGTCCTATGGATATTAATTTTGGTTCACAAATTAGAAGTTATGTTATGCATCCATATTCAATGGTAAAGGACCATAGAACAAATAAAGAAACGTCTTCTGTATCAAAAGTTTTAGATGGAGATTTAGATTTATTTATAAATGCTAGTTTAAGGAGGGAAGAATAATGTTTAGGAAAAAAGCAAAAGAAAACATAAATATTATTACAACAATATATAAAACATCGTTATTACCAAGATATGCACAATTTTTAACTGGTGTATTCTTAGTAGCACTATCATTTAATTTATTTATATTTCCAATGAAAATAGTATATGGAGTAAGTGGAGTATCAGTAATATTAGAAGAATTGTATGGAATTACTCCATCATTAGTAATATTAATAGGATCAATTATTTTATTAATAATGAGTTTCTTCTTATTAGGAAAGAAAAAAACAGCTAATTCAATAATAGGATCACTTTTATATCCTGTATTTGTTGAATTAACAACAGAAATTCCTGAATTAATAGATTTAGGAACAACAGATCCAATTTTATTTACTATATTCGGAGCAGTTTTAAGTGGATTAGGACTTGGATTAATATTTAAAGCAGGATATACAACAGGTGGAACAGATATTTTAAATCAAATAGTTTCAAAATATGGAAAAATGTCAATTGGTAATGCAATGTTTTTTACAGATGGTTTAATAATAGTAGGTGGTGTATTTGTATTTGGATGGGCACAACTTATGTATTCATTAATTACTTTATATATAATTAGTGTAATGACTGATAGAGTAATATTAGGAATATCACAATCAAAAATGTTTCACATTATTACAGAACATGAAACAGCAGTAAAAAGTTTTATAATGAATGATTTAGGACATGGAGTAACAGTTTTAGATGGTAAAGGTGGATTTACAGGAAACAGACAAAAGGTTATAATGTGTACAATACCAACAAAAGAATATTTTATAGTAAAAGAAGGGCTTCATAAAATAGATCCAACTGCGTTTTTCGTAGTATCAGATTCTTATGAAGTAAGCGGTGGAGCTTAAGGTGGTAATATGGATTTAATAAGAATGAAAAATGTCAAAAAAGTATATAAAAATGGTGTAACAGCTGTATATGATTTAGACTTAAATATAACGAAAGGTGACTTTGCCTTTATAATAGGAACAACAGGTTGTGGTAAATCTACATTAATTAAAATGATTTATAGAGAATTAAAACCAACAAGTGGAAAAATCATTGTAGGTGGAGTTGATGTAGGTAAACTAAGAAATAGCAAAGTTTATAAATTAAGAAGACAATTAGGAGTAGTATTCCAAGATTTTAAATTACTAAATAAATTAACAGTTTATGAAAATGTAGCATTTGCTTTAGAAATATTTGGAATGCCAAAAGATGAAATACATTTAAAAGTAGTAAAAGTATTAGATTTAGTTGGATTAAAACATAAGGTAAAAAACTACCCAACTGAATTATCAGGTGGGGAACAACAACGTGTTGCAATAGCAAGAGCAATTGTAAATGAACCAAAATTATTAATATGTGATGAACCTACAGGAAACTTAGATGAAGTAACAAGTATGGAAATCATGAAAGTTTTAGAAGAAATTAATAAACTAGGAACAACAGTTATTATGGTTACCCATGATATGGATCTAGTTGATAAAATGAAAAAAAGAGTTATATTATTAGATTCAGGAAGAATCTTAAAAGACTTTGAGAAAGGAAAATTCAAACATGAAAGCATTAAGAATATTATCTAGAAGTATTAGAGATTCTTTTAGAAGCGTTTTTAGAAATTTCTCATTATCGGCAGCATCAACAGTAAGTATTACAATTACTTTAATTGTTGTGTCATTATCTATAATATCTTCACAAAATGTTAATAATTTTGCAAAAGAAGTTGAAAGAGATGTAACTATAGTAGCATTTCTAGATGTTGATATAACAGAAGAGCAAAAAGAAGCAGTAGAAGCAGATATAAAAAAAATAGATGGTGTAGATACATATACATTTGAATCAAAAATGGAAATATCACAAGAAATGATGGAATCTTCAGAAGTATTTAAAAACATTATGGAAGGTTATACAGAAGCAACAAGTCCAATCCAAGATACTTATTTAATTAAAGTTAAAGATATAGAACAAATTGGAGCAATTGCGAAAATTGTCGAAGAAATTGAATATGTAGATATAGTAAAATACGGTGAAGGAATGGTAGAACAATTAATAAGTTTATTTGATATTGTTCAACAAGTAGGAATAGCAATAGTTATAGCTTTAGTAGTAGTAACAGCATTCTTAATTTCAAACACAATTAAAATTACAATATTTTCAAGAAAAAAAGAAATAGATATAATGCGTTTAGTTGGAGCATCTAACTTAAATATTAAAATACCTTTTATAGTAGAAGGGTTAATTTTATCAGTAATAGGTTCAATAATTCCAATAGTAATTACAGTATATGGTTATACAGCTTTATATAATAATTTTGATGGGCAATTATTCTCACAATTCATTAAATTAATAGATCCGAACCCATTCATGTATCAAGTATCAGCAATATTACTTTCAATAGGGGTAGTAGTTGGTGTATTTGGTAGTTATAGAGCAGTAAAACGTCATTTAAAAATATAGTAGAAGAAATTCTACTTTTTTTCATATATAAAAATATCCATCATACAATTAGATGGGTGATAATATGAATTTTAAAATAGGAGATTTAGTTACAAGAAAATCATATGACAATGATTTAGTTTTTATAATTACTAATATAGAAGACGAAACAGTATATTTAAAAGGAATGAGTATTAGATTATTAGCAGATAGTCCTATATTAGATTTACAACTGGTAAAAGAAGATATTGAAGATAAAGAATTTGAAGAAAGAATTGGACTAGCAAAAGAATTTAATAGAGATGATTACTTTTACTTACCTGGTAAAATATTGCATATAGACGGTGACAGTGATTATTTAAATAAGTGTTTAAAATATTATGAAAATAATAATATATGGGCAGTAGGTAAAGTGTTAAAAGAAAATGAGATAGCAAATAATTTAGAAACTTTATTAAATGAAGTGAATCCAACGATATTAGTAATAACAGGGCATGATGCATATTATAAAAGTAAGGGCGAATTAAATGATATAACAGCTTACAAAAACAGTATTCATTTTGTTAATTCAGTTATCGAAGCAAGAAAGTATGAAAGTAGCCACCAAAAACTAATAATAATAGCAGGGGCATGCCAATCTGACTATGAAGAATTATTAAAAGCGGGAGCAAACTTTGCTTCTAGTCCAAAAAGAGTAAACATTCACGCGTTAGATCCCGCTATAGTTGCATCACGATTAAGTTTAACAGAGTCAACTTCAGATATAGATTTAAAAGGTATATTAGAAATAACAAAATATGGCTCTGCTGGAATAGGTGGAATAATTACAAAAGGAACAATGTATGTGGGGTATCCTAGATGACAATAGAAAAAGTGAAAAATGAAATTGAAAATATAAAAGGAAAACAAATTTCTATAAAATATAGTTTAGGAAGAAACAAATATGAAACATATAAAGCAACGATTGAAGAGACTTATGACTATATATTTTTAGTTAAATTAAATAGAGAAATATATCCGGAAATAAAATCATTTAAGTATTCAGATGTTATAACAAAAATAATCAAAATAGATGTGTAAAAATATATGTAAACTTATTAAAATCAATTGACTATAATAGTAAAAATATATTATAATTGTATTTCTGCAGTAGATAATAGAACAGGATGAAAACATGGAAATAGCACTTATAATAATATTATTAGTTATTATTTGTTTTAAAATTTATAATCTGGATAAAAATAGAGAAAGAAAACTTTTAAAACTTATAATAAAACTAGATAACAAACAAAAAAATGTTGAAAACAAAATATATAATCGATTAAAAAATATAGAAAATATTTTAATATTTGATGACATTTATGAAAGAAATGAAGTAACAATAAATATAAATGATTATGAATTTATATTTGATAAATTAGCAGTTTATTATGATAAACAAAAACCTAATAAAAAAATATACTTTACTTTCTTATTAGCTAAGGTAAAATTCAAATCAAAAAAAACATATGATTATTTAATTAATTGTTTAAATACAGATAATATAAATTGTATTGATAACGCCTTTTTAGCAGTCACTAGACAAAATGATCATAATAAAGTTGTAGAAGTATTAGATACTTTAAATAAATTAAAAATAAAATATAATTACAAAAATATAATGTTTAATTTAAATCACTTTAATGGAGATAAACATAAATTAGCAGCAATATTGTTAAATAATTATAGTTTATATAAAAAAAATATAAAAAAATCTATTATTCAATATTGTATTAAAATAAAATATGACCGAAAAGCAACAATTAAAAAATTATATAAGATAGAAATCAATGAAGAAATGAAATTCGAAATGATAAAATATTTTGCAGCATTAGAGACAAAAACTACTTAAATAACAAGTAGTTTTTTTTAAATACGACAAAAACTTGCAAAAGTTAACAAAAAGGTATATACTTTAATTGTAGTAAAATTCTTGAAGGGAGATGGTTATATGAAAATAACATCAGTAAATGTACGTAAAGTTGAAAAAGAAGATTCTAGAATGAAAGGATTAGCATCAGTTTTAATTGATGAATGCCTAGCTATTCATGATATTAGAATCATCGAAGGAGACAACGGTTTATTTATCGCTATGCCTAGCAGAAAAACAGCAACAGGAGGATATAGAGATATAGCTCACCCGATCAATCCAGAAGGAAGAAAGATGTTTGAAGAAGCAATTTTAGAAGCTTATAAAAATGCTGAATAAGAGTTTATAAAACTCTTTTTTTCATATAAAAAATTAAAAATCATATAATTGATTAGGTGATCGAATGGAAGAAAAATTTAATATATCTAAACATTCTATATCAATTAATGAAAGAAAAACTATAAACTTAAGTGGAGTAAAAAAAATAGAAAACTTTGATGAAGAAGAATTTTTATTAGAAACAAATATGGGATTTATGCATATAAAAGGAAATGAATTGGAAATAATTAAACTAGATACAAATTCTGGAAATGTTGCAATAAAAGGAATATTGAACAGTTTAACTTATTTAGATAGTAATAAAAAGAAAAAGGAAGATAGTTTTATTTCTAAATTATTCAAATGATTTTAAGGACACAAATTGAATTAATTATATTTTCTTTTATATTTGGAATTATATTTTCCTTATTTTTATCGGTTAATTATAAATTAATATATAATAAAAATAAAATTATTAAAATATTATCTAGTTTTTCAATAATATTGTTATCATCAATTATTTATTTTATAGAAATAAATAAAATCAACAATGCAATAATACATTATTATTCTTTAATATTTATTGCTATTGGATTTACATTAAGTAGTTTTGTTGAAAAAAAATTGAAAAAATAAAATATAAGTGATATAATTACCTTACTATAGGGGGAGTTATATGGCTGTTAAAAAAAGAGTAAAAGTAAAAAGAGCAGTTAGAAGATTAGCTATAACTGGTCCTATTTGTATTATCTTAATTGGTTATTCAATATACACTATATTTTCATATGCATTTAAAATATATGAGTTACAAAATGAGAAGCAATATTTAGAAGAAACAAAAGAGATTTTAATTGACACAAAAGAACAATTAGCAGAAGAGTTAGTAAAATTACAAGATGAAGATTACTTAGCAAGATATGCAAGGGAAAATTATTTATATTCTAAAGAAGGAGAATATATAATAAAAATAGAAGAAACTGAAAATGAGTTAAAAGAAGTAGAACAAGAATATAATCAGTCTAAAGTAATAGGCGTGATAATAGGTGTATCTACTGCAATTATTTTATTTATAATATTTAAAAAAGATAAAACAGAAACAAAAAAAGGAAAATAATTTTCCTTTTTCTTATACTTTCATATCTTCAATATCATCATCTGACATATCTTTGCCATCATAATATAATTTAGCATTGTATTTTTTTAAACTAGCAACTATTACAGACGGGAAAGTTATAATCATTTTGTTATAACTAGTAATTATTTCATTATAATATTTTCTGAAAGCAATTATTTCAGCTTCAGTTTCTTGTAAAGAATAATCAATTTTAACAAAATCATCTATTTTTTTTAGTTCTTTATATTCTAACTTATAAACTTCAAATTCATTGATAGCTTCATATATTTGTCTATCTAAATCAAAATTAGATATTTTTTTAGAACGTATTTTTTCAATAATGTTTAAAGCATCTTCTTTACCTTCAATAGTTGTTCTTATTATAGAAGCAGCTTTATTAAGTAAGTCAAATCTTTTTCTTAAAGTTGCATCTATATTAGATTCAGCTTCATTCATTCTAATAATAAACTCTTGGAATCTATTATAAGTAGATAAAGCCCATATCCCTAAAAAACTAAAAATAATTAAAACTAGAAAAATAATTAACATACTATCCATACTATCACCTTAATTTATTATAACAAAAGTTAAATGTTTATACAATCTTATTTATAAATTAAAATGAAAACTAGTATTAATATTGAATTTATTATATAATTATTAGTAGGTGATATTATGTTTAAAATCAATAAAAAAACAAAGATTATTAGTATAATTTTTATTGCAATTTTATTATTATTAATTTTATTTGTGCATTTTGACGTACATACTAATCTAAAAAAAAATACTGAAAAAGAAGAAAATAATATAGATAACAATAATGTAGAAAATGATACTGAATCAAAAGAAGAAAATGAAAAACCTGATAATAACTTAGGTGAAAATAATACGGAGCAAAACCAAGAAGAAACAACACCAGAAGAAGAAATGAAAACAGAAGTAGAAACAACACCTGAAGTTGAAACAACACCTGAAGAAGAAACAAAACCAGAAGAAACAACACCAGAAGTAGAACCAGAAATTAAACCAGAAGAACCTCAAGATGTAGGATATATAGAAGAAAATAAGCAGTTAGCTCAAGATATACTAAATATGTATCAAGTATCAGTTTTATATGATGACAAAGCATACTATACATATAATGGAGTAAGTTCTTTAAAGACAACAGAAGCAGATGCAGAAAAATTAAATAGTTTTCTAAGGGAATTAAAAACAGCACTAGGTCATTTTCCTAAAAGTATATTTGACACGTTAAGAATGGAAGTAGGATATAGTATTCATATATTAAAAGAATTACCTGATAAAAAAGCCGGTTATGCTATTTTCCAACCATACGGGAGTTATAGAATAGTTTTAGATGTTGATACTACTTTAGTAAGTCGTATTTTATACCATGAAACATTTCATTTAATGGATAGATATATGTACTGGCAAAATGGAGGAAGTGATGCCTTTCCTGAATGGAATACATTTAATCCTGCAGGATTTACTTATGGGACAATGAATAATCAATATACATGGATTGACACAGAAATAGATATAAAAGATATGGATTTTGTATCTCAATACGCTAAAACAAACGAATTAGAGGATAGAGCAGAGTTGTTTTCTGATTTAATGTTTAGAACATATAAAAAAACTTTTATGAATGCTGGATATGGAATCAATGAAAAAGCTATTTATTTAGATTCAATAATAGATAATTACTTTGGTAATTTTGCCAATGCAAGATGGGAAAGATGGATTACAAAATAAAACTATTGAAAAAATCAATAGTTTTTTATATGTTTTTTTTAAAATTTTCAATTATATTTTCTTCAAAAACAACATAGTTAATATATATAGTAGGTAATAAACAAAATTTAGATGATTTTGGGCTACTTAATAATATATAATCTTTACCAACTTTTTCGATAATACCTTCAAATTCGTTTCCTTCAGATAAGTGAGGAAAACTCATATAAATTTTAACTTTACTTTTATTAGATAATTCTAATACCCTTTGTAATTGATCTAATTCATAAAAATAATTTTGTTCCATATAAGGATTATAATAGTTATTCATTGTATACATCCCTTCAATAAATAATATTAGAAAGCTGTTTTTTTATGATTAAATATTTATCTTTTTATTCATTTTTGGTATAATTAACAAGGTGATAGAAATGGAAATAAAAATTGGAGTATCAAATAAACATGTACATTTATCAAAAGAAGATTTAGATATTTTATTTGGTCATGACTTAGTTATGAAAAAAGCATTAAATCAAGTAGGAGAATTCGCATCTGAACAAGTAGTAACTATTAAAACAGAAAAAAGTGAAATAAAAAATGTTAGAGTTTTAGGTCCTTTAAGAAGTTATTCACAAGTAGAAATAGCAAAAACAGATGCTTATAAATTAGGAGTTAATCCTCCTGTTAGAGAATCTGGAGATGTTTTAGGTGGAGCGGTTGTAACAATTGTTGGACCAAATGGTGAAGTAACTAAAGATTGTTGTATTATTGCTACTAGACATATTCATATAACAGAAGAAAAATTAAATGAATTAGGATTAGATGCTAAAAAACTATATAGCGTTAAATTAGGTGGTTTTAAAGGTGGTATATTACATAATGTATCTATCAAAGTTGCACCAACAGCATACTTTGAATTGCATATTGATTCAGATGATGCAAATGCTCATTTAGTATCACAAGATGATATAGGAATTATTTGTGAACAAGATCAAAATATGTAATAAATGTAAAACTACTAATGTTTCTTATTTAGTCGATAATATAAATAAATTAAATAAAGATACAAATATTATAAAAGGATGTCACAATATGTGTGGTATTGGACGAAAAAAGGTAGTTTGTATAGTCAATAACATACCAATTATTACAGATACAAATGAAGAAATGCTAGAAAAAATAAAGGACTCTTTAAAATAGAGTTCTTTTATTATTGAAAATATGTTATAATTTTTTTAGGTGATATTATGAAATTTTTAAAAAAAGAAAAAATTTATGAAGACAAAAGCTATATGGTAGTAGAAACAGATGCTCCAAAACAAAGTTTTTATGAAACGAATAAAAATAAAATTATTATAGCAGGGATAGTTTTAATAGTATTAATGATAATAATTATTATTATATCTTCATTAGGACCTAATAAATGTGCTCCTTTAGAAGATTTAGCAAAAGAAAAAGCATATTTATACTTAGAAGATACTAATACTTTACCAATAGTACCTGGTACTTCAGTGATAGTTGAAATTGACACCTTAATAGATGAAGGTTATATTAAATCATCAGAATTTATGTGCGATGATTTAACTTGCTCAGGAGAAGTTAAAGTAACTAAAATAGAAGATGACTACATAAGAACATTTAATTTAACAAATTGCGGAGAATGTACAACAGAAGATAAATATAAAATGAGTGGTGAAACTTCTAAATTACCAAATAGAGATTTAGTTGATGTAACTACTTACTATAATTATTATGACAAAGAAACTTACAATACTAGTTATACAAATTATTTTGAATCAAGTGAAGTAAGCAAAACATTATCAGAATATGATAACTATTTACCATTAGACGAAGATGACTTGCCAAATGTTCCAGAACAAGCAGTAATAGCTAATATTGAACAAGATACAAAAAATTATTATTCATATAGTGATCAACAATGGAAATTTTATAAAGATAATGGTGGGCAATACTCGCATCTATCTTCAGAACAACCTGCAGGATATGCTAATAAAGATACTAATACAGCTATAAAATTAGAATATACAGAGTGGTCAATTAATTATCCAGAGGAAAAAGATTACCGTTCTATTAAATCAGATACAGGATACCAATGGTATTATGAAAATAAAGATGGAGATAAAGTATATTATAACAATGGAGAATACTTAGTAGATCAACCAGATGACCAGTATACAGAAAAAAGTAAAGAAAGTGTTAAAATGTATTCTTATCAGGATACGCAATGGCGTTGGTACAATGGTACTAGAAGAAACTATAGTTCATATACGTCAACAACACCATCAAACTATCCTAATAAAGATGTAGAACTTACACGTCATACAGATTATACTTCATTTAGAGATTATTCTTCATTAGATGCAAGCAATTCATCTTATAGAACAGAAGTAGTAGATGTTTATTCAAGATATAGAATTCAATATTATATTTTATCATTTCCTATTTTAGAAGAACCTATATTAGGTACTGAACTAGAAGCCAAATTAGGAATGACGTTAGAAGAAATTTATAATTCGCAAAACTATTATTTAGAACCAACTTATAAATATACATATGGAAAATAGACTATAAAAGTCTATTTTTTTTATTCTAATTTAATTGTAGGTATTAAAGTATCTAAAGAAGAAGTATCAACCATCGGTTCGGTTCCTTTTATATAATATAAAAATACATTGTCATTATCATTATCTACTTGCCCTGTTATAGGATCAACTAAAGAAGCAACAACGTTATTAGGCATATCATACCAAGTGGCAGTTTTATCTTTAAAATAATCATTCATAGTATCAGTCCAAATGTATTTATTATCGCTTCCATCAGCTGGAAGTAAATCTCTATTATCATCATATCCATTCCAAACCCCTAATAAAACATCACTGTTGTAACCTACTATTAAAGAATCTGTATCAGTGGAACCTGTTTTTATTGCGTATTTATTAGTTATTTCAGGTATTATTCCTACACATGTAGGGTAATTATAATCAATAAAACTAGAGTTATAGCAATTAGTTAATAATTCACTTAATATATAAACAACACTCTCATTTAAAATAATATCTTCTTCTTTTTTATGCTCATATAATAAATTGCCAGAAGAATCTTCTACTTTAGTAATAAAATAAGGTTCTATTTTAACTCCTTCATTAGCTAAAACAGCGTATCCGGTCATTAAATCCATTAAACTTATTTCTTGAGAGCCTAATGCTAGAGAAGGAATAGGGTCAAAACTAGAAGAAATTCCTACTCTTTTAGAAATATCAACTAAAGTTTCTTCACCTAAAAAAATATGAGTTTTAACAGCATATATATTATCAGAATAAGATAATGCTGCTGCCATACTAATAGGTTCATTTGCATATTTATTATTAAAGTTACTTGGAGAATAAGTTTTATCTTCATCAAAAGCAAAAGTAGTTTCTTCACTTATAAAAGTGGTAGAAGCAGTAAAACCGTTTTCTAAGGCTGAATAATATAAAAAAGGTTTAATAGTAGAACCTACTTGTCTGTTAGCATCAATTGCTCTATTAAATTGAGTAACAGAGTAGTCTCTTCCTCCTACTAAGGCTATAACTTTTCCATCATCAGGGGTAATCATAATTGAAGCTACTTCTACATCTGTAGTTAAATTAGCATCTATATTAGTTTCTAATATCTTTTGAGCTTCCATATCTAAATTAGTGTATATTTTTAAACCACCTGTTTCTAAAAATGAATCAGGGATGCTATTTATATTTTTAAGTTCATCCATAACAGCATCTTGGTAATACATTAAAGTCTTTAAATAATCTTCATCTTCTAAAGCAGTATATATTAATTGTTCATTTAGAGCGTCTTCTTTTTGTTCTTCACTTATAAAATCATTTTCCACCATCGCATTTAAAATTAAATTTTGTCTTCCAATAGCATTTTGTTCATTTATTAAAGGCGAATATAAAGTAGGACCTTTAGGGATTCCTGCTAATATCGAAGCTTGAGCTAAAGTAAGGTCACTAGCAGACACATTAAAATAATATTTACTAGCATTTTCTATTCCGAAAACACCACCATAATTAATGGTGTTTAAATAACCTTCTAATATTTCTTCTTTAGTATAGTGAGTTTCTAATTGGATTGTTAACCATGCTTCTTCAATTTTTCTACTCCATTGCTTATCAAAAGATAAAAATAAATTTTTAGCATATTGTTGTGTTATTGTAGAAGCTCCTTGTACGGTATCACCTGCTAAAACATTATTATACATAGCAGCTACCATTCTTAAATAATCAAAACCTATATGATCAAAGAAATTTTTATCTTCAATTGCAACAGTAGCATCTATTACATAAGGACTTATATCTTCTAATAAAACCCATTCATCAGCAGAGGCTGTGTAAGTGTTATTATCTTTATCATATAAGACATAGGAATTAAAACTTTTTATATTTAATGGAGTCTTAAAATATGCAACTAAATATAAACTACCATATAATAAAAGAGCAATAATACTTAAAAAAATACCAACTTTAAATAGTTTATAAATAAGTTTCATAACTCACCTCTAATGTTAGTATTAAATATTTATAAAAAAATATAACAAAAATATTTTAAAAGTATTGCGTTTGTCTAATATTGGTGTTATAATTACGCTCAGTTAAGTGTTATAGATAAGAAGTTGATTAGATGTCAAAAATTAAATTAAAAGCAAGTATTAAAAGAAGTGATGAAAAAAATATTTCTATTTATGAAACTATTGCTTTAAAAACTAACAATAAAATTAATTATTTAGATGATTTAACTAATAATGTAATAGTAATAAATGATGATGTTATTACTTTAAACAGAAAAAATAAAGAATACGAAATTAACCTTGAGTTTACTTTGAACAAAGAAACATTTGGTTCATATTTATTAAAAAATTATAATAAGGAAATTGATATTAAAATAATAACTAAAAAAATAATTAAAGAAGATAATAAATTATTAATAGAATACATTCAAGATATATATTCAGACAAAGTGGAAATAAGTTATTTATTAGAATACGAGGTAATAAAATGATAAATGTTATAGAACAAATATTTAAAAAAGTCTTTAATGAAAATAGTTTTCCTGTGGAAAACGTAAAAATAATTACTTCAAATAGACCAGATTTATGTGATTTTCAATGTGATGATGTATTTAAACTAACAAAAGAGTATAGAAAAAGTCCAATTGAAATAGGAGAATTATTAACGTGTGCATTAAATGAAATAGATAATTTTTCTACATATTTTAAAAAAATAGAATTTGTAAAACCAGGTTTTATAAATATAGTTGTAAGTGATGAGTTAATTACTACTTCAGTAAAAGAAGTAATTAATGATATAAATACTAATTTAGATTTTTCTAAAAAAGAAAAATACGTAATTGATTTTGGTGGTGCAAATGTTGCAAAACCACTACATGTAGGTCATATGAGAACTGCTGTAGTAGGAGAAAGTATTAGAAGAATTATTAAATATTTCAATAATGAAATAATTTCAGATACTCACCTAGGAGACTTTGGATTACAAATTGGACAAGTTATTTATGGAATTAAAAAATATAATATTGATTTAAATGAATTAGATATTAAATTTTTAGATAAAATATATCCTGAAATGAGTTCTATTTGTAAAGAAGATGAAGAAATAAAAGAAGCATGTGCTTTAATTGTTAAAGACTTACAAGATGGAGATTTAGAATTAAGAAAATATTGGGAAAAAATATTTGAAGTATCAGTTGCTGATATAAGAAAAAATTATGATTATTTATCTGCTCATTTTGATCTTTGGTATGGTGAATCTCATTCATTTGAATATATTAAAGGAATAAAAGAAATACTTAATAATAAAAATTTATTAAAGGAAAGTAATGGCGCTTTAATTGTTGAAGTAGAAAAAGATACAGATAAAGCAACAATGCCACCTTTAGTATTTCAAAAAAGCAATGGTGCTTACCTTTATTCAACAACAGATTTAGCAACAATGTTACAAAGAAAATTAGATTTTAATCCAGACCATATTTTATATGTTGTAGATAACAGACAAGAATTACATTTTGAGCAAGTATTTAGAACAGCTGATTTATGTGGATTATATAATTATGATTCTTTAGAATTTTTAGGTTATGGTACAGTTAATGGTGAAGATGGTAAACCATATAAAACTAGATCTGGAGATAATCCTAAATTAGAAAATTTATTTATTAATGCAAAAGAATTATTTGTTACTAAAAAAGAATCTAATAAAGATATGTCTGATAGTGATTTAAATATAATTGTAAATGCAATTATTAAATTTGCAGATTTAATTAATTTTAGAAAAAAAGATTATGTATTTGACTTAAATAAGTTTTCAGAGGTTTCTGGTAAAACTGGACCATATATTTTATATACTTATTTAAGAATTAATAAAATATTAGAAGGTAATTCTTATAATAAAGAAATTACTAATAAAGTTTATAATGAATTTGATAGAAATTTAAGATTACAAATCCTAAATTTTGCTAAATCATTAAATGCAACTTTCTATGAAAGAAAACCGCATTATTTAGCTGAGTATGTTTATGATTTATGTGTTGCTTGTAACATATTTTATCAAAACAATCATATAACAGGATTAGATGATGAGACTGTTAAAAATGATTGGTTAAATATATTAGCAGTGTCTAATGAAATTATTAAAACATCATTAGATTTACTTGGAATTGATATTCCAACAACTATGTAGTGTATTAATTTATAATTTAAGCATATTATAAATTAGAAAAAGTAGGAGGATTATATGAATTTAAAAAAAATGACGAAAGAAGAAATAGAAGTTTTATCTTATACAGATTTAACTAATTTAATATTAAAAGATGAAAAAAAATGTTTAAACACACCAACTATATTTAAAAAGATATGTGAACTACTTGGTTTTTCAGATGATGATTATGCTGCAAAAATAGGTGATTATTATACGTCTTTAACTTTAGACAAACGTTTTTTACTACTTGATAGTGGAGAATGGGATTTAGCAATTAACCATAAAGTAAAAATCGAATTAGATGAATTAGAAGACGAAGAACACATTGAAGAAGAAGAGGAAGAAATCGAAGAAGAAGAAGTAGAAACTGACATAGATGAAATCGATGATTCTGAAGATTTAGAAACTGAAGATGAGTTAGGTGATTTAGCAATTATTGCTGAAGAAGAAATAGACGAAGACTAATATCGTCTTTTTTTATTCAAATAGGCAATATTATTTGATTATTTAATAAAATTATAGTATAATTTTTAAAGTTTACGGAGGTAATAAAATGATAGAAAGATTAATCGCAATAGAAACTCGCTATAAAGAAATACAAGATGAGTTAATGAAACAAGAAGTAATTACAGATTTTAATAAAACATTAGAATATAATAAAGAATTAGCTTCTTTAAATGAAGCTTATAATGCTTATCAAGAATATAAAAATTTAGTAAATGGTATTGAAGAAGCAAAAGAAATGATGAAAGATGCAGAATTAGGTGAATTTGCTAAAGAAGAACATGATATGTTACAAGAACAATTAACTAAATTAGAATCAACTTTTGAAGTTTTATTATTACCAAAAGATCCTAATGATGGTAAAAACGTAATTTTAGAAATTCGTGGAGCTGCAGGTGGAGATGAAGCAAACATATTTGCAGGTGATTTATATAGAATGTATTGTAGATATGCTGAAAAACAAGGTTTTAAAACTGAAATTTTAGAAGCTTTAGAAGGTACTGCTGGTGGATTTTCACAAATCGAATTTATGATTAAAGGAGATAGTGTTTATTCTAAATTAAAATACGATTCAGGAGCACACAGAGTTCAGCGAATTCCAGTAACTGAAAGTAATGGTAGAGTTCAAACTTCAACCGCTACAGTTTTAGTAATGCCTGAAGCAGAAGAAGTAGATTTCCAATTAGATATGAATGAAGTAAGAGTAGATGTTACTAGATCTTCAGGAGCAGGTGGGCAATCAGTTAATACTACCGATTCAGCTGTTAGACTTACTCATATTCCAACAGGAGTAATAGTTTATTCTCAATCAGAAAGATCTCAAATTAAGAATAAAGAAAAAGCTATTAAAATATTACAAACTAGATTATACGATTTAAAATTAAGAGAACAAGAAGAATTAGTTGGTGCTGAGAGAAAAGATAAAATAGGTTCAGGAGATCGTTCTGAAAAAATAAGAACTTACAATTATCCTCAAAACAGAGTAACTGATCATAGAATTGGATTTACTACAAAACAACTAGATAGAGTAATGGATGGAGCAATGGATGAAATTATTGAAGCATTAATTACTGAAGATCAAAATCGTAAATTACGTGGTGAATAATGTCTGTTGATTATTTAAAAAAATATTTAAAAGAAGATTTGTTAGAAGAGGGTATTAAAAAATTTAATGAAGGTATTCCTGTTCAATATATAGTTGGGTCTACTAACTTTTATGGATATAATATTAAAGTTAATGAAAATGTATTAATACCGCGCTTTGAAACAGAAGAGTTAGTAGAAAATACTATAAAATATATTAAAGATTTTAAAAACAGTGTTTCTATATTAGATTTATGTACAGGTTCTGGTTGTATAGCAATTACTTTAAAAAAAGAACTTAATTGTAATGTAGATGCTACTGATATATCTAATAAAGCTTTAGAAGTAGCAAAAGAAAATGCTTTATTAAATGATGCTTCTATTAATTTTTATCAAGGTGATTTATTTGAAAATATAAATAAAAAATATGATGTTATTATTTCTAATCCACCTTATATTGATATAAAAGAAGAAGTTATGGATTTAGTAAAAAATAACGAACCACATTTAGCTTTATATGCATTAGATAATGGATTATATTTTTATAAAAAAATATTAGATGAGTGTAGTAATTATTTAAATAACGAATTTCTTATTGCTTTTGAAATAGGACATACACAAGGTGATTTTATTAAAAATTATGCATTAAGTAAATTTTCTAATATAAAAGTAGATGTAAAAAAAGATTTACAAGGCAAAGATAGATTTGTATTTATAAAAAGTAGATAAATTCTACTTTTTTTGTTAAAACAAACTATAAATAATTAATAAAAAGACTATAATTTTTAGTCTTTTTTTAGTATAATATTTATTAATGGAGTGGGTATGATGGAAAACAAAATAAAAATATTATTAGAGCAAATAAAACTAGATGAAAGTAACTATTGTTATTTTGAAAAATCATCTTTAGAACGTATTGTTGGAAACAAACAAAAAGATTCTTATAATTTTATAATTAAAAATGATTCTATTTTACCACTAAATGTTTATTTAGAATTTAAACAACTATTAAAAAAGGGATTTCCTTCTGTTAAAAAAGTTTCAGTTTTATTTGAAACTAATGATAACTCATATTTAAGTGATTACTATAAACATTTAATAGAAGTTAAAACTATGGAATCTCCTTTAGTAGAAATGTTTAAAAATATAAATTTAGATTATAAAGAAAATAAAGTGACATTATTACTTGCTAATAAAGCAGAAATAATGCGTTTTGAAACTATTAAATTATTTTTAGAAAAAGAATTACATAAAGCAGGTTTTACTAATATTAAATTTAATTTAGAAATAGATTTAGACGCTAGTATTGAATTACAAAAAGAAATAGAAGCTACTAAACAAATAAAAATGCCTGTTGAAGTAAAAAAAGAAACAGTTGTAGAACAGCCAAAATACCCAAGAAAAAATAAAACTCTATCAGATAATGAAGATGTTATATACGGAAGATTAATTAATACTGATATTACTACTATAAATAATATAATAGCACCACAAAATAATATAACAATCGAAGGTTATGTTTTTGCAGATGTTGATATTCGTACAACTAAAACAGATCTACGCATATTAACATTAAAACTAACAGATTACACAGATAGTATGTATGCTAAAATGTTTATAAATTCAGAAGAAGAATTAATAGCAGTTTTAAAAAATGTAAAAAAAGGTGCTTGGTTAAAACTTCGTGGAAATATAAAAGATGATTTATATTCTAAAGAATTAGTTTTTTCAGTATCTGATATTAATAAATTAGAAAGAATCGAATGGGAAGAAATAGATTTAGAAGAAAATAAAAGAGTAGAGTTACATACTCATACTAAAATGAGTCAAATGGATGGATTAAGTGATGTTAAAGCACTAATTAAAACAGCTAAAAAATGGGGGCATAAAGCAATAGCAATAACAGATCATAATAGTGCTCAAGCTTTCCCTGATGCTTATCATTTGGTATGTGATTTAAATAAAGGTGTAGAAGAAGATAAGAAATTTAAAGTCATATATGGAACAGAACTTACAATGATAGATGATACAGTTAATATTGTAATTAGACCTAATGATACTAAATTACTTGATAATACGTATGTTGTATTTGACTTTGAAACAACAGGTTTTAATGCCGGTGGACTAGATACTATTATTGAAATAGGGGCAGTTAAAATATGTAACGGAGAAATTATTGATACCTTTAACGAATTAATAAATCCTGGTAGAAAATTACCAGTAAAAATAACTGAAATAACTAATATAACCGATGACATGTTAGCAGATAAAGACAATGAAGAAAATGCTATTAAAAGATTTATTGAATGGTTTTCAGATTTACCAATGGTTGCACACAATGCTAAATTTGACTTATCTTTCTTAGAGATGGCCTATAAAAAATATAATTTAGGTACTTATAAAAATACTTTAATTGATACATTAGAATTGTCACGTACTTTGGATAATAACTTTGCAAGACATAGTTTATCAGCATTAGTTAAAAGATATGATGTAGCGTTTGATGAAAATGCTCACCATAGAGCAGATTATGATGCTAAAGGTACTGCTTTAGTGTTCCATAAAATGTTAAAAAAATTAGTTGAAAGAAACTTTGAATCAATTAATGATTTAACTAAATTAGTGTCTGTTGATGAAATACATAAATTTGGGCGTGCTTTTCACGTAAATATATTAGTAAAAGATAAAACAGGTTTAAAAAATTTATTTAAATTATTATCTATGGCTAATACTAAATATTTATATAAAACACCTAGAATTCTTAGAAGTGAAATAGAAAAACATAAAGAAGGTTTATTAATAGGTAGTGGATGTTATGAATCTGAAATATTTATTGAAGCAAGAAGTAAAGCAGATGAAGAAATTGCTAATTTAATGAACTTTTATGATTATGTAGAAGTACAACCATTAGAATGTTACGACCATTTATTACAATCAGGTGATTTTGGTTCAAAACAAGAATTAGAAGAACATGTTAAAAAAATAATTAGAGTAGGTATGGATACTGGTATTTTAGTAGTAGCAACAGGAGATGTTCATCATATAAAAGAAGATGACAAAATTTATAGACAAATTATTGTTAATCAAAAAGTTCCAGGTGGCGGAAGACATCCACTAGCTAGAAAAGGAATTACTGATATTCCATCAAATCACTTTAGAACTACTAAAAATATGTTAGAAGCTTTTAGTTTTTTAGATGATGAAGTTAAGAAATTAATTGTTATAGAAAATACAAATAAAATAGCTGATTGTGTAGAAATAATTGAAGTTATTATTGAAACAGGTGGAGTTCCATTTTCACCCAAAATAGAAAATTCACAACAAATAACTATAGATTTAGTTTATGATAAAGCTACATCTTTATATGGTAGTCCACTACCTTTTAATATAGAAGAACGTATTGCAAAAGAACTATACGGAGATGGATTTATTTCTGTTATTGAATCTACCTTAGAAGATAAATCACAATTATATTCTAAACTAAATGAAGTTATTAGAAGTGGTTATGAAAGTGTAAGAGAGATAGTAAAACAAAAACTATTAAAAGAAGATCCAAATATAGAAAATATAGAAAAAGCAATAGATAAAAACCTAGGTGGTATTATCGGTGGAGGATTTGATGTTATCTATTTAATTTCACAAAAGTTAGTTAAAAAATCTAACGACGATGGTTATATAGTAGGTTCAAGAGGATCTGTTGGTTCTTCTTTTGTAGCAACGATGATGGGAATAACAGAAGTTAATCCATTATCAGCTCATTATATTTGTCCTAATTGTCAAAATTCAATTTTTGAAATAGATGGAGTATCTTTAGGAGCAGATTATTCTTCAGGATTTGATTTACCTGATATGAATTGTCCTAAATGTAATGCAAATATGAAAAAAGAAGGAAACGATATGCCATTCGCCACTTTCTTAGGATTTAATGCCGATAAAGTTCCAGATATAGATTTAAATTTTTCTGATTTAAATCAAGCAGCAGCCCATGAATATACTAAAGTATTATTCGGAGAAGATAATGTATTTAGAGCAGGTACTATAGGTACAGTTGCTGATAAGACTGCATTCGGATATGTTAAAGGATATTCAGAAGAAAAAGGAATTACTATGCGTACAGCAGAAGTAGAACGCTTAGCTCAAGGATGTGTTGGTGTTAAAAGAACAACGGGACAACATCCAGGAGGAATAGTAGTAGTGCCAGATTATATGGATGTATATGATTTTACACCTTTTGGCTTCCCGGCTGATGATGTTAATTCAGCTTGGAAAACAACTCATTTTGATTACCATGCAATTGACCAAGATTTACTTAAATTAGATATCTTAGGTCATTCAGATCCAACACAATTAAGATTAATTCAAGATTATTCAAATCACAATGTATTAGAAGTTCCTTTAGATGATAAAAAAACAATGGGTATATTTTTATCTCCTGATAATTTAGGAGTTACTAAAGAACAAATTTTATGTGAAACAGGTACTTTAGGTATTCCAGAATTTGGAACTCCTTTTACAGTAGCTTTAGTAGCAGAAACTAAACCTACAACATTTGGAGAATTAGTTAAAATATCTGGATTATCTCATGGGACTGATGTATGGGTAGGAAATGCTCAAGAATTAATTAAAAACAAAATAGTGCCCTTTAAAGAAGTTATCGGATGTCGTGATGATATAATGGTATACTTAATGTATAAAGGCATGAAACCTATTAAAGCATTTAAAATAATGGAGTTTGTTCGTAAAGGTAGAGCTTCTAAAGATCCTGAAACTTGGGCATCTTTTGCAGAAGAAATGAAAGAAGCAGGTATTGAAGATTGGTATATTGAATCATGTAGAAAAATCAAGTACATGTTCCCTAAAGCACATGCTACCGCTTATGTAACTTCAGCTTTTAGAATTGCTTATTACAAAGTGCATCATCCTCAATATTTTTATGCTTCATGGTTTACCACTAAAGCAGTTGATTTTGATATTGAATCAATGATTAAAGGGTATGATGCAATAAAAAACAAAATGACTGAAATAGTTAATAAAGGTTATGAAGCTACAAATAAAGAAAGTGCTGTATTAGAGTGCTTAAAATTAGCATTAGAAATGACGGCTAGGGGATTAAAATTTACTAATATTAATCTTTTAGAAAGTGATTCAAATACATTTATAGTAAAAGATGATAATACTTTAATTCCGCCTTTTAGTACTATAGAAGGTCTTGGAGATACTGTTGCTAAAAAAATAGTTGAAGAAAGACAAAAAGGTGAATTTTTAAGTATCGAAGATTTACAAAAAAGAGCTAAAGTATCATCTACTTTAATTGAAAAATTAAGATCTATGGGTATTTTAGATGGTATGGATGAATCTAGTCAATTAAGTTTATTTTAATAAAAAAAGAACATATGAATATTCATATGTTTTTTTAGTTTCCTAAATATGTAATTCTTGCATGTCCAGCACCAGAATGTCCTAAACCATTCGAATAACTACCGCCATTAGGGTTAGGCATCGGAGTTAAAGAACCTCTTACATTAGTCCAGTTATAACCTGAACCATCAATCATAACAGTATTAGTAAAAGTTAGAGTACTATAATGTTTTGAACATTCATTGGTTGTTGTTCCTGTGGTGCATCCAGTTTTGGGAGAACTATTGGATACAGAAGTAATAGCAACAGCTCCAGTATGACCTGAAATAAATGAAGAACCACCACCTCCAGAAGGAGATGACCCACCACCGTAATAGCCACCAGCACCAGAATTATATGCAGAAACAGCACTGTAACCACCATATCCAAATCCGCCTGCATAACTGTTTAATCCAGCACTTCCACCAAATGTTTGACTAGCACCAGCAGTAGTATAAGAGATTAAAGCACCTTGACTTGTTAAACCGCCAGCATCTCCGCCAACACCACCAGAGCCATCAGCATATGTTCCACCAGAACCACCGGCAACCATTATTCTAGAATTTAAAGAATATTTTTCATTCCATTCACCCTGAATTAATCTAAAATCAGTTGCACCACCACTTTTAGAAAGACCAGTGACAGTTGTGGAAGTATTGAACTTTTCGCCCATGCCACCAACATATACATAAATAATTTGATCTTTTTCCAAATGTATATTTCCACTAGTATATCCTGCATATGTTTTATTACTTAAAATGTATGTATTACCTTGATTTGTTGAAGAAGCTCCCCAAGCTTCAAATTTATAATTTCCACTTTCTGGAACAATGAAAGTTTGATAGTCACTTATATGAGCAAAATCAAATACTTGTCCTGTTTCTATGGTTTCTTCATCAAGAGTAGTTCCTAAATATGTTATTTTAGCACTACCATTACCAGAATGTCCTATATTAGTCTCATAAGTACCATTATCAATAGTTGGCATATTAATGATTCCTTCTTTTTTATTTGTCCAATTATAACCAGAACCATCAATCATAACTGTATTAGTGAAATATTTATCACTATAATGAATTGAACAATTATTATTTAAAGTACCTGTTTCACAAATTTTAGTAGATAATGTTTTTCCAGCAGAAGTTTCTGCATAGGTTCCATCAAGAGTTGAAATATGCAAATATGTACTTCTTGAAAAATCTTCATTATAAACTTTTACATAAGTATTGTAGTATGTTCTTGAATCCGTGTAATATCTCCATAATTTAACACTTTCCAAATTGTATTCAGCACCTAAATCTACAGTAGTGATAGAACCCACATCTGCAAAGTAAGCTGATGTTGTATTGCCATCAGTTACTCGAGAAAATGGGTAAGATGAATTTTGAGTTTTATTAGAAGTAACACTTTTTCCACTTGCAACATTAGTACCGTCTGCAGTAAATGCTTGTAGTTCTACAATATGATTGTTAGTATTAGAATTACTACCTGAAGATCCAATTTCAATATATCTAATTGAAAAGTCTAAATCGGTAGTAGTTGGAGTTGTATCAGATTCAGAAGTAATTGCAACTGAACCAGTATGACCCGAAATATAAGATGAACCACCAGCACCAGATCCTACTACTCCAGACGTGGCACTACTAGCACCACCACCGTAGTAGCCACCACCGCCACCGCCACCCCACTTATCTAGTGAAGAACCTCCTTGGGAAAATATACCAGAAGTCGGTTGAGTATAGGATGAACTACCTATCGCAGCTTGTCCACCAGTAGTTTGAGTAGCTCCTTGTGCATTTGTAAATGCTGCACTTCCAGAATTTCTATCTTCAACACCCGCATACCCAATTAGTCCTCCTGCTGAACCACCAGGTTTTTGAGTGTAGTAATTACTTTGACCGCCACCACCACCGGCAATCATTATTATTGAATTAGTACTATCATTTAATCTGAAATCAGTAGCACCGCCACCGCCACCGGCTCCTCCAGCTTCAGCTACATGATCAGCTGGATTCATGTAGCCACCAGCTCCGCCACCATTATATCCTTTTGAATTTTCATCACCAGCAACAGCTGATAAAGAACCTTGTCCACCTACATAGACATATATAATTTCACCTTCTGTTAGATAGATGTCTCCAGATGTATATGACCCATATCCACCATTTTTAGTATCTATATCATTACCGCCTTGTGCTCCCCAAGCTTCAAAGTTATAATATCCATCAGTCGGTGCAACAAAAGTTTGATAATCTCCAGTATAGTCGAAAACAAATTCAGAACCTTCTTCTGTTTTAATTATACTATTTAAATTTTCATGTATGATTTCTCCGATTTTATCAAATTGAAATTTTTGAGATGCTAAAGAAGCTAAAATACCTAACATTAAAGCTAAACATATAACCAACAAAGTATAAATCATACTCGATAATGCAAACCCTTTTTTATTCATTTAAACTCACTCATTTCTTTATATATATATTTATCTATTCTTATTCTATATATAATTATAAGTTTTATAGTGTATAATGTCAAACTTATTTACTAAAAATATGAAACTTGATATAATAAATTAAGAAAATGGTGAGAATATGGAAAAAATAATTTTAGTAGATGGTAATAATTTATTATTTAGAAGTTATTATGCAACAGCATACAATGGTAACTTCATGACAAATAGTAAAGGATTTCCAACTAATGCCTTATTTGGCTTTACTAATATGATTAATAAAATAATTTTAGAAGAAAAACCTGTTTATATGCTAGTAGCATTTGATAAAGGTAAAAACTTCAGACATGAAAAATATGACTTTTACAAACAAGGAAGAAGTGAAACTCCAGATGAGTTAAGAAAGCAATTTCCTTTAGCAAAAGAATTACTTACACATATGGGAATTAAGTATTATGAAATCGATAATTATGAGGCTGATGATATCATCGGAACGTTTGCAGCATATTGTAATAAAGATTCAAATTATGTAGGTACTATTATTTCAAGTGATAAAGATTTACTTCAATTAATATCAAGTGATGTTGATATTAAATTATTAAAACAAAAAGACTATATAAGATATAATGAACAAACATTTATTGAAGAATATGGTATAGAACCAATTAAAATAATAGATTTAAAAGCATTAATGGGAGATCCTTCAGATAATATTCCTGGTGTAAAAGGAATAGGAGAAAAAACTGCATTAAAATTATTGCAAGAATATAAAAGTTTAGATAATTTATATGAAAACATTGATAATTTAAAAGGTGCTGTAAAGGATAAGTTAATTAATGGTAAAAATGATGCTTATACGAGTTATGAAATAGCAACTATTGAATTAAATGTACCTGTTGATATTAACGTAGAAGATATAAGATTAAAAAGTAAAGACAGTTTAAAATTAACTGAAATGTATGAAGACTTAGAATTCTATTCTTTTATTAAAAAAGAAGCAAAACAAGATGAAGTAAAATCAATAGATATAAATGTAGCAACTAACCTAGACTTTGAAGTAAAAGGTGACGTAGCTGTTTACTTAGAAATATTAGGAACTAATTATCATACTTCTAAAATACTTGGAATGGCTATTTATAATAACGAAATTAGTACATATATTCCATTTGATTTATTAAAAGAAAATCCTGATTTTTTAATCAATAATGTAAAGTATACATATGATTTAAAAAAAGTATACACAGCATTAAAGTGGAATAATATAAAAATAGATAATATAGAATTTGATACAATGATAGCAGGGTATTTACTTGATTATAATATTAAAGATGATATTGCATACTTAGCAAACATATTTGATAATGATATTCCTTTTTATGAAACAACTTATGGTAAAACAAAATTAAAAGAACCATCAGTTGATATAATAGCTTATAATGCAATATTAAAAGCAAAATTCATATATGAATCTAAAAATATATTTGAAAAAAAATTAATAGAAGATAAGCAATATGACTTATATAAAAACATAGAACACCCATTAGCTTTCGTTTTAGCAGATATGGAATATGACGGAGTATGTGTTGATAAAAATGTATTAACAGAAATGTCAGAAGAAATTAAAATCAAAATAGAACTTACTGAAAAAGAAATATTTAATATGACAGGTTCTAATTTTAATATATCTTCTCCAATGCAATTAGGAGAAATATTATTTGAAAAATTAAATTTACCACATGGTAAGAAAAATAAAACCGGTTATTCAACTTCTATTGATGTGTTAAATAAATTAAAAAATTCACATCCTGTAATTGATAAAATAATTGAATATAGAATGCTAACAAAACTACATTCAACTTATATTGAAGGATTATTAAATATAATATTTGATGATAATAAAATACACACAATATATACTCAAACATTAACAAGAACTGGTAGATTATCTTCAATAGAGCCTAACTTACAAAATATACCAATTAGAAACGAATATGGCAAATTAATTAGAAAAGCATTTATACCAAGTGAAAATTCTTTATTAATAAGTGGCGATTACTCACAAATAGAACTTCGAATACTTGCAGCAATTGCAAATGTTGATACATTAAAACAAGCATTTAATAATAATATAGACATTCACACAAAAACAGCAGCAGATATTTTTAAAACAGATATTAAAAATGTTAATAGTAATATGCGTAGAGTAGCAAAAGCAGTTAACTTCGGAATAATTTATGGAATTAGTGGATTTGGATTAGCAGAAAACTTAAATATAACAGTAAAAGAAGCCCAAGAATTTATTAATACATATTTACAAACATATCCAGAAATAAAAGTGTATATGGAAGAAACTATTAAAAAAGCTTATGAAACTTATAAAGTAAGAACATTGATGGGAAGAACTCGTTATATTCAGGAATTAAAAAATAAAAACTATATGATAAAACAACAAGGAGAGAGAATTGCTTTAAATACTCCAATTCAAGGAACAAGTGCTGATATTATTAAACTAGCAATGGTAAAAATAAAAGAACAATTTGTACTTAAAAATTTAAAATCTAAAATGATTTTACAAGTACACGATGAATTAGTATTTGATGTAGTTAATGAAGAAGTAGAAGTAGTAAAAGACTTAATAACTGAAATTATGGAGCATGTTTATGAAATCGGTGTAGACTTAAAAGTAGATATTGAAACTGGGCATAACTGGTACACTGCTAAATAATACTTGATTTATAAAAAAAAATAAGATATAATAAATGTAATTTTTAAAACAAAGACGGAGAATAGTAATAAAATTAATTTTGCAAAGAAAGTTCGTGGTTGATGTAAACGAAACAAAATTATTTTATGAATCTACTCTTGAGTGAAATGTAAACATTTCCGGCATAGCCGTTATTCAAATTAAGACTAATTAGGATGGTACCGCATTTTTTATGCTCCTATAATTAGTCTTTTTTTATAATTTGTTTTAAATAGAAAGAGGAAATTATGATAGACATTAAATTAATAAGAGAAAACAAAGATTTAGTAAAAGAAAACATCAAGAAAAAATTTCAAGATAATAAATTACCTTTAGTAGATGAAATATTTACTTTAGATAAAGAATATCGTGAATACAAACAACAAGGAGATAACTTAAGAGCTTCAAAAAATGAAAAAAGTGCTTTAATTGGAACTTTAATGAGAGAGAAAAAAGTAGAAGAAGCTAATGCTTTAAAAGAAGAAATAGCGACATATACTACAAAAATAACTGAATTAGAAGAAAAAGAAGTAGAATTAGAAAAATCAATTAAAGAAAAAATGATGGTTATTCCAAATATTATGGATGACTCAGTACCTATTGGTAAAGATGATAACGAAAATGTAGAAGTACAAAAATATGGAGAGCCAGTAGTTCCTAGTTATGAAATTCCATATCATGCAGATATTTGTGATAGATTTATGGGAATTGATAAAGAATCTTCTGCAAGAACAAGTGGTCATGGTTTTTACTACTTAATGGGAAATATTGCAAGATTACATTCAGCAATGATAGCTTATGCTAAAGACTTTATGATAGATGCAGGATTTGATTACTGTATTCCGCCATTTATGATTAGATCAGATGTTGTTACAGGTGTTATGTCATTTGCAGAAATGGATGCAATGATGTATAAAATTGAAGGAGAAGATTTATATTTAATCGGAACTTCAGAACACTCAATGATAGGTAAATTCAAAGATCAAAAAGTAAAAGAATCAGAATTACCTATAACATTAACTTCTTATTCACCATGTTTTAGAAAAGAAGTTGGGGCTCATGGTTTAGAAGAAAGAGGACTTTATAGAGTTCATCAATTTGAAAAACAAGAAATGATAGTTATTTGTAAACCAGAAGAATCTATGGATTGGTATAACAAAATGTGGCAACTTACAGTTGATTTCTTTAAATCATTAGATGTACCTGTTAGAACATTAGAATGTTGCTCAGGAGATTTAGCAGATTTAAAAGTTAAATCTTGTGATGTTGAAGCTTGGTCTCCAAGACAACAAAAATACTTTGAAGTTGGATCTTGTTCAACTTTAGGAGAAGCACAATCAAGAAGATTAGGTATTAGAATGAAAACTAATGAAGGTACTCAATATGCGCATACTTTAAATAATACAGTATTAGCAACACCAAGAGGATTAATTGCTTTCTTAGAAAACAATTATAATGAAGATGGAAGTGTAAATATTCCTACTGCATTAAGACCTTACATGGGTGGTTTAGAAAAAATAGAACCTAAAAAATAAAAAAAGACATTATCTTAGTTGATAATGTTTTTTTATTGAAAAAATTTTAATTTTATAATACAATCAATATATAAGAAACTAAAAATTTGACAAATAAATGAAAAAATATATAATAGTTGAAAAAAGGGAGAGAATTTATGAATAATTTAACTAAAAATTTACGTCAAGGAATTTTGGATAACACTATCGATCCGTTTGATGAAAAATCCATAGGATGGAGAAATGCAATCAATCCAATTTTAAGAAATGTTTTTAAACTAGCTATACTAAATTATAAGACAGAAGTATTAAATAAACCAACAATGGAAAAAGGAAAAAAATATGTTTTTGCAAGCAATCATAGTTATGAAGATGACATAATAATAAATACTTGTCACATTCCTTCACACACATACTTATTGATGGGTGGAACAGATCAAATTAAATATAATCCATTAATGCCAGCGACTGTATTAAATGGAATAATTAGAGTTGATATGTTTGATAAAATCAGTCGTTCAGAATGTATAAAACACTGTGAAAAAGTATTAGAACACGCCAATGTTCAAATATTTGTTGAAGGAATATATTGTGATTCACCAAATAAATTTCATGAAGGTTTTTTCAACTCGCCATATATACTTAGTAATAGTAAAAAAGTCGAAGTTATACCAACGATTAATGTATTTGATGCTCAAGAACATAAAGCTTATCTTATGTATGGAAATCCAATAAAAGGGTATGAAATGTCACAAAAGGAGTTTAAAGAAAAATTAAGTGAGGAGATTTCAACATCTATGATGCATATTATTTCAAACTATATTAAACCATTAGATCAAACTCAAAGAGGATATAATGACATAAATAATTATTACGAAGAACGCTTTAAACAATATGCAAAAGACGATACCATTTTAGGATGGCGCGAAAATTTACACGGATATAAAGACTTTGATAGATATACTAATGAAGATTTTATTGAAGATACAAAATCTATTTACAAAAACAAAGAAATACAAAAGTACTCTCCACTATATTATGAAATAAAATATAGAGATTTGTATGATTTTAGAAAATTTTGTGAAAGAAAAATAGGGTTTACGATACCTGATACTAGAAATAGCAAAATTGATTTGTTAGCGAGAAGATTGCGAAAAATATTTAAAACTAAAAATGAAGTTATTGATTTTATTATGGCAACTATGTTGTTATCAACTGATAAAGAATTAAAAAATTATATTATTAACAAAACAAATGATTTCAATATTGATGATACAATAAAATATATTATTGAAGATTTTTTGTCGAGTGTATATCAAAATACAGAAGAAGTAGTATACGAAATAGATAATCAAATGAAAACGAGATAAGACTTTTAAAAGTCTTTTTTTGTTTAAAGAGATAGACAGAATGATTTAAAGAGTGATATAATTGTTTAAGGTGATACTATGGAACTACTAAATTTAGGATTTAAAATACCAATACTTAGCTTTATTTTTATGTTTATGCTTTGTGTTTTTTATTTTCCAAAGCCAAAATTAAAAGTTTTTGAAAACACATTTTTTGAAATAATGCTTATAGCGACTACAATATTTACTGTTTTCAATTCAGTTGCTCTAACAATATCAGCTTTTTTTCATATTGAATTGGTAAATGAAGAATTTTATTATATTATGAAATTTTTAAATATTGGAATTGTAACATTGTTATATATAACAATTATTTCACTATTTTTATATAATTTATATTTGATAAAAAAAGACAAACTTAATAAAAAAAATATTGCATTAACTTATCTTATTACTGTTCCGATATTTTTCATTATTAATTTATTTTTAGATATTGAATTTACTCAAAATTTAGGAGTTACACAATCTGAGGGAATGTTAGTTAACTTTAGCTATGCTTGTATTGGCGCAATAGCGGTTGCTATATTCATATTTGCTTTTATAAATAAAAAAAGATTGGATAACAGATTTAAAACAATATATTATATTTTATTATTTCTAATTCCTATTTTATTAATATCATATTTTGTACCAGAATTGATGTTAGTAGATTTAATACCAATTTTTCTTGTTTACATTATGTTTTTCACTATCGAAAATCCAGATGTTAAAATGATTGAACAAATAGAACAAGCAAAAGAATATGCTGAAAAGGCAAATAGAGCAAAAACAGATTTCTTATCCAGTATGTCACATGAAATAAGAACACCTTTAAATGCAATAATAGGTTTTTCCGAATGTATCAAAGCAGAACATGATATAGAAGATACAAAAAAAGATGCTGATGATATTATAATGGCTTCACAAAACTTACTTGAAATAGTAAATGGTATATTAGATATATCAAAAATTGAAGCTGATAAAATGGAAATAGTTAATCAAAACTATAATTTAATGTCGCAATTAAATAATATAGCTAAATTAGTAGTTCCAAGAATTGGAGAAAAACCAATTCAATTAAAAACACATTTTTCAGAAGATTTACCGGCAACAATGTATGGTGATATTGGAAAAATAAAACAAATAATAACAAATGTTTTAACCAATGCAGTTAAATATACTGAAGCAGGTTATATCATATTTGCAGTGACTTGTATAAATGAAGGTGATGATTCATCATTAGTTATCACTATAGAAGATACAGGAAGAGGAATCAGAACTGAAAAAATACAAACATTATTTACTAAGTTTAATAGATTAGATGAAGATAAAAACACAACAATAGAAGGTACTGGATTAGGTCTTGCAATTACTAAATCTTTAGTTGAAATGTTAGGTGGTAAAATAGTAGTATCATCTAATTATGGAGAAGGTACTAAATTTAGTATTTACTTACAACAAAAAATAGTAAAACTTCATGCCGGTGCTGAAGAAAAAGATATGCAAGAGTTATCACATAATGTAGACTTTTCAGGTATGAAAGTATTATTAGTAGATGACAATAAATTAAACTTAAAAGTGGCAGATAAATTAATTAAAAAATATAATATAGAAACAGAAATGATTGAGTCAGGTTTAGAATGCATAGATAAAATAAAACTAGGATTTAATTATGATTTAATTTTATTAGATGATATGATGCCTATATTAAGTGGACAAGACACATTAAAACACTTAAAAGAAATTAATAATTTCAATATCCCAGTAGTAGCACTAACAGCAAACGCCATATCTGGTATGAAAGAGATGTATATTGAAAAAGGATTCGATGACTATTTAGCAAAACCAATAGATAAAGAAGAATTATTAAAAGTATTTTATAGATTCTTAACACCAAAAAAATTAAGAGATACTTTAGAAATAGTTGATTTAGAAAATACAATAAATATCATGAACGTAATAGACACAAAACATAAAAAAGTATTGATTGTAGATGATAATAAAGTGAACTTAAAAATAGCAACTAAATTATTAAAAGATTTAGAAATTGATATGGTTGAAGTATTAAGTGGTAAAGAATGTTTAACTAATATTCAAAATGGACAAAAATATGATTTAATTTTAATGGATGATATGATGCCAGAATTATCAGGAGTTGAAACATTAAAAGAATTAAAACAAATGCAAAATTTTACTACACCTGTAGTAGCAGTAACTGCAAATGCAATTGATGGAAGTAGAGAATATTACCTAACAGAAGGATTTGATGAATATATCCCAAAACCAATTAATAAACAATTATTAATAGATACTGTTAATAAATATACAGCTAAAGACTAATAAGTCTTTTTCTTTTACTTTAAACATATATTTGATATAATAAAAAAAGATGAGGAGAGATAAAATGTATAAAAATAAAAAGATGTTTATATTAGGAATGGCAAGAAGTGGATATGAAGCTGCCAAACTACTAGCAAATAAAGGTGCAGTTGTAACTGTAAACGATGCATCAGAGCAAAATGAAGAACATGTAAAAGAATTAACTAGCTTAGGTGTTGAAATTGTAATAGGCCAAAGTCCAGTAGAATTATTGAATGAAGAATATGATTATTTAGTTAAAAATCCAGGTATCAAATTAGATCATCCAGCTATATTAAAAGCAAAAGAATTAAATATACCAGTAATTAATGAAGTAGAAGTTGCATATCAATATCTAAAAGATATGGATGTTAAAATTGTAGGTATAACAGGATCAAATGGTAAAACAACTACAACAACGCTAACTTATAATATATTAAAAAATGCTAACTTACCTGTTCACCTAGGTGGTAATATTGGATATCCAGTATGTTCATTAGTAAGTAACTCTAAAAAAGGAGATATATTAGTATTAGAAATAGCAGGTCATCAATTACATGATACTAAAGATTTTAAAACAGATATTGCTATAATGACAAATCTAAGTGAAGTACATTTAGATCATTTTGGGACATATGATTTTTACAAATATAATAAAACCTTAATATTTAGAAATCATACAGAAAATGAAGTAGCAATAATTAATGGAGAAGATAGTGATGTATTAGAGCAAACAAAAGACATTAAATCAACTAAAATTTTATTTTCTTCAAAAAACAAACATAACTTATATTTAGAAAATGATGCAATTTATTTTAATAAAGAAGAAATAATAAAATTACAAGATATTAAATTAAAAGGAAATCATAATTATGAAAACATAATGTGTGCAATAGCAGTTGCAAAACAATTTAATGTATCAAATGAAATAATTAAAGAATATTTAAATAATTTTGGTGGAGTAGAACACAGAATGGAATATGTAGATGAAGTAGGTGGTATTAAGTTTTATAATGATTCAAAAGCGACAAATGTAGAATCTACAAAAATAGCATTATCAGCATTTACTGAACCAACTGTTTTATTACTAGGTGGGCTAGATAGAGGACATTTCTTTGATGAATTAAAAGATTATACTAAAAACACAAAAGCAATAATCGGATATGGAGAAACAAAAGAAAAAGTAAAAGACTTTGCTAACTCATTGAATATAGAAAATTATATATTTGATAATCTAGAACAAGCAACAAAAAAAGCATATGAAATATCAAATAAAGGAGATGTTGTATTATTATCTCCTTCATGTGCCTCTTGGGATCAGTATAAAAAATTTGAAGATAGAGGAAATCACTTTAAAGAAATAATAAAAACATTTAAGAAATAAGCAATTATTTCTTTTTTTATTATAAAAATATGGTAAAATAAATTAGTACAAGGAGGTAGTTATGCCAGAATTACCAGAAGTAGAAACAGTAAAAAACACATTAAAAACTAAAGTATTAAATAAAATAATTAAAAATTGTATTGTTAAACATGAAAACATAATTGAAAATATGGATGCAAAACAATTTATAGAAAAAATTAAAAATCAAGAAATAAAAGATATAACTAGATTAGGTAAATGGTTAATATTTGAACTAAGTGATTATTATTTACTATCACATTTAAGAATGGAAGGTAAATACTTTATAAGACAAAATTATGAAGATTTGAACCATGTTCATGTAATATTCGAATTAAATGATACAAATTTGTTATATCAGGATGTAAGAAAATTTGGAAAAATGCATTTGTTAAAAAAAGAAGATTTACTAAAAGTAAAACCTTTATCAGAATTAGGATTAGAACCTTGGGATAAGAATTTAGATGTAAATTATTTGAAAGAAGCATATAAAAATAAAAAATTACCGATTAAAACAGTTATATTAGATCAATCAATAATTACAGGTATAGGAAATATATATGCAGATGAAATATTATTTTTATCTAAAATTAATCCTTTAACTAAAGCAATTGATTTAAAAGAAAAAGATTTGGAAAACATAATTAAATATACAAAACAAACATTAGAAAAAGCTATAAATGAAGGTGGAACAACTATAAGAAGTTATACATCACAAGAAGGTGTACATGGAAGATTCCAACAAAGTTTATACGTGCATGGCAAAAAGGATGAATTGTGCAGTATATGTAATACAAAAATTAACAAAATAAAAGTAGGAGGCAGAGGTACATATTACTGTACTAAATGCCAAAAGGAGTGTAAGTAATGAAAAAAACAAAAATAATAGCAAGTATAGGACCTGCAAGTAATACAGTTGAAGTAATGTCAAAAATGGTAAATGTAGGAATGAATGTAGCGAGAATAAATTTCTCACACGCAACATTAGAAGAAAGACTACAAGTATTAGATACAGTAAAAAAAGTACGTATTGAAACTAAAAAACCAATAGGAATTTTATACGATACAAAAGGACCAGAATTTAGATCTGGAATGATGGAAAATAATGAAATTGAATTAGTAGAAGGTGCTAATATTAGATTAGTTAAAGATAAAGTATTAGGAAACAATGAAAGATTTAGTGTTAATCATCCACAAGCAATAGCAGCATTACAAAAAGACGATGTTGTATTATTAGAAAATGGATTAATGAAAATAGAAGTAATATCAAAAGAAGAAGACGGTGTTACTTGTAGAGTAATTAATGGTGGTAAATTAGGAAATAAAAAAAGTTTAAGTGCACCAGGTATTAACTTAAACATTCCATTTATTAGTGATGTAGATAGAGAAGACATTATATTTGCATGTAGACACGAAGGAGATTTTTTAGCTTTATCATTTGTAAATAGTAAAGAAGATATTTTACAAGCTAAAGAAATATTAAAACAAGAAAACAGAGAAGATTTAAAAATAATATCTAAAATCGAAAGCCAAACAGGAATTGATAATTTAGATGAAATTATTGAATTATCAGATGGAATAATGGTAGCAAGAGGAGATTTAGGTGTTGAAGTACCTATGGAACACTTACCAATATTACAAAAAATGATGATCGATAAATGTAGACAAGAAAATAAATTTTGTATAGTAGCAACAGAAATGTTAGAATCAATGAAAAAATCAGCAAGACCTACAAGAGCAGAAGTTTCAGATGTAGCAAATGCTGTATTAGATGGAGCAGACTGTGTTATGTTATCAGGAGAAACAACTACTGGTAAATATCCTATTGAAGTAGTAAGATTTATGGCAGATATTTGTATAAATTCTGAAAATCATTATAATTATTTAAAAGAAGTTAAACTAAAAAATTATGATATAACTAAAACAATTGCTAAATCAGTAGTAGAATGTGCAAATACCTTAGATGTAAAAGCAATAGTTGTAAATTCAATTACAGGATATTCTGCAAAATCAATTAGTTCATTAAAACCAGCGTCATTTATTATTGCTTTATGTCAAGATGAATTAACAGCATATTCACTTACTTTAAACTGGGGAGTACACCCTGTAGTTTATAAAAAATCTGATGATGTTGAAGATTTAGTTGAAAATGCAAAACAATTAGCTAAAGAATTTATTTCATTAAAAGAAAAAGATATTATTATTGCAACTGGTGGTATTTTAACAGATGATAAACAATCAACTAATTTTATTAAAATAGTTGAAATGTAATAAAAAAAGATATTATCTTATTATAGGTTTAGAGGTTTCTAAACAGATAGTATCTTTATATAAATTATATATATTTGTTACTTTGGTTTCTAGTTTCAAAAAATCATCGAAACATTTTTTATAATTAACTATTAAAGGAACATTAAGTTCTTTTTTTAGTTTATTTAAATAAGTTTTACCTATATTATCAAAACCTAATATTCTTATATAGTCATAACTTTTATTTATTATAGCTTCTTCTTTAGTATAGTTACATAAAATCATAAGTAGACATCTTTTAATTCTATTATATGTATATCTTTTGGTTTTCACGTTTAAAATTAGCTCTTCTAAACAATTAGATTTAAAAATATTTGACTTTATTCTACTAGCAAGATCTATATCTACATTATGATATATACTTAAATCCTCACTAGATATTATTTTATATTTTATTAAATCAAAATAATTATCTATAAAATTATAATTATTTAAATACTTTAAAGTATATTTAGGAACTACTTTAGATACATCTTTATTTTCTAATAAAGAATTTCTTATGCTAGTAGCAGAAGCAACATCGCTATCAATATCGTGAAAGTCATTTGTTCTTTTAATTGTTATAGGTTTAATATTTGATTTTAATTTAATTATTTCTCTAATATAAGAAATACCTAAAATATCATTTGGAGTAGTAATAGTAGTATTAGTTAATTGTTTTAAAGACATAGACAAAGCAGTAGGGTAGTTAATGCCTTCATCAACATATTTTTTTACTAATAAATTATAATCTTCAGTTAATTGTATATTTGCTAATTTAGTTAGTAATGAAACATCATTACATTCACTACCAAAAACTAAAGTATTAACTTTTAAATGATTTAATAAACGAATACTTCCATATGCAAAATTATCAGCACTTTCGGTAGCATAACAAAAAGGAAGTTCTACTACTAAATTAACACCATAATTAATAGCAATATCAGTTTTATCCCATTTATTAATTAAACTAACATCACCACGTTCAGTAAAGTTACCAGACATTATTAATACAATTTCTTCTAAAGGATATAATCTTTTAACTTCTTTTAAATGATGCAAATGCCCATTATGAAATGGGTTATATTCACAAATAATTCCTACAGCCATAAATAATCACCTGTAAATATAATAACATATAAAGAAATAATTGACAAAAAAATTAAAAATGATAAAATAATTAGCACAAGAGGTGATAGTATGTGCAGAACAGAAAAAATAATAAAACAAGAACAAGAAATGGCTGAGATAATAAAAAGAGAAAATATAAAAGTTACAGGTATGTCTTTACTAGAGCAATTTGATGCTTATAAAGTATCAGATGAAAATAAGGAATTATCTGAATACATAATGGATGAATATAAAAGATATATTGGATTGTTGCCACGATTAGATAAATATTTAAATCCTTTCTTAGAAACTTTGAAAGATAAGGAAATTGTAAGAAACCAAGGTTTAGAAAATGTAGATGGAGTATTAGTTGATGTATTTTTAAAATACGGAACGCCAACAGCTACAAATAAATTAATAGCAGATAAAATGAATAATCAAATATATACTCCAAAGGATTTAGATATATCACATCAAAAACTATTATTTGGAACAGCAGATTTAACAGAAGATTTCACCAATTTTAGAACTGACAATACAACGTTTGTAGGTAAAGTACAAGATGGACAAAGAATAATTGATTATGTACCAATAGATTATAAAGAAATTAATGATGCTGCTAAGTACATAATGAATATGTATAACAATGATGATATAAATGAAGAATATGAAGTATTTTCTAAACCAATATTTGTACATGGTTTAATAGCTGCTTTACAGATGTTTAGAGACGGTAACACTAGATTAGCAAGAGTATATGAAAATGTTAAAATATGGTCATTAACTAAAAATATAACAAATATGAATTTAGAATTACCTTCTGTATATATTAGTGAAGCTTTATATAACACTAATAAACGTGGTGAATACAGAAATTTAATTCATCAAATGGCTATAAATCCAACAAAGGAATCTTTTAATAAATGGTTTGAATTTAATCTTTTATTAATAGAAAAACAATTAAACTCAAATATTGATAAAATGTCAACGTTATCAAAATATTTAAGAAAATAATATTTTGTTGTTTAATCAAAAAAACCTTGCAAAAAACACTATTCTTATGTATAATGTTAGTGCTGGTGATATTATGAATATTGATTTAATAAAATTAAGAAGTAATGTAGAAAAATTTATTGAAATAAATGAAACGCTACAATTTACAAAAGAAGATTTAAAAGATAGTGAACTATTAGAACTTTTGAATGTAGAAGTAAAAGGAGATATTACTAAAGATTCTTTAAATGAATACTTTATGAATATCACGATTAACGGAACTATGATTCTGCCTTGTTCATTGACATTAAAACCAGTAAAAGTAGATTTTGAAACTAATGTTTCAGATTATTTACAAGTTTTAATCGAGGAAATTGATGAAAAGCAGAAAAATATAGGAAATTCTATTGATATTTTTCCAATAATATGGGAAAATATATTAATGGAAATTCCAATGAAAGTCGTTAGTAATGAAACAAGTGATATCCAAACAGAAGGAAATGGTTGGAAATTAATTTCAGGTGAAGAAGAAAATATTAATCCAGAATTTGAAAAATTAAACGATTTATTTAAGAAAGAGGTGTAGAAAATGGCTGTACCATTTAGAAAAGTTAGTAAAACTAGAGGTAGAATGCGTAGAACTCACTACAAAATTAGTGAAAATGCTACAACAAAATGTACAAAATGTGGAGCTGATGTTAGACCACACAGAGTTTGTACTGCTTGTGGATCATACAAAGGTAAAGAAGTATTAAAAAAAGAAGCTAACTAATAGCTTTTTTTTATATTCATTATTAAGCCAATTAAAATCATATAACTTAAGAGTGATGAACCACCGTATGAAATAAAAGGTAATGTAATACCAGTAATAGGGATTACACCAAAAGTCATACCTATATTTTGAACTTGCTGATAAACTAGCATTCCTATAAAACCAAAGATAAGATATTTATCTTTTTTCTTTATCTTTTTTGCTATTTTTATCAAGTGTAAATCAAAAAATAAAATAAGAAGTATTAATACTAATGAACCTATAAAACCAAAATTAGAAGAGAATGTTGCAAATATAAAATCTGTATGTGGCTCAGGAAAATAAATTGGAGTATTTAAATAACCATAGCCAAACAATCCAGCACCTCCAATAGAAGACATACCATTGACTAATTGATATCCGTCACTACTAGACCAATTAAGTAATCTTTCTATTCTTAAAAAAGAATCTGTTCCAAATAAATTAATAAATAAATCAATATTAAAATGATATAAACTTAAAAACAATATTACAAATAAAAATATGATTATAAATATTAATACAAACCAAAAATAAGATAAAGTAGATATAAATAACATAGTAAAAGTAATTACTAAATAAATTAAAACTACACCAGTATCAGGTTGTAAAAAGGTTAATATACTTGGAATAAATACTATTAAAAATATTTTAAGTAAAAACATAAATTCTTTTTTGATATTTTTTTTTGTTTTTTCAAATTTATATAATTCATTAGATAAAACAATTATTAAAACAATTTTCATAAATTCGCTAGGTTGAAAATTACCTATTATGGGTAGTTGATACCAACACTTAGCAGAATTAATAACAGGAGCAAAGAAAAATAAACCTAATAATAAAACTGTAAATAATATATACAAGTGTATACTATATTTGTATATATTGATATTAATTTTAGATATGAAATAAATAAATATAAATCCTAATATATACCACAATATTTGTTTTATATATAAAGTGTTCATATAAGTAGGTAGAAGTTTTTGTGCACTATAAATAGATAAAATACTTATAATAAAAAAAATCAATATATAAATTAAAATAATTTGTTTATCTTTTTTTAGCATATCATCACCATTTTTATTTTGTTCATTTTATTTGATAATATAAAAAAAATATAGTATAATATTATAGGTGATAGTATGGAAATGTTAAAATACTTAATAGTAATAATAGTAACAGTTATAATTGCAATAGCAATTACTAAATCAAGAAGTAAAGATTTTAAATTAGAAGCAAATAAATTAATTGAATTTTTAGGGGGTAAAAATAATATTATTAATTACGAAGTAAATAAATCAAGATTTGTAGTTAATTTGAGAAATATTTCTAAAGCAAATAAGGAAGCAATTCAAAAAATGGGTGCTCAAGGTATAGTAGAAATAGATAACCAATTAAAAATAGTATTTGGAGAAGATGCTAAGCAATTAAAAAAATATATTGATGAATTAGAAGAAAAGTAGTTTTTCTTCTTTTTTTCGACAAA
>CAYJEO010000001.1:4150-30989 GCA_964369355.1 uncultured Muribaculaceae bacterium | reverse complement strand
TGTATTTTAATTTTAGTTTGGTTTTATTGATAATAGAATATTGTATATATTATTTATTTTATTTAATTTTGAAAAAAAGAAATGTAAATATATATATTATAGTATTTTCTATTTTAAAAATTATATGGCTACCAATATATTTTGGAAGTGAGGATACAATGTTTTTAGGCTTTGATCAAACTTTTGTTTTAGGTCTTATTATATTGATTACTGCTTTGGTCGTTGTATTTGCATTCAAAAAAATAGATTCTATTTTAAATTATCATTTAGCAATTAAAGAATTAGATAAAGAAAAACAAATTAGAAGTTCATTATTTAAAATAACACATGAAATAAAAAATCCAATAGCAGTTTGCAAAGGATATTTAGATATGTTTGATACAGCTGATCTAGTAAAATCAGAAAAATATGTAAAAGTAATGAAAGAAGAAATTGATAGAATTTTATTTATGTTGGAAGATTTTTTATCAATCAAAGAAATAAAATTGAATAATGAAATAATTGATATAAACTTTTTAGTAGAATCAGTATTCGAAAAATATATATTTATCTTTAAAGATAGTGATATAATTTTGGAAAATAATTTATTAGATGACGAATTTTATATTGAAGGAGATTACAATAGATTAGTACAACTCTTCGTAAATATAGTAAAAAATGCAATGGAAGCATTAGAAGAAAAAGAATATAAAAAAATAACTATTACTCAAAAAATAAAAGAAGATACAATTTCTATTATAATTAAAGATACTGGTTGTGGAATGAGTGAAGAAGTTTTTAAAAATTTCACAAATCCTTTCTATACAACTAAAAAAAGGGGTAATGGATTAGGAGTTTCTTTGTCATTTGAAATAGCTAAATCACATAATGGACAATTAAGTTATGAAACAAAAGAGCATGAATGGACTAAAGTAACACTATGCTTACCGATATACAAAATAAAAGAGTAGAAAATTCTACTCTAATTCTTTATAGATACTGAAATCAAATGTATGATTTTCGGTATCTTTTTCTAATAATTCATCAGTTGTTATTAAGAAAAATGTATCTAATAAAACATCATCACCAGTTGAAGATACTGGATCATCCCAAGTTAAGTCTAGATGTTTCCATTCATTATTAATATTAATTAAATTCCATATATGATTCTCGCTAGCGACTTTCATGCTTGTCATATCTAATTTATCTAAAAATAAATACATTGCATCAGTATAACCACCACAAATTGCATAACCTTCTAATAAAGTGCCATATGCAATATTTGATTTATATTGATAATAATTATTAGTAGTATAAAATTCGTCTCTTGTTTCATCATATTTTGAATTATTAATTAAATAATCATGTATTGTTTTTATTTTAGTTTCTAAATCCATTTCATTTGCAATTATAGAATTATATATTTCATCAACGCGCTGATTAATTAAAACAATGTCTTCCTCATTATATACTTTACTAACTTCGACAGTTACTTTACCCAAAGTATTTGATTCTACATATAAAGTGTCAAAAGTATTGAAAGGATGAATAAAATTATTAATAGAAGAAATATATTTATGAGTACTAGCAGTTGGGTCTTCATATTCCATCATTACTCTTAAATCTTCTATACAAGTTTCATAATCTTGATCACAATAAAAATCAAAACTATCATAACCACTATTTAAAGCTGTATATAAAATATCTAAAATGTCTTGCTTTTCTTTAGCAATAAAATCAGATGTTTCATTTACATAAATAAAGTTGTCTTCAACATAATACTCATTAGGTTCTTCTAAGACAACATCTTGATTATAAATAAAAGTAGTTATAATAAAATTATTAATATCTTTATAAAAATAAATAACCAAGAAAAGTAAAGTTAATAAAAAAAGTGTTTTTAAAAATTTAAACATATCATCACCTTTAATATTATATCAAAAAAATCATAAAAAAAACTGTATATTTTAAAAAAAATATGATATAATTAAAACACAGCGAAGAGAGTGGGTAAAAACCCACTCTTTATATTTAGAAAAGAGGTATTTATGACTTTAGAACAAAAGGTTGAAAATTTAGTTAAAGAGCCAATTGAAAGTTTAGGTTTTATACTAGATTCAGTAGTTTATGAAAAAGAAGGAAGTTCTTATTTTTTAAGAATAACAATTGATAAAGAAGGATATATTACAATAGATGATTGCGTAGCAACAACTAAATTAATTAATCCATTATTAGATGAATTGGAAAGTGAATTTGATGAATATTACATTTTAGATGTAGGTTCAAAAGAGAAAGGATGTTAACATGCGTAAAAGTAAAAAAGTAGAAATGACAGGGATGGATCCTAAAGCATTTAAAAATGCAGTATTATTATTACAAAAAGAAAAAGGGATAGATGAAGATACAATTTATTCTGCAATGGAATTAGCATTATCATCAGCTTATAAAAAAAATTATAACTCATTAACAAATGTAAGGGTTGAATTAAATAGAGAAACTGGAGATATTAAATTATTTTCATTTAAAACAGTAGTAGCTGATAACTATGAAGAATTAGAAGATTGGGATTTATTAGAACAAAGAGAAGCAGCTAAAAAATTAGCAAAAGAAACTGGTACTGAATATGTTGAAGATGATAAAGAAATATTTATCTTTGATGATAGAATTCATATTCCTTTAGCAGATGCTTTATTAGAAGTTCCTAATATTGAAATAGGAGAAACTATTGAAACTGAAGTAACACCATTTGATTTTGGTCGTGTGGCAGCAGCAACAGCTAAACAAGTAGTAGTTCAAAAAATCCGTGAAGCTGAAAGAAATAATATTATCAATGAATTTATGGATAAACAAGATGAAATGGTTAGTGGAGTAGTAGCAATGGAAGATGTAAGAAATTATTACATTGACTTAGGAAAAACTCAAGGTATTTTATCTAAAACAGAAATAATTCCAGGAGAAGAAATTAAAATGGGTTCAACTATTAAAGTTTATGTTTCAAAAGTTGAAAACACAACAAAAGGGCCTTTAATACTACTTACAAGAACTCATTATGGTTTTGTAAAAAGATTATTCGAAATGGAAATACCTGAAATTAACGAAGGAATTATTTTAGTTTATAGCGTTGCTCGTGAAGCTGGTGTTAGAACTAAAGTAGCAGTATATTCAGAAAATCCAAATGTAGATGCAGTGGGATCTTGTATCGGAGAAAAAGGTATGAGAATTAATAGAATCATTAAAGAATTAGCTGGTGAAAAAATAGATATTATTCCTTATCACAAAGAACCTAATAAATTTATTGAAAATGCTTTAAGTCCTGCAAAAGATTTACATGTATTAATAACAGACCCTAAAAACCAAGAATCTATCGTTGTTGTAAATGATGAAAATTTATCATTGGCAATCGGTAAAAAAGGATTAAACGTTCGTCTTGCATCTCGTTTAACTCATTATAAAATAGATGTTAAAACAAATGAACAAGCAAGAGAAATGGGAATAAATTTTGTAAACTAAGGAGGTATTTAAATGATTAAAAAAATACCAATGAGAATGTGTATGATAACACGTGAAAAATTACCTAAACAAGAATTGATTAGAGTAGTAAGAACACCTGAAGGTGAAATAATAATTGATGAAACTGGAAAACAAAATGGTAGAGGTGCTTATTTGAAAAAAGATGCTGAAGTAATTTTAAAAGCTAAAAAAAGTAAAGCACTAGCTAGACATTTAGAGGTAGAAATACCAGAAAGTATATATGAGCAATTAATAAGTAAAATATAGAGAAAGAGGTGATATTTATGATGAGCGTATTAGAATATGCAGAAGATATAAATAAAACAGTAGCCGAAGTTTTAAAAAAATGTGAACAATTAAATATTGATGCCGTAGTTGAAAATGATTTATTAGATGATGAAGCAATTACAGTACTAGATTCAGCTTTTTTAGAAGGAGATACTTCATTAGAACAAGAAAAAATCACAGAAATTTTAGAAGAAGAAGAACAAATTGTAAAACAAGAACCTGTTAAAGCTGCAAGTAAAAAAACAGTGAAAAAACAACCGGTTAAAAATACTAAAAAAGAATTAGCAACTAAGAAAAAAGAAATGTATAAAAACAAAGAAAAATTAATATCTAATACAGTGGTTAGCGATTCAAATGTTGTATTATACTCAGAAGGAATGAGTATTTCAGATTTAGCAAAAGAATTAAATATTAATCCAGCAGAATTAATAAAAAAACTATTCGCATTAGGAATTATGGCAACTATGAACACATCTGTAAGTTTTGAACAAGCAGAACTTTTAGTAGTAGATTATAATAAAGAATTAAAAAGAAGTGAAACAGCAGATGTTGCAAACTTTGAAGAATTTGAAATAAATGATGATGCATCTTTATTACAAACCCGTCCTGCAGTAGTAACAATTATGGGACACGTTGACCATGGTAAAACTACTTTGTTAGATACCATTAGAAAAGCAAATGTAGCTTCAGGTGAAGCAGGTGGTATCACACAAGCAATATCAGCATACCAAGTAAAATTAAATGAACAACTAATTACATTCATTGATACTCCAGGACATGCAGCATTTACTGAAATGCGTGCTAGAGGAGCTAAAATTACTGATATAGTAATTATAATAGTAGCAGCCGATGATGGTATGATGCCTCAAACAAAAGAAGCAATTGACCATGCAAAAGCAGCAGGAGTTCCAATATTAGTTGCAATTAATAAAATGGATAAACCAGGAGCTAATCCTGATAGAATAATGACAGAAATGTCAGAATACGGACTTACTCCAGATACTTGGGGTGGAGATACAGTGTTTACTAAAATATCTGCATTATCAGGTGATGGTGTAAATGAATTATTAGAAAATATTTTATTAGTAGCAGAAATGGAAGACTATAAAGCAAATCCAAATAGATATGCAATTGGAACAGTTATTGAATCAAGATTAGATAAACAAGTAGGTTCAATTGTTACAATGTTAATCCAAAATGGTACACTGCGTTTAGGAGATCCTATAGTAGTAGGACATCATTCTGGTAAAGTAAGAACTTTAAAAAATGATAAATATGAAGAAATAACAGAAGCATATCCTTCACAACCAGTAGAAATTACAGGGTTAACTGATTTACCAAAAGCAGGAGATAAATTCATGGCTTTTGAATCAGATAAACAAGCTAAAAGTATAAGTGAAGAAAGAAGAATAAAAGCAAAATCAGAAAGTTTAGGGAATACTGATGCACTTACATTAGATGCATTATTCTCAAAAATTCAAGAAGGTGCTAAAGAAATAAATGTAATTATTAAAGCAGATGTAAATGGTTCTGCTGAAGCAGTTAAAAACTCATTAGAAAAATTAGATGTTGAAGGTGTAAAGGTTAAAGTAATTAGAAGTACAGTTGGTTCTATTACTGAAGGAGATATAGTATTAGCAAAAGCTTCAAATGCTATATTAATCGGATTTAACGTAAGACCTAATAACGCAACTAAAGAAAATGCTAGAGTTCAAGGTGTAGAAATTAGACTTTATAATATTATTTATAAAGCAGTAGAAGAAATGGAAGCTGCAATGAAAGGTATGTTAGATCCTATTTATGAAGAAAAAATAATAGGAACAGCCGAAGTAAGAGCATTATTCAAATTTTCTAAAATAGGTGTAATTGCCGGTTCATATGTAACTGATGGAATTATTAAATCAGATGCCAAAGCAAGAATTATTCGTGATGGTATCGTAATATATGATGGAAATGTTAACTCAGTTCAAAGAGAAAAAGATCGTGTTAAAGAAGTTAAAAAAGGTTTAGAATGTGGTATAACAATCGAAAACTATTCAGACATAAAACAAGGTGACGTAATCGAAGCCTATGAAATGGTAGAAATAAAGAGATAATATCTCTTTATTTTTGACTATATAAATGCAAGAATTTGTAATAGAAAAAGGCAGTATACCAATTATTTTATCAGCGCCTCATGCAAAAAAACATAAGAGAAAAGATATGTGGAAGGCAAAAGATGTACTGACTGATAAAATAGTACAAGACTTACAAAAATTAACTGATTGTCATATTATGTATACAACTATTAACTTAGAATATGATCCGAATCATACACCTAATAATAATTATAAAAAGAAATTAAAGAAATATATTGAAGATAATAATATTAAATATTTAATTGATATTCATGGAATGAAAGAAAATTCATTTTCCAATATAGAAATAGGTACTAATAAACTAGCAAATATAAACGGTGATGAGCAACTATTATTAGATATAAAAACTATAATAAATAAAAAAATAACTAAAATAAAAGTAGATAAAAGATTCAAAGCATCGCCTAAAACAATATCTTTTTATATAAGTAAAAATACAAAAATCAAAACAATACAAATAGAAATAAGCAAAAAATATAGAAATATAAATACAAAACAATATGAAATTTTAATAGAAACATTAAAAGAAGTAATTGCTTTTTTAGAAGGGAAATAATATGGAAATAGATTTTAATAAACATTATGATGAATTATTAGATGTTAAAAAAGCAAAAGAATATAAAAGGGAATTTAAAAATAAAATTAAAGATAATGAAGTAGGACTAGAAATAGAAGTAGCAGTTAATTATAAAAGAGATTCTTATTCATTTATAAAAAAGATGCTTACTAAAGTAAAAGAAGCAGTTGGAGAAAATGGTTTCTTCGTAAAAGATGGAACTATTTTAGGAGAATATGCCTTTGAAATAGTGTTAGATCCTATGAATTCAAAAGATGTTTTTAATATTTATTCTAAAATAGTAGAAATAGTTGATTTCTCATCAGGATTACTAGAAATATCAAAAGAAAAAAATTGCGGTATTCATTTAAATTTTAATAAACCATCAAAAGAAAATGAAGTATTAGCGCATAAAGAAATGACTGCATATATACTTAAAAATATGCATTTATTTGAAGAAAATATTTACAAACAAGTAAAAATTATAGATGAGTTAGATGAATATATAATATATCAAAATGAAATTGCAGATAAATATGTATTTATCAACTACTTAAAAGAAAAGATAGTTGAAATGAGAAATATAAAAGCATCTATTAGTCCTTTAGAATTAAAAAAATTATTAGATGAATTAATAAATATTTTATATAGTCTAGAAACAGAAAGTTTAGATACTATTATAGTAAAAGAAATAAAAAAAATAATTAATAATAACACAAAAGAAATTTTAGAATTATTCAAAAATAAAGAAAGTTTTACAATCGATTGTAGTGAAGGTGTTCCTAAGTTAATTGTGAAAAATTAACATATATATGTTATAATAAGTAAAGGTGATTTTATGAATCAAAAAAATATTAGAAATTTCTCAATAATTGCACATATCGATCATGGTAAATCAACACTAGCAGATCGCATATTAGAAGTAACTAATGCAATTACAGATAGAGAAAAACAAAATCAATTATTAGATAGTATGGATTTAGAACGTGAGCGTGGAATTACTATTAAATTAAATGCAGTACAACTAGAGTATAATTATAAAAATGAAGATTATCATCTACATTTAATTGACACTCCAGGTCATGTAGACTTTACATATGAAGTAAGTAGAAGTTTAGCAGCTTGTGAAGGTGCTATTTTAGTAGTTGATGCAGCACAAGGAATAGAAGCACAAACTTTAGCTAATTTATACTTAGCATTAGATAGTGATTTAACTATAATTCCAGTTATTAATAAAATTGACTTACCAAATGCAGATGTAGAAAAAGTAACACAGGAATTGATTGATACTTTAGGATTTACACGTGAAGAAATTATTTTAACAAGTGCTAAAAATGGTATAGGTATAAAAGAATTAGTAGAAGCAGTGATTGAAAAAGTACCAGCTCCTGTAGGGAAAAAAGAAGATAAACTACAAGCACTAATATTTGATAGTTACTTCGATGCTTATAGAGGTGTAGTTGCTTTAATAAGAATTGTAAATGGAAAAGTTAAATTAGGCGATAAAATCAAAATGATGGCAACTAATGCTACTTATGATGTTGTAGAACTAGGTATTTCAAATCCAAAAGAGCAAAAGAAAAAAGAATTAGTAACAGGTGAAGTAGGGTATATATGTGGAAGTATTAAAAGTATTGATGATGTAAAAGTCGGGGATACAATTACTTTAGCAACAAATCCAGCAGACAGTATTTTAGAAGGATATAAGCCCATGAAACCAATGGTTTTCTGTGGTTTATTTCCTATTGAAGCTAATAAATATACAGACTTAAGAGAAGCATTAGAAAAACTAAAATTAAATGATGCCTCACTTAACTTTGAACCTGAGACATCAAAAGCTTTAGGCTTTGGATTTAGATGTGGATTTTTAGGATTGTTACATATGGAAATAATAGAAGAAAGAATTGAAAGAGAATTTGGAATTGAATTAATCGCAACATCTCCTTCTGTTATATATGAAGTTACTAAAACAGATAAAGAAACAATTTTGGTAGATTCTCCAGTAAAAATGCCAGATAGACAAAAAATAGCTGATATTAAAGAACCATATATTAAAACTAACATATTTGTTCCTTCAACTTATATCGGGCCTATTATGGAATTATGTCAAGAAAAAAGAGGGACTTATGTATCTATGGAATACTTAGATACAACAAGAGTAAATATTCATTATGAAATACCTTTATCAGAAATAGTTTATGATTTCTTTGATAAATTGAAGTCAACAACAAAAGGTTATGCATCTTTTGACTATGAATTAATAGGATATAAATCAAGTAACTTAGTTAAAATGGATATTTTATTAAATGGAGAAGTAGTAGATGCACTAAGTGTTATTGTTCATAAAGACTTCGCCTACCAAAGAGGTAAATCAGTTGTTGAGTCACTAAGAAAATTAATTCCAAGACAACAATTTGAAGTGCCAATTCAAGCAGCAATTGGAAATAAAGCAATAGCAAGAGCAGACGTAAAAGCGATGAGAAAAGACGTTTTAGCTAAATGTTATGGTGGAGATGTTTCACGTAAAAGAAAACTTTTGGAAAAACAAAAAGAAGGTAAGAAACGTATGAAAATGGTTGGTAATGTAGAAATACCACAAGAAGCATTCTTATCAGTATTATCTATGGATGGTGAATAATATGGATAAAAAAGCAATAACAGATGAAAAAAAAGAACAAATAATTAGTATAGCAAAATATGTAATATTAACAGGTTCTTCAATGAGAAAAACTGGAGTTAAATATAATTTATCTGCTCCAACTATTCATGATTATTTAACAAATAAATTGCCAGAAATTGATGAAAAACTATATTTAAAAGTTAAAGAAACTATTGAAAAGAAAAAGACAAATAGAGCTAATGTGATAAAATCTTTAACAGAAATGCAAGGAATTTTAATTGAGTTACACGAAGGTAAATTATTACAAGAAATTGCTTTAGAAAAAGGAATTTCACCATCTCTATTATCTAGATATATTCATGCAGATTTTCCGAAAATAGATATTGATATATATAATGAGATTGTTAAATTATTAGAAATTAATTCAAAATCTAATTTATCAATAGGAAATCCAAATGCAAAAAATCAGCCAAGAGATGAAAAAAACAGATTTAAAAAATAACAAGACTTTGAAATATAAGTCTTTTTTGATATAATTAAGTAGGTGAAGCATATGGTAAAGTCAGTATATATACATATTCCTTTTTGTAAAACTATTTGTAGTTATTGTGACTTTTGCAAAATGTTTTATAAAAGTGAATGGGTAGATAATTATTTAATTCAATTAGAAAAAGAAATAAAAAATAAATATAAAAGCGAATTATTAAATACCATTTATATAGGTGGTGGAACTCCTAGTTGTTTAAATATTAAACAAACTAAAAACTTATTAGAAATATGTAATGTTTTTAATAAAGAAAAAAATATAGAATTTACTATAGAATGTAATATAGAAAATATAGATGAAGAAAAAATAAAATTATATAAAGATTATGGTATTAATCGTTTAAGTATTGGAATTCAAACATTTAATAATGAATTTTTAACATTTTTAAATAGAAATCATACAAAAGAAGAAATATTTGAAAAAATAAATATGTGTAAAAAATATTTTGATAATATTAATATTGATTTAATGTACGGATTAAAAAATCAAACACTAATACAATTAAAAGAAGATATAAATGAATTTTTAAAACTAGATATAACACATATATCTACATACTCTTTAATATTAGAACCACATACTAAACTTTATGTAGATGGTGTTGAAAACATAGATGAAGAATTGGATTATGAAATGTTTAAATTAATTAATTCTGAATTAATAAAAAATAATTATAACCATTATGAATTCAGTAATTATGCTAAAGATGGGTATGAATCAAAACATAATTTAGTATATTGGGATAATTTAGAATATTATGGTTTTGGTTTAGGAGCATCAGGATATTTAAATAATATTAGATATGATAATACAAAAGGGTTAAATAATTATTTAAACGGTGAATATATATTGGATAGTCATTCATTAACTTTAGAAGAAAAAATAGAAAATGAATTTATATTAGGTTTAAGAAAAATAAAAGGGATAAATAAACAAGAATTTACTAAAAAGTATAATTTTGATATATTAAAAGTACCTAATGTGTTAAAATTAATAGAGGAAGGAAAATTAATTGATGATGGAAAGTCTTTATATATAAGTAAAGAATACTTGTATATGTCTAATCAAATATTAATTAATTTTATAGGTAATTAAAATGGATAAAATAAAAACATTTGAAAAAGAATACACATATATAAAAAATCCAAAGTATGTAGAAAGTGTAAAAGTATTAGTTGATTTATTACCTGATTATTTCTTTGAAGTTCCAGCGTCTTCAACAGGCAAATATCATCCTATGTATGCAACGGGGAATGGTGGGTTAGTAAGACATACTAAAGCAGCAATAAGAATAGCTTTTGATTTATTAAATAATGAATCAATGGGACATTCATTTAATGAACTAGAAAAAGATTTAATATTAATAGCATTAATGCTACATGATGGATTGAAATCAGGGCTGAAAAAAAGTGAATACACAGCATTTGATCACCCGATTCAAATATGTAATTATATAAAAGAAAATAAAAATAAAACTAATTTTACTGAAGGTGAAGTAAATCTTATATGTAATATGATTGAAAGCCATATGGGACCTTGGAATACAAATAATTACAGCGATGTAATATTGCCAAAACCAAGTAATAAATATCAAAGATTTGTGCACATGTGTGATTATTTAGCAAGTCGTAAATATTTAGAAGTACCATTTGAAAATAACGAGATAGTAGGATAGGAGAATTTTATGGAAGCAGTTACAGCAAAAGTATATTTATTAGGACGATCAGTTCCAGTTGGAACGATTGATGAAAGTTTAAATGCTCAAAGAATAATAGCAGCAGCAGGAAAACTTTGTTATTCAAAAAATGATATCAAAACTCTTTATGAAGGATTAGATGATGAAGCAACTAAGAAATTTGTTACAATGTTAACTAATTTAGGACATGAAAGTCCATTGGAACACATTAGTTTCACTTTCGGAATAGAAGGTATTTCAAGAGCTTGCTCTCACCAATTAGTAAGACATAGATTAGCTTCATATTCTCAACAAAGTCAAAGATATGTTGATTTAAATGAAAGTTTTTCGTACATATTACCAGAAGAAATAAAGGGGAATCAAAAAGCAATTGAGGTATTTGAAGATATATTAAAAAATGATATTAAAGCTTATGAAGAAATATATAAAGCTTTAGTAGAAGAATACACAGTTGGTGTAACTGATAAAAAACAACTTAATTTATTAAAGAAAAAAGCATTAGAAAATGCAAGAGCAGTTTTACCTAATGCATGTGAAACTAAGATAATTGCAACTATGAATGCAAGATCATTACTTAATTTTTTTGAACATCGTATGTGTACAAGAGCACAAGAAGAAGTAAGAGATATAGCTAATCAAATGTTGGATATAGTACTTAATTATGCTCCAGATGTTTTTAAAAAAGCAGGAGCAAGTTGCACTTTCGGTCCTTGTAAAGAAGGTAGCATGACTTGTGGAATTAAACAAAAACCAAAACAAAAGCAGTTAGAGTTAAATAGATAAGAGGTGTTTTTATGAAGGGTAAGTTAATAGTAGTAGAAGGAACAGATTGTAGTGGGAAAGAAACCCAAACTAATTTATTATTAGAAAAATTTAAACAAGATGGAATTAAATGTGAAAAATATTCATTTCCAAATTATAATTCACCAACAGGTAAAATTATAGGTGGTCCATATTTAGGGAAAGAACATATTTCTGCACCTTGGTTTCCAGAAGGGGCTGCTAACGTAGAACCGCTAGTAGCATCTTTATATTATTCAGCTGATAGAAGATATAATATTCCTAAGATAAATTTTTTACTCGAAAATGGATGTAATGTTATTTTAGATAGATATGTATATTCTAATATGGCGCATCAAGGTGGTAAAGAATTAGATAGAGAAAAGAGATTAAAAATATATGATAAATTAGATATGTTAGAATTTTCCTTATTAGAATTACCACATGCTGATATTAAAATATTTTTACATATGCCTTATAAACAAGCTTTAATTTTAAAACAAAATAGAACAGAAGCCCCAGATCAACATGAAGCAGATGAAAAACATCTACAAAATGCAGAAGCATCATATATTGAAATAGCAGATAGATATGATTTCAAAACAATTAAATGTGTTGAAAATGATGAAATAAGAAGTATAGGTCATATAAATGAAGAATTATATGAACATGTTAAATCAATAATTAATCAAAGAACTTTATAGTTCTTTTTTAAATAAAAAAGACTTAAATTTATTAAGTCTTTTTCTTATGCTTTTTTATCATAATTCATATAACCACCATTAATAGTAGTTGCCGATTCAGAAATAATCATAGCATTATTATCAAAATGTTTAATTATATTTACAACAAAATGTCGTTTTTTTCTAGAAACCATAATAATTAAAACGTTTCTATTTTTTTCTTTGCCACTACCTTCTAAAAGGGTTACCGCATAACCTTTATCTCTAATAGCATCAGCAATTATAGAACCTAAAGAGATATCTACAATACTCATAAGCATATTACTTCCCATAGCCATTTTTTCTTCCATATACGACCCTACATAAGAACCAACTAAAGAACCTATTGCAAAAAACACTATTCTTAGTGGATCTTCTGCAATGTCAGTGACAACTACACCAGTCACACTAATCCATACTAATGCAATTATAAATTGTAGTATAGCACCAATTATTTTTCTACCATTAGCTACAAATATAAGTCTTAAAGTTGCTAATGCATTTTCAATTACTTTAGAAATAAAAATTATAAAATATATCATAAGTACCTCCAATATTATTATAAATATAATTATACTAAATAAACGTCAATTTTAAAATGTTTTTTATCATATATTAAAAAAAGACTTAAATTTTAAGCCTTTTACGCATTTTTATTATAATTCATGTAACCACCATTAATAGTAGTTGCTGACTCAGAAATAATCATAGCGTTATTATCAAATTCTTTTATGATATTAACAATTGATTGTCTTTTCTTTCTAGAAACCATAATAATCAAAACATTTCTGTCTTTTTCTTTACCTTTACCTTCTAAAACGGTAACGGCAAATCCTTTTTCTCTAATAGCATTAGCAATAGTAGAGCCTAGTGAAATATCAACTACAGACATTAACATATTGCTTCCCATAGCTATTTTTTCTTCTAAATAACTTCCAAGCCAAGAACCAAATAAAGATCCTAATGCATAGAAAACAATTTTTAATGGATCATCAGCAACATCAACTACAACAACACCAGTTACTGCAATGAATAAAAATGATACAACACCTTGTAATGTAGCACCAATAAATTTTCTTCCATTAGTTACAAAAATTATTCTTAGAGTAGATAATGAATACTCTAAAGCTTTTGATAAAAATATTATAATATATAAACCCATAAATCCTCCTTCTCTTAGTCTGTATATAATTATACCATAAAGTAACTTAAAAGAAAAAAAAAATTTTGGCACTCAAGTATTGACATTGCTAATTTGTAGGTATATAATTGTATTAGCACTCATACAATAATAGTGCCAACGAATAAATTAAAAGAGGTGAACGTATGCTAAATGAAAGACAAAGTAGTTTATTAAAATTAATAATCGAGGATTATATAAAAACAGCAAGACCTGTAAGTTCAAAAGCATTATGTGAGCAACTTAATTGTTCAAGTGCTACGATACGTAGCGAAATGAGTTTTTTAGAAGATATTCAATTACTTGAAAAAACTCACACATCATCTGGTAGAATACCAAGTGAAAAAGGGTATAGATATTATGTAGACTATATTATGAAACCACAAGAAATAACTGGTGATGATATGTTGAAATTACAAACTATATTTCGAAATAATTCGCTAGAATTATCTGATACAATTGCAAAGAGTATGGAAATTATATCAGAACTAACTAATTATACTGCAGTAATATTAGGAAGCGCATCTAAAGAAAATAAAATTAGTAAAGTAGAGGCGGTTCCATTAAATGAAAATCAGTTATTAGCGATTATAATTACTGATAAAGGTCATATTGAACACAAGAATATTACTACTAATGAAATATTATCAGTAGAAGAAATCAAAAAAACAGTTGAATTAATTAATAAGTTAATAATTGGAACACCAGTTGATGAAGTAAATAGTAAATTAGAGTATGAAATTAAACCAATAATTGAAAAGTACGTAAAGCAACATGAAGTTTTATATAATGCTTTTTATACAGCGTTTAATGATTTTGCAAATGAATCTAATGTAAAAGTGAATGGTGCTAAAAATATATTAATGCAGCCAGAATTTAATGATGTAGATAGAATAAGAGATTTAGTATCAAAATTTGATGATGAAGAAATTGTAAAAAATATAAAAGAAGAAGATAATGGAGTCAATATATATATTGGTTCAGAAAATGAATTCGATCAAGATGTAACAATAATAAAAACAAAATATAATATAAATGGTCAAGAAGGAACAATTGCTTTAATAGGTCCAAAAAGAATGGAATATCAAAGAGCGATATCACTTTTAAACTATATAAATGATAATTTAAAATAGGAGGAAATATGGAAGATAAAGATAAAAAAATAAATAAATGTGAATGTGGAAACGATTGCACTTGTGAAGAAACATGTGAATGTGGAAACGATTGCACTTGTGAAGATAAATGTGAATGCGGAAACGACTGTACTTGTGAAGAAACATGTGAATGTGGAGATGATTGTGAATGCGGATTTGATACGAATGAATATGTTGAGTTAATTCAAAAGTTAACAAAAGAAAATAAAGAAGCAACAGATGCAGTTTTAAGAAGTCAAGCAGAGTTGATTAATTATAGAAAAAGAAAAGATGATGAAGTAAATAAAATATATAAGTATGCTTCAGAAGGTATTATCAAAGAAATTTTACCGACAATTGATAATTTTGAAAGAGCAATATTATTAGATGATGAAAATTTAAATGATGAGTTATCAAAATTCTTATCAGGATTTAAAATGATATATGCATCTTTAAAAAATGTTTTAGAAAAACATGAAGTAAAAGAAATATCTTCAAAAGAAGATGAATTTGATCCAACTTATCATCAAGCAGTATTAACTGAGAAAATTGAAGGTATGGAATCAGGGAAAATAATAGATATCTTGCAAAAAGGATATATGTTAAAAGATAAAGTAATTAGACCAGCAATGGTTAAGGTAAGCGAATAGGAGAGATAAATTATGAGTAAAACAATAGGAATAGATTTAGGTACAACAAATTCATGTGTATCTGTATATGAAGGTGGAGAAGCAAAAGTAATTGCTAATGCCGAAGGATTAAGAACTACTGCATCAGTAGTAGCATTTAAAAATGGAGAAATTATAGTAGGTCAAAAAGCTAAAAACCAAGCTATTACAAATCCAGAAACGATTTCATCTGTTAAAAGATTAATGGGAACAGATAAAAAAGTAGAAGCTAATGGTAAAAAATATACACCAGAGGAAGTTTCAGCAATGATCTTAACTAACTTAAAAGAAACAGCTGAAAGTTATTTAGGAACAAAAGTTACTAAAGCAGTAATCACAGTTCCGGCATACTTTAATGATGCTGAAATACAATCAACTAAAAATGCAGGTAAAATTGCAGGTTTAGAAGTTGAAATAATTATTAATGAACCAACAGCAGCAGCGATTGCTTATGGTTTAGATAAACAAGATACGACAGAACAAATCTTAGTATACGATTTAGGTGGTGGAACGTTTGACGTATCTATCTTAGAAATCGGAGATGGAGTATTTGAAGTTAAATCAACATCAGGTAATAATCACTTAGGTGGAGATGATTTTGATAAAGCTGTAATGGATTATTTAGTAGCTGAATTTAAAAAAGAATCAAGCGTAGATTTATCAAAAGATAAAATGGCTATGCAAAGAGTAAAAGAAGCAGCAGAAAAAGCTAAAAAAGATTTAAGTGGAATGAGTCAAACTGAAATTTCATTACCATTTATTTCACAAGGTAGTGAAGGACCACTTCATTTAAATATTAATTTAACAAAAGCTAAATTTGAAGAATTAATTCATGATTTAGTAGAACAAACTAGAAAACCTGTTAAAAATGCATTAAAAGACGCTAACTTAAAAGCTAGTGATATTGATAAAGTATTATTAGTAGGTGGATCAACTCGTATACCATGTGTACAAGAATTAGTTAAACAAGAATTAGGTAAAGAACCTTCAAAAGAAGTAAATCCAGACGAAGTAGTTGCAATGGGAGCTGCTATCCAAGGTGGTGTACTAACAGGTGATGTTAATGATATCGTATTACTAGATGTAACACCATTATCATTAGGTATTGAAACTATGGGTGGAGTATTTAATATATTAATACCTAGAAACACAACAATACCAACATCAAAAAGTCAAGTTTATTCAACTGCACAGGACAATCAACCAGCAGCAGATATTCATATCTTACAAGGTGAAAGACCGATGGCTATTGATAATAAAACATTAGGGAATTTCCAAATTCAAATTCCACCAGCGCCAAGAGGAGTACCACAAATCGAAGTATCATTTGATATAGATGCAAATGGTATTGTAAATGTTAAAGCAAAAGATTTAGGAACAGGAAAAGAAAACTCAATTACTATTACATCTTCTACATCTCTAACAGATGAAGAAATCGATAAAATGGTAAAAGAAGCAGAAGCTAATAAAGAAGCCGATGCAAAAAGAAAAGAAGAAGCAGATGTTAAAAATGAAGCTGAACAAATGATTTTCCAAACTGAAAAAGCTATCAAAGACTTAGGAGATAAAGTAGAAGATGCAGATAAAGAAAAAGCAGAAGAACAAATCAAAGAAGTTAAAGAAGCATTAGGAAAAGATGATTTAGAAGTAATTAAAGAAGCAACTACTAAATTACAAGAGACAGCAATGGCTTTAGGTGCTAAAGTATATGAAAATATGCAACAAAACCAAGAGCAAACTGAAGAAACACCAAAAGAAGACAATGTAATGGATGCTGAATACGAAGAAAAATAATATTAAAAGTTCTAGGTTTCTAGAACTTTAATTATTAAAGGAGAAAATAATGGCTAATAAACAAATGACTAGATCTGAAGTAAGTTGTGAATACAAATGGGATTTAACTCCTATATTTAAAAATGATGAAGAATTTTATGATTTTTTTAAAGAAGTAGAAAAAGAAGTAGAAAAAATAAGTGATTATAAAGGAAAGATAGTATCAAGTGCAAAAGACTTGTTAGAACATTTAAAATTTGATAGTACTTTAACACGTAATATAAATAAATTATATTATTATGCACAATTAAATTATGATGTAGATACCACTAATGATAATTACAAAAAAATGACAGGTAAAGTATCTAATTTACTTGCTAGGGTAGATGAATTAGAAGCATATATAGGACCTGAATTTTTAAGTGTTGATTATGAGTTAATTGAAGGTTTTTATAAAGATGAACCAGAACTTAAAGAGTTTGAATTTAATTTAAAAAATATATATAGATATAAAAAACACACATTAAGTGAAATAGAAGAAGAATTAATGTCAAAACTTTCTTTAATAAACGATGTAGCACCAAATACTTATGCAGCGCTAACAAATACTGACTTAACTTTTGGAACTATCAAAGATGAATTAGATAATGAAGTAGAACTTACTGAAAGTAATTATTCGAAATATAGAAGAACAAAAGATAGAAGAGTAAGAAAAGATGCCTTTTTAAAATTATTAAATACATATGCTAGTTTTAAAAATACAATTGCATCAACATATGCTGGAGAAGTAGAAATATCAACAGCATATGCTAAAATTAAAAACTATAATTCTAGTTTAGAAGCATCTTTATATGCAGATTCGGTAAGTGTTGATGTATATAATAATTTAATTGATACAGTAAATAAAAATTTAGATATAAATCATAAATATTTTGATATGAAAAAAGAAATTTTAAAATTAGACGAATTACATTTATATGATATATCAGTTGATTTAGTAGAAGGTTATAATAAAGAGTATCCATTCGAAGAAGCAAAAGAATTAGTTTTAGAATCATTATCGATATTAGGCGAAGATTATGTAGAAATATTAAAAAAAGCATTTGATGAAAAATGGATAGATATATATAATTCAAAAGGTAAAAGAGGAGGAGCTTACTCTTCAGGATGTTATGATACTAACCCCTATATATTATTAAACTATGAAAATCAATTTGATGATGTATCAACATTAGCACACGAATTAGGCCATTCTCTACATACTTATTATTCTAAAAAACAGCCATTACAATATTCTAGTTATAAAATATTTGTAGCAGAAGTAGCGTCTACTGTAAATGAATTATTATTAAGTTTTTATATATTAAATAATTCAAACGATAAATTAGAGAAAAAATTCATATTAAATAATTTAATGGAATTATTTAGAAATACTATTTATAGACAAGTAATGTTTGCAGAATTTGAAAGAGATATGCATGCATTAAAAGAAAAAAAAGAAATATTAACACCAGATTTATTAAGTTCTAAATTTTATGAATTAAATAAAACTTATTTTGGTAATAATGTCTTTGTAGATGAAGAAATAAAATATGAATGGTTAAGAATGCCACATCTATATTATAATTTTTATGTTTATAAATATGCAGTAGGCCTTTCTTGTGCATCATATATAGTAGAAAATATCTTAAATAAAAAAGAGAATGCGATAGAAAACTATAAACAATTTTTAAGTGCCGGAGGTTCTGATACCCCAATTAATATATTAAAAAATGCAGGTATTGATGTAACTAATCAAAACTATGTAGAAAGTGCCTTAAAAATGTATGATTCTCTAATCGAGCAATTTAAACAATTAAACTAAAGGAGAAGTATGAAAAAAGATTATTATGAAATACTAGGTGTTTCTAAAACTGCTAGTGATGCTGAAATAAAATCGGCATTTAGAAAATTAGCAAAACAATATCATCCAGATATATCAAAAGAAGAAAACGCAGAAGAAAAATTCAAAGAATGCCAGGAAGCTTACTCAGTTTTGTCTGATGCAAGTAAAAGAAAACAATATGACCAATTTGGACATCAAGCATTTTCTGCTAATTCAGGAGCGCAAGGATATGACTTTGGAGATTTTGATTTCTCAGATATATTTGGAGATATATTCGGTTCAGGTTTTGGATTCGGCGGAAGACAAAATACAACAAGAGCAAAAAAAGGTAATGATTCTTTAATGAGAATGAATTTAACATTTGATGAAGCTGTATTTGGATGTAAAAAAACAATTAAATTAGATATTGCAAAAACTTGTAGTGAATGTAGTGGTTTAGGTGGTCATGGTGAAACTACTTGTAGAGATTGTCATGGTAGTGGAACTGTTACACAAGAACAAAGAACCATGTTTGGGACATTTATGACAAGAACTACTTGTCCTACTTGTAATGGTAAAGGTAAATCATTTGATAAAGTTTGCTCTAAATGTAGAGGTAAAGGTAAAAATGTAGAATCAACAGATATTGAAGTAAAAATACCAAAAGGTGTAGATACTGGTAATAGATTAAGATTGGCAGGTAAAGGTGAAGCTGGAGTAAATGGCGGACCTAATGGGGATATTTATATTGAATTTAATGTAAGAGAACATCCTTTATATCAAAGAGAAGAAAACGATATTTATTTAGAATTACCAATTACTTTAACAGATGCTGTTTTAGGAAATAAAATAGAAGTACCAACTTTATATGGAAATATCAAATTAACTATTCCAGCTGGTAGTCAAACTTTAGATAAACATCGTATTAAATCTAAAGGTGTAGAAGATCCTAACACTGGAAGAGTAGGAGATATGTATGTTATATTAAAAGTAGTAACTCCTAAAAAAATATCTAAAGATCAAAAGAAATTATTTGAACAATTATCAAAAACACAATTAGAAGATAATGAGTTTAAAAATTATAAAAAATATTTATAAAAACCAGTATTAAAACTGGTTTTTTATTTTTAATAAATATGATTTAAAAAATTCTAAATGATTTTCTTCTTGACTAATTAAATAATCAAGTAATTGTGATACATACTTATCTTTAATTGCTTTTTTAGCAGATTTATAATTATTAATTGCCAATGTTTCTTCTTTAATATTTGTTAATAGCATATCTCCTAAATTAGTAGTAAAATTAATATTTTTTGAATTCCAATAATTAATATTATTTAATTCATTAATAGTATAAAAAGTAGGTGTGACCCCTAATAGTTTTATTGTTTCACCTAAATAATCAATATGGCGCATTTCCTCAATAGCGATTTCTAATATTTTTTTCTTAAAATAAGGATCATCTGATACAATATGTTGATATGTGTATAAAGTAGTGGCACTTAATTCACTTACCTCAGATGTATAACTATTCATTAAAATATAGGCATATTCTAAATTTTTACCTTCAACTTGTATTTTTTCCATAAAACCTCCTAATAAACTATATGAAATTAATAAAACATTATCAAAATTATTGCATATAACTATAGTTTATAATATAATTATTAAAGGATGTGAAAAATATGAATGAAATTTTATTAGAAACAGAAATGCGTATGGAATCAACAATTGAAGCAATGGAAAAAAGATTAGTAAACATTAGAGCAGGAAGAGCAAATCCTGCTATATTAGATGCTGTAATGGTAGATTACTATGGTTCTTTAACACCATTAAAACAATTAGCAACAATTTCAGTTCCAGAAGCAAGACAATTAGCAATTAAACCTTTTGATAGATCTTCACTAGGAGCAATTGAAAAAGGAATCTTCGAAGCAAACATCGGATTAACTCCAAATAATAATGGTGAGTTAATTATTTTAAATATTCCAGCTTTAACAGAAGATACAAGAAAAGAATATGTAAAACAATCAGCTAAAATAGCAGAAGAAGCAAAAATTGCATTAAGAAATGTAAGACAAGACGCTAACAATGATATTAAAAAGCAAGAAGCAACAGAAGATGATAAAAAAGCGAGTCAAGAAGATGTACAACAATTAATTAATAAATTTAATAAAATAGTAGAAGAAAAATTAAAAGCAAAAGAAACAGAATTAATGACAGTTTAATTCTTTTTTCTTAAGGAGGTCAAAATGAAAAATTTATATATAGACTTTGATGGTGTAATAATGGATACTATAACATCTTCAAGAGAAATGATGTTAAAAAAAGGAATAGATTATAAGGATAGCAATAAAGCAGAAGAAATAACTAGCTTCTATGCCAATTTAGATTGGGCTAAATTTTTAAATGAAACTAAAGAATTAAATGATGCTTTTTTATGTATTGATAAAATTATGAAAAGTAATAAATTCAATGCTTCAATATTAACACACTGTAATAGTTTAAATGAAATAATATCAAAAGTTAAGTTTATAAGAAAATTTAATAAAGATATAACAGTAATACCTGTTCCAAGAAAAATTTCTAAGACTAATATGGTAAATACTAAAGAAGCTATTTTAATAGATGATTATAGTGGTAATTTAAGAGAATGGGCTGAAGCTGGTGGAATTGGAGTTAGATTTTCAACTAAATTAAATGGTAAAGGATTTCATGTTATTGATAAATTAGATCAAATATTAGATATAAACTTTTAAATTAAGACTTTGTCTTTTTTTTTTCTCTATTTAATAGTATAATTATACTAGGTGATAATATGGCAAACGGTGTTAAATTAAAAGGATATAAAGAATTAACTAAAAATAGTGAATGTTTAGTTTTTAATAAAGCAAAATATATAACAATACCATTAGTAAATGGAATTAATACAGATGTATCAGTATTAATAAAAAAAGGTGATTATGTTTTAAAAGGACAAATTTTAGGAAAAACAACAGGTAATTTTAGAATTCCTATTATATCTTCTGTAAGTGGAATAGTTATGGGTTATACCAAAACTACTTTATCATGCTTAGAAGAAGTTAAAAGTATAGTTATAGAAAATGATTTTAAAGAAAAAACAATTGAAATCGATAGTTTTAAAGATTTAAGAAAAATTAAAAAAGAAGATTTTATTACTAGATTACACGATGCTGCAATTATCGGGATGGGTGGTTCAGGTTTTCCTACTTATGTAAAATATCAAAATAATAATATAAAAACATTAGTAATAAATGCTGTAGAATGTGAACCATTTATAACAAGTGATTATGCTTTATTTATGGATAAAACAGAAGAAATATTAGATGCAATAGATATTATTATGGAAATTAATAATATAGAGAAGTGTATTATAGCGGTTAAAAAAACAAATATAGAACTTATTAAAAAAATTCAAAATTTTATAGGTTCTTATCTAAAAATAAAAATTAAAAAAGTCCCTAATGCTTATCCTATGGGTTGGGAAAAAACGATGATTAAACAAGTATTAAAAAAAGATTATGAAAAATTACCAAGTGAAATTGGTGTTGTTGTAAATAATGTATCAACTATATATTCTATTAAAGAAGCTTTAGAAGGAAATTATTTGACACAACGTTTAGTAACTATTACTGGTGATGTTTTAAATAAAACTAATATTTTAGTAAAAATAGGAACAACATTAGAGGAGTTGTTTGACCATTTAGAAGAAAATATTGATTTAGAACAAAATGATTTAATAATTGGTGGTCCAATGATGGGGCAAAGTATTGAAGATAAAAATTTAGCAATTATTGCTAATATAAATTGTATTTTAGTAAAAGAAAAAGAAAAAATGGAAGAAGTTATTAATTGTTTAAGATGTGGTAAATGCAGTGATTCATGTCCTGCAAAAATATCACCTGTATTAATTAAAGATAATGTATCTAATATAAAAAATTTAAAACAATTAAATCCTAATAAATGTGTTGGATGTGGAATATGCTCATATGTATGTCCTTCAAGAATAAAAGTAAGAGAATTTATAAAACAAGCAAGAAGAAATTTAAGTGAAGGAGAATAAGTGTGAAAAATTTTAAAACAAGTGGACCTTATATAAAAGATAAAAATACTACTAATAAAATGATGTTTCATCTTTTTATTGCATTAGTACCTATTATATTATTTTCTTTTTATAAAAATGGAATTATTCCATATATTAATGAAACAGCTAATATATATGAATTATTTTTACCATTAATTATTTTATTAGTATCTACACTAACTTCTTACTTAGCAGAATATTTATATTTTAAAGTAATAAGAAAATTAAATAAAGAACAAATAAAGGTTAGTTTAAGTAAATCTTTTAGTATTTTTCCAGGTTTATTTTTAGGTCTTATTTTACCTATTAATACACCTTTAGAAATAGTTATATTAGGTAGTTTATTTGCAACAGTAATAGGTAAATTAGTTTATGGTGGTTTTGGAAATAACATATTCAATCCGGCCTTAATAGGGAGATTATTTATAGTAAGTGCTTATGGAATAGTTATTGCTAGTAGTGGGGGTTATTTAAATAATTATGAAGTTGATACAATTTCATCATCAACACCTTTATCAAATATTGTAGAAGGTATAGGAGACTATGATACTTTAGTAAAACCATTTGGAGAATTATCTGATTTCTTCTTTGGATTTATACCAGGAACATTAGGTGAAACTTCAGCTTTCTTGTGCATTTTAGCGTTTATATATTTAACAATTAAAAAAGTTATTAAACCAATCATACCTATTTGTTATGTAACAACAGTATTTGTAATGACTTTAATAATAGGATTATTAAATGATGTTGGTATATGGTATCCATTGTTTCAAATATTCTCTGGTGGATTAATGTTTGGAGCTGTATTTATGGCAACAGATCCAGTTACAAGTCCAACATCAAAATTCGGACAAGTATTATATGGATTATTTTTAGGAATATTAACTGTAACATTTAGATATTTAACGCCTTATCCAGAAGGTGTATTAACAAGTATTCTTACTATGAATATGTTTGTAGTTATACTAGATAAATTAGGAAGCACTATAAATTTTAATAAAAATTATAAAAAATTATTATTAATTCCTGTGCTTATAATAATAACTTTACCAATTTATATTTCATCTACTTTACAAGTAGAAGAGACAAAAGATACTAGTTATCAAATTATATCAAAAGAAGTAGATAATAATAATATAACTTATGTTGTTACACAAAAAGGTTTTGGTGGAGATATAAAGCTATTATTAGAATTTAATAATAAATCATTAGAGTATATTGAAGTATTAGAACATAATGAAAGTTATTATCAAAAAATAATTGCTGCTGATTATATTAATACACTTATGAATACTAATATTAGTGAAGTTGATACAGTATCAGGAGCAACAGTTACATCTACTGCATTAAAACAAGCAATTATTAATACTTATAATGACTTAGGAATTGAAGTAGAAAAACAAGAAGAACAAAAAGAAGAAATGACTAAAGAAAGTATTGATGGAGGATATATATATACTATTAATACAAAAAGCTTTGGTGGAGATATGCAAGTCAGAGTAACTATATATTCTAGCGTTGTAAAAAGTGTAGAAGTTATATCACATAATGATTCTTACTTTTATAAAATAGAAGAAGTTAATTATTTAAATAATTATATTAATGCACCTGAAGTTGATAATATAGATGCAGTAACAGGAGCAACAGTTACATCAAATGCTATTAATAATGCAGCAATAAAAGCATTAGAAGATTATAGAAGTTAAGGAGGGTAGTTATGAATATTATAAAAGAAAATCCATTATTAGTTTTATTATTAGGTATAACACCTGCTTTAGCTATGACCACAACTTTTGAAAATGCTTTAATTGTAGGGATATGTGTCTTATTTATATTAGTGTTATCAAACTTTTTAATAAGCTTAATTAAAGTAAAAGCAAAATATGAGTTAGTTACAAATGTATTAATAACTAGTTTATTTACTACTTTAATATCATATTTACTATATACAAATTATAATAATATATATGATTTATTAGGTATATATCTACCTTTAATGTGTATAAGTTCTGTTATATTAACTTATCCATTTGAAAAAGAAAAAGTATTAATTACTATAAAGAAATCTTTTAAAACAGGAATATATTATTTAATTACTTTATTAGTTATAGCAACATTTAGAGAAGTGATTGGAACCAATACAATTACTTTTATGAATCATTTAAGTGATATAACTGGATATGAGGCAATATATCAAGTATTTCCAAATAATAATTTAATTTCTTTTAGTATACTAGTACAACCAGCAGGCGCTTTTCTTGTTTTAGGTATACTTATAATGTTAGTTAGAAAAATAGGAGGTAAAAATGCTTAATTTGTTTATATCAAGTATTTTAGTAAATAATATAATACTTACCTTATTTTTAGGAATTAATCCATTTATCGATAATAAAGAAAACAATTTTAAATATTTAATTTATATATTAAGCAGTTTATTATTAAGTACTTTAATTATATATCCGGTTAATATTATTTTAAATGATATTGAATTAATTTATTTAAAACCGATAATTTATGTGGTACTAATATTAATGGTAATTAAAATTGTTGATTTAATTGCTAATAAATTTATAAAAGAAACAAAACTATTTGAGTATTTATTGGTTAATAATACATTAATATTAGGAACTAGTTTATTAATTACAGATACTTATAATTTATTGGAATCTTTATTATATGCATTAGGTAGTGGACTAGGATTTATATTAGTAGTTTTTCTATTTAATACAATTAAAGAAAGATTAAAAAAAGTACCTGCTTGTTTAAAAGGGGTACCAATTGCATTAATAACAGCTTCAATAATGGCTTTATTATTTGTAAGATATTTATAGGAGGTATATATGAAAGGATTTACATTAGTAGAAATATTAGGAGTTTTAATAGTAGTTGGAATTATAAGTGTTATTACATTTACAGTAATTGATAATTCTTTAAATAATGCGACTAATAAAACATATGAAACACAATTAGAAAATATAAAAAAAGCTGCTGAAAGTTATGTAGTTGATCCAAAAAATTATGATAGTCTACCACAAAACGATGGAGAGACTATTACTCTTACTTTAGGGCAATTACAAGATTTAGGGTATATAGAAGTTGATATAAATAACCCTAAAACTGATAAACCTTTTGAAAGTACTTTAGAGGTTATTATTACTAAAAATGCTGAATATGATCCATATACTTATGAAATAGATGAATCAACAATAAAATAAAAATACATTTTTTATAAATGTATTTTTTTAATGCACTCTTCTATAAAATCTTCGATTGTATTTAT
>CAYJEO010000001.1:0-4050 GCA_964369355.1 uncultured Muribaculaceae bacterium | reverse complement strand
TATTTATCAATGACTTCTTGATTTAATCCAGTATAATCTCTATAAACTATACTAGAAATTTGTTTTTCATCAGCACTTATGTAAGTACCATCTAATAATTTTATTGTATTAGTAGAATAAGCTTTACTGACAGTAGAGTACCATAAATTATCAGTTTCTAAATGAACTAAATATCCTTTTAAAAAATCACTTTCTAAGTAATTTTGATATTTTTTTTTGAAACTAGATATATTACTAACATTTATTTCATTGTCAAAAAAATGAGTATCTGCTTTATTTAGATTGATGTGTTTTGCTATATCAGGAGCAATGCTTCCTAAATAAAATTCTAATTCATTTTTAATATTAAATTTGTGTTTTAATTTTTTAGCAGTTGCTAAATGTATAATCGCTGAAGCCATATAATCACCTAATTAATTATATCATAGCAAAATAAAAAACGATATAAAATATCGTCTTAAGCTGCTTCAACAACTTTGCTTGCTTTTTTCATTGTTCTTAGTTCTCTAGCAGTCATTCTTACCGTTTGACCGTTTTCTAATTTAACTTTTTGTAAATTAGGTTTTTGAGCATGACGAGTTGCGTTCATCGCATGCGATCTAAGATTTCCAAATAAAGGTTTTTTAGTACTTACTTTTTTAGCCATGTTATTTCCTCCCAACTTGAGTCCTATGCCATATAACTTTATCATAATATTAATACAAAGTCAATTATTTTAATTATTTTTTGCTAAAAAGATGCTATAATATATATAGTTTAAGGAGGTAATTATTATGACACCTTTATATATAAAAACAACTTATAGTTTATTAGATAGTATGATTAAAATAGAAGACTTAATAAATTATGCTTTAAAACATAATATTAATACCCTTACTATTACGGATAATAACCTTTATGGGGCATATGATTTTTATAAACAATGTGTAAAAAATAATATAAAACCAATTATAGGTTTAGAAGTAAATATTGATGGAAAAACACTAGTTTTATATGCTATTAATTATAATGGTTATAAAAATTTAATTAAAATATCAACATTACAGTCTGAAAAAAAACTAACTATTGATTTATTAAATGAATATTGTTTGAATTTAATTTTAATATTACCTTATGATTCTATTTTATTATATGACTTAATTAATGCTGAGATAAAATATTATGGTTATGCCACAGAAGAAGAAAAAAATAATTTAGCATATCCAAATAAAATATTTTTCAAACCAGTTTTATATTTAGAACAATCTGATAATAAATATATTAACTATTTACATGGTATTAAAGATGGAATAACTATTAACCAAATAACTTTTGATTATTTAGATAATAGTATGGATATATATAATTCTAAAGATACTGACATTTTTAAAAAGTGTAATATAAAAATAATTAAAGAAAATAATTTATTACCTATATATGATTCTTCTTTAAATAGTTATGAACATTTAAAAAAACTTTGTATTGAAGGATTAAAAAAAATATTTGGAACATCAGTTTCTGTTGTATATAAAGAAAGATTAAAATATGAATTAGAAGTTATAAATAAATTAAACTTTTGTGATTACTTTTTAATAGTAAATGATTATGTTGCTTATGCTAAAAAAGAAGGTGTATTAGTAGGTCCAGGTAGAGGATCAGCAGCTGGTTCTTTAGTTTCGTATCTACTTAACATTACGACAATAGATCCGATTAAATATGATCTAATATTTGAGCGTTTCTTAAATGAAGAACGTATTACAATGCCAGATATAGATATTGATTTTGAATATAATAGAAGAGAAGAAGTAGTAAATTATTGTATAAATAAATATGGATTTAAAAAAGTTGCTCCGATTATCACATTTGGTACATTAGCTTCCAAACAGTCAATTAGAGATGTTGGAAGAGTAATGGATATTGAATTGAAAATAATTGATCAAGTATGTAAGTTATTAGATTCAAGATTATCTTTAAAACAAAATTTAGAAAATGAAAAATTAAAAAATTATATTAATCAAAATGAAGAATTATTAAAACTTTATAATATTGCTTCAAAGTTTGAAGGTTTAAAAAGACATACTAGTATCCATGCAGCAGGTATTGTTATGTCTAGTAAAGATTTAGATAATGTTATTCCATTAGATAAAGGACATGAATTTTATACTACTGGATATTCTATGGAATATTTAGAAGAGTTAGGACTTTTAAAAATGGATTTCTTAGCTTTAAAAAATTTAACTTTAATTAATGATAGTTTAAAAGAAGTTAATATTGATTTTGATTCAATTCCACTAAATGATAAAGCAGCTTATGAAATATTTGAAAAATGTTTAACTATTGGAATATTTCAATTTGAATCAACTGGAATGATGAATTTCTTAAGAAAATTTAAACCTAATACTTTTGATGATATTACTGCAGCACTAGCGTTATTTAGACCAGGTCCTATGCAAAATATAGATCCATATATCAAAAGAAGAAGAGGGTTAGAGAAAATTGATTATATTCATCCGGATTTGGAATCAATTTTAAAACCAACATATGGAATAATTATATTCCAAGAACAAATAATGCAAATTTCTAGTGTTATTGCTGGTTATTCTTTTGCAGAAGCTGATATTTTAAGAAGGGCTATGTCTAAAAGAAAAGAAGATGTTATTTTATCTTTAAAAGATGAATTCATTAAAAGAAGTATTAATAAAGGATATCATTATGATTTAGCTTTAAAAGTTTTTGAACTTATATTAAAATTTGCAAACTTTGGTTTTAATAAGGCTCATTCTGTTTCTTATTCTATGATAGCTTATAAAATGGCTTATATAAAAGCTCACTACCCAGAAGTATTTTTAAAAAATTTACTTACTATGAATATAGGTAATGCTATGAAAACAAAAGATTATATATATGAAGCAAAATTATTAAATGTACATATTCATACTCCAGATATAAATATTAGTGGATCTGAGTATATTATTCATAATAAACAGGTATATTTTCCTTTAACTAGTATTAAAAATGTAGGATCCAACGGTGCTAAAATAATAGAGTCAGAAAAGAAAAAAGAAAAATTTAAAAGTATTTTTGATTTTGTTAAACGTTGCTATGGTAAAGCTATTACTAAAAAAACATTAGAATCATTAATATATGCTGGATGTTTTAAAGACTATAATAAAAAAACTTTAATTGAAAATTTAGATGTTATTATTAATTATGCAGAAATTGGTGGTCTATTAGATAGTGAAGATTTACAACCAGTTTTAGAAATATATCAAGAATATGATTTATTAAGTTTAATGAGTTTTGAACTTGAAGTGTTTGGTTTTTATTTATCTAAACATCCAGTTACTGAATACAAAATAAAGCATAATAGTGTTAATGTTTTAGAGCTAGAATTATTTTTTGATAAGACAATTGATATCGTAGTATTTATAGATAAAATAAAAGAAATTAAAACTAAAAAAGAAGATGTTATGGCTTTCTTAACTGTTAGTGATGAAGTAGCAACAATAGATGCAGTTTTATTTCCTAAAATATATAATGAATATAAATTAAATAAAAATGATATTTTATTAATTAATGCAAAAGTAGAAAAAAGATTTGATAAATATCAATTAATTGTTAATAATTTAAAGAAAATAGGATAAATATTTTCTTTTTTTATGTTATAATTACTTAAGAATAGGCTAGGTGAATTATGAAAAAAGGATTTACATTAATAGAAGTTTTAGGAGTTATTGTAGTATTGGCAATAATTTTAGCAATAACATCACCATTGATTATGGGTGTTATAGCAAGTTCTAAGGAAAGTGCTTATGATACTCAAGTAGAAGTATTATTAGATAGTGCATATCATTATTCAGTTGCAAATGATTTAGGGACTGAAAATAATGTTTTAAAAAAACTAGAAATAAGTGAAATAGTAAATGCTGAAATATTAGATAAAATACCAGAAAATCCATTAACTAATAATGAGTTTGAAGGCTGTATTATTTATAATTGGAGTGATGAAGCTAAAAAATATGGTTTTGAATATAGTGAAACTTGCGAAATACCAGTTAATTTAATGCAAAG